>JANODD010000095.1:0-43416 GCA_031412515.1 Planctomycetia bacterium | reverse complement strand
AGTACTTCTTCAAACGCCATCGCATTTACTCCGTAAAGATTATACAACTTGAGGCCTCATACAATCTTACGGTGATAGTGACTAAAAAGGCAAAACGCAGTAAATTGCTAGCTTGAAAGCCGTCGGCGTTAGCCTCCGGTTGTGTAATGAACCGGAGGCTAACGCCTTCCGGCTGATAAATCACCTGTAAATCCGCGTTTTCAATTTCATTCCTAAGCGGGACGCTCTTTAGCGCACTGCGGCTGATCCCAGAATGAATTTGGTCTTGGCGATAACGCCTCATCACAAGTAAATTTCGGAGTTAGCCAAAATTACCACAGAGCCTCGCAGAACATAGAACGGGAGAACGATGCTCTGCCGAGCGAGTCTCCACAGTCCACTGGACTCGACTGTACTTACAGACTTCCATCACTTCGATGAGAGATGCAGGAAAACTGGTTGAAGTTCACAAGTACATTCAAGTGTCTTTTTGCGCCGTGTGCCACTGGCTGTGCATAGCCAGTGGCACACGATTAATCTTGGAACTGGATATTATCGATGCCCAACCGCTTCATCTTTTTGTACAAGGTGGTGCGGTTGATACCGAGCTGATCAGCCGTTTGATTGCGGCTGAAACTGTTGATGCGAAGCACGTCTAAGATGATCTGACGTTCGGGGCCTTCGAGTGCATCGCGGAGTGTCTGACCACGAGCGATCACTGCTGCCGTTCGTCCGCCGACTTGGTGCCGAAGTAGCGAGGGCGGTAGCAGATCGATGTCGATCGTTGGCGACTTTGTCAGTAGCACGGCGCGCTGCACGACGTTCTCCAGTTCCCGAATGTTGCCGGGCCAACCGTACGTCACCATCGCTTCCATAGCAGACTGTGTGAAGCCTTCTATTTCTTTAGGCACATCTTTCAGTGTCTTTTGCAAGAAGTGTTCGACAAGCAGCGGAATGTCGGCGGGACGTTCACGCAACGATGGCAATTCAAGATGGATTACGTTGATTCGATAGAACAAATCCTGGCGAAAACGACCTTCGTCAACGGCTTTGTCTAGGTTCTCGTTAGTGGCTAACACAACTCGAGTGTCGACGGAAATCGTTTCTACGCCGCCAACCGGTTCGAACTGAAACTCCTGCAGGATTCTCAGCAACTTAATCTGCATCGCTGTTGAAGCGGTACCGATCTCGTCGAGGAAAATGGTTCCCGAATCGGCGTGCTGGAACTTGCCGACCTTGGCCCCTTGTGCACCCGTGAACGCACCGGCGACGTGACCGAAAAGTTCACTTTCAAGCAAATTGTCAGGCAGGGCACCGCATGCCACTTCGACGAAAGGATTGCGTTGACGGCGACTGCGGCGATGAATGGCTCGAGCGATCATCGATTTACCAGTACCATTCTCACCTGTGATCAGAATAGTGGCCCGAGTATCGGCGACGCTATCGATCATATCGAAGATTTTTAGCATCCGCGCGTCGTGGCTAAGGATGTTCTCCAAGCCAGTGCGGCGATCGAGTTCCAATTTAAGCTGTCTGTTCTCTTCGACGACGCGCTGCTGATTTACGGCGCGGTGGATCGTCGTAAGCAACTCTTGGTCGATGATTGGCTTTGTGAGTAGATCGAAAGCACCCGCCGAAACCGCTTCTGCTCCGGCGTCAGGACCTGCGTAACCGGTCATCATCAGAAGTGGCAGATCCGGATGGTGTTTCTTGGAGTACTTCAACAGCGAGAACCCATCTTCGCCCTCAAGCACAATGTCTGTGAGGCAGATGTCAAAGCTGTCCGCCTTCAGCTTTTGACGGGCCTGGGCAGCCGTGCTAGCGGAAGTTACTTCAAATCCTTGGTCGCCCAGCCAAGCTGCCATCGACTCCAACAGCCATCGATCGTCATCAACGAGTAACAACTTGGTGCGCTGCATTTTGCCTAAACTCTCAAAAGCTGACTTGTAAACTGGGCAGGGGACGTTTGAATATGTAGGTTTAAAATGTTGCATAGGCAAATTTTGTGTTGTTTTTTTGCGACACACACCCCCAATTTGAGTAGGCCGCAATCATGCGGCTTTGCATTTAACAACCCTTATGGTGCGTGCTAGCATTATGTAAGATGTGCAGAACGAGCGTGGTATTACCGAATGGCGAGCTCTCGGCGAGTGGTGAGGTTCATCGCAGTAATAATCCGGTCAAAACGCCAAAGGAATTAGAAAACGTTCTGGTAAATTCATAGCGAATTGCTTTTCACCGCTCACTTGTCGGATACAATGGTCTATGTGGGGTACGTTTTACTTAGTAAGACTCGGGCAAATGGGTCCAAAATAGGGGTAATGAAATTGGCAATTCGTCTTCTTGTTGCAGATGATCACGAGGTAGTTCGAAGCGGAATTGGGACGCTTCTTGAAGGAAGTGATGTAGAAATCGTTGGTTTGACTGGTACGGTTGAAGAGACGGTTTCACTTACAAAGCAAATTTCACCTGACGTCGTGCTTCTGGATGTCCGGATGGGTGAAGAAGATGGCCTGAGTGCTCTCGAACAAATTCGTTGCAACAAGCCGGAATTGCCAGTGATCATGATTTCGACTTATGACAACCCAACCTATGTCGCTCGTGCGATTGCTCTTGGTGCGCACGACTACATCCTTAAGGATTCTTCACGAATTGAAGTCCTTGAGGCCGTTCGACGTGCTGCGGCAAAGGAGTCGCCGTCCGATATGAGCATACTTCGTCGCATTCAAGTGACGATGGCAAAGCGTAAAGACCGAACGGATTCGAAAGATGTTCCGTTGACCAATCGCGAATTGCAAGTGCTGCGTCATATCGCGTTGGGACTTAGCAACAAAGAAATCGGAACATCGCTAGCAATTAGCGTTGAAACCGTCAAAGAGCATGTTCAGAACATTCTTCGAAAGTTGGATACTGCAGATCGTACTGCTGCGGCAGTTTGGGCAGTAAAGAGTGGTTTGATTGGCGAGTGATTTAAACTTTCTTGCGTGGTTCGATACCTGGGACAATTGCCCTGTCCCTGGATTTCGATTCTTTACACGCATTCTTGCATCGCGCCGCCCCGCGGACGTCTTCGATCGATAACATAGATGCTGTTGCCTGTGGAGACGCGATTCCGTGTCGGCCGCGACTTCTTCAACAGGGAAACAGTTATTGATGGATTCGCGCAGCAGGAACTACGGATCATGAAATTCAACACATCAATATTTCTCCTCCTCATCTTTGCTTTCGCCACAACGCTCTACGTCTCTTCGACTTCGGCCGTCGCGCAGCAGCCATTGCCAACTGAGCAGCCTGATAGTTTCCTGGCGGGACCGGAGGTTGCTGGGCATACGGCCTGGATGCTGATCTGTTCGGCCATGGTGCTGTTTATGACCGCCCCTGGTCTGGCCATGTACTACGGCGGACTGGTACGCAAGAAGAATGTATTAAGCATCGTCATGCAATGCGTGTTCTTAATGGGTCTGATGACAGTTGTCTGGGCGGTGTACGGATACTCACTGGCGTTTAGTGGTACGAACCCACTAATAGGCGATTTCAAGTACCTCTTCATGAACGGAGTTGCAAGGACATGGAGCGAATCGAGCAGGCAACCGATGACTCCCATGCACGACGTTGTTGCGACTCTGCCACGATTGCTGCACATGATTTTCCAAGGCATGTTTTTCATTATTACACCCGCCATCATTTGCGGTGCCTTCGCGGAGCGACTGAAATTCAGTGCCATGGTTGCATTTTCGGTGCTTTGGGGAACCTTTGTATATTGTCCACTTGCACACTGGGTATGGGGCGGTGGATTCCTGTCTTACGGCGGGGCACATTCGATTTTTGGAGGGTCGCTCGACTTTGCAGGCGGGACCGTTGTGCACATAAGTTCTGGAGTGAGTGCGTTAGTTGCCGCTTTTGTCATTGGTCCTCGACTAGGCCATCGACATGAACCGATGCCGCCCCACAATTTGACTTACTCTGCGATTGGAGCGGCGATGCTTTGGATCGGCTGGTTTGGATTCAATGCAGGAAATGCCAAGGCCGCTGATGGACTGGCTATTAATGCATTCGTCGCAACTCACTTTGCAGCAGCGGCCGGCGCGGTGGCTTGGGCAGCGATCGAGTGGACGAAGCGGGGCCGCCCATCCGTCCTTGGTACATGCTCAGGAGCCGTTGCAGGTCTCGTTTGCATTACTCCAGCCGCTGGTCACGTGGGTCCGATGGCTTCGCTCGTCATGGGAGCCTTGGCAGGCGGCGTGTGTTATCTCTCTTGCTCCATGCTGAAAGCGCGATGCGGTTATGACGATTCGCTCGACGCATTCGGAGTACACGGCGTTGGCGGCACATTGGGTGCGATGTTGACCGGTGTTTTTGCCACGCGAGCCGTTTGGAATATTAATCACGGCGATCCCGTCGGCATGATCGAAGGTAACTACTATACACTTGTCGGTCAGCTGGCCGCAGTCGTGATTACATGGATTTTCGCAGCGACGCTTAGCTATGTGTTATTGAAGTTGATCGATCTCACCATCGGACTGCGTGTTCCGGCACACGCTGAACGCCAGGGCCTCGATATTACTCAGCATGGCGAAGAAGGTTACATTTTCTTGTAATGGGACCGTGGGCTTCGCGTCTGTAGAACCCGCCAGTTGACGAAGCGGTCGCACCTTGCATTTGCATTTTAAAACCGAGAATGTCAAATGCGTTTTGAGCGTCAACGAGTGCCGTAGGGCGCGGGGACGCCCAATGTCACTCACTTTCGAATTGCTGTACTCAAAATAAGGATAGTATTCGCTTGCCGAGGTTAAAGTCTATCAGCCGGAACTCGTTAGCGTCCGGTTAATGGATAAAAACCGGACGCTAACGCGTTCCGGCTGATTAGTCCAACGGTACCGAGGTGTTGTGATTTTGCAAAGTCGAGAAAGTGAGTGACATTGGGCGGGACGCCCGCAATCCTAGAAGAGGACGATTCTTACCGTGGAATCGAGTGGTTTCCAAACCTCGAAAGTATGCACCGGATTACTTTTGCATTCGATTGCTAGTTACAATGAAGTACTTCGATCCCAAAATTTGTGTAACGTGTGTTTTCTCTTTAGTGCTAATCCATAATGAGATGCCTGCCTACGCAAATTGTTTGGATTGCCTTCTCGATGGCCTTGTTAGCGGCTAGCTCACGGAGCGCGAAGGCTGACGATGCACCTGATTACAGTAGCCAAATTGCTCCCTTGCTGAAGGCCCATTGTGTCAAATGCCATGGACCAGCGAAGCAAGAAGAAGGGCTTAACCTAAGCACCTCCGCTGATATAGCCCGAGGCAACGATCAGGGTGCAGTCATCGTGCCTCATGATCTGGACGCAAGTCGCTTGTGGAACCAGATTCAAAGCGACGAGATGCCACCGGAGACGCCGCTTACAAAAGATCAAAAATCGCTGATTCAGCGATGGATTCTATCGGGTGCTCCTGGGTTAAAAAGTGCATCGAGGGGCAAAGAGCCGACTGAGCATTGGTCCTTCCGTCCGCTGACGAGCTTGGCTATTCCTGAGGTGCTCGACTCACATGGAATCGTCAATGGAATCGACCACTTTGTTCAAGCATCTTTGGAAGATCGAAAGATCAAGGCGAACCCGCAGGCACTGAAGCGAACGCTTATACGACGGGTTAGCCTGGATGTAACCGGTCTGCCTCCGACATTAGATGATATCGAAGTGTTTTTACGCGATTCGAGCGCAAACGCTTACGCTCTGATGGTGGAACGCTATCTAACGTCGCCGCAGTTCGGCGTGCGCTGGGGAAAGCACTGGCTCGACGCGGCGGGCTACGCGGACTCCAATGGCTACTTCAACGCAGACAGTGACCGGCCACTCGCGTACCGTTATCGTGACTACGTTGTTCGAAGTATCAATCAAGACAAACCGTTTGATCGATTCATCGTAGAACAACTCGCCGGGGACGACTTGGCTCAGTTCGTACCAGGTCAGACGGCCACACCGGAAATCGTCGAGCTTCTCGAGGCGACTCACTTTCTTCGTAACGGGCAGGACGGTTCGGGTGAAAGCGATGGAAACCCCGACGAAGTGCGAGCCGACCGATACTACGCGCTCGAGTCGGTCATGCAGAACACTTCATCAGCTTTGCTTGGCCTTACGATTCAGTGCGCTAAATGTCACGATCACAAGTTTGAACCACTTTCGCAGCTCGATTACTACCGCTGGCAAGCAATTTTTTATCCAACTTTTAATATCAACCATTGGGTTAAACCGAACGATCGAGTCGTATACGCACCGTTACCCAATGAACAACAACCTTGGGAACAGCAGACGTACGAAGCACAGCAACATGTTGCCGAGCTACGAACGGAACTAGCCGAATGGTTGAAAACGCACCGAGTCCGCGGCGATGTGCTGTTTGAAGACAACTTTAACTCAGTGTCAGCTAATCTTGCGGATAATTGGAGCGCAACGGCGCCGGGTGATGATTCACCTGGCGGTAGCGTCGCGGTCAACCTAGATTCTGACACTGCGCCAGCGGCCGATATTAAAGACGGTAAGTTGCAGATAATCGAAGGTGGAACCAACGGCGATAGTTGGCTCTCTACAAAAGGCAAATTTGATTGGACGCCTGATAAAGTGGGCGAAGCCATACAGGTGACCTTTGATCTAGTCGACAACAAACTACCTGATGGTCAAGCTGCTGGGCGTATCGGTTATTTTATTGCTCTGCATGACTTTGACGATAACGGCGCCACGCCGGGTGGAAACTTGCTGATCGACGGCAATCCAACGGAAGGTTCCGCCATTCATCTGGACTATCCCGGGACAGACGAACGTGCGCTCGGAAAACTGGGGACGACTGGCTATACGCCCGGCCAAAACTATGGCGTTCGAGTAACCAACATTGACGACAATAAATTTCGAATCGAACAATTGGTGAATTCGTTTCCGGACGAGAAACCAATCGAAGTCAAGAAAGAGGACCTGCCTGACGGTGGTTTCGGATTCGAATACTGCTGCGGTCGAAGTTTTATCGTCGACAATATTTTGATCGAGCGGATCGAGGCCTCACCGAAAGAAGATTCCGCTGTTGCTGACTTGAAGAAGCGGCAAAAAGAGTTGGCTCAGGCCATCAAACGGCATAAATCGCAAGTAGAAAACCGCCCTGGAAAAATTGCATGGGGTGGGGATATGGCCAGTGAACTGCCCGAAGTGCATTTGCTAACACGCGGTAACTATTCCGCTCGTGCCGACATAGTAGAACCCGGCGCGTTTTCAGTCTTGGCCGATGAGGAAAGCCGTCTCGACGTAAGTTCAATTAGTTCGAATGAGCGATCGTCAGGACGAAGATTGGCATGGGCCAAGTGGCTAACCCATCGCGACTCCAGAGCCGCCGCATTGATGGCCCGAGTGCAAGTCAACCGAATTTGGCAGCAATACTTTGGCAAAGGGATCGTAACCACACCAGATAATTTTGGCATCAGCGGGGCCCCACCATCGCATCCTGAACTGCTTGATTGGCTGGCGGCTGAATTGATTCGAAGTGGTTGGAGCATGAAAGCCGTCCATCGACTGGTACTTAACTCTGCGGCCTACCGACGCTCGAGCGAACTACAAACGGATGCTTACGAAGTCGATCAAAACAATCGACTGTTGTGGCGCTTTAGTCCTCGAAGGTTGGACGCGGAATCGATTCGCGACGAAATGCTTGCCGTTAGCGGCGATATGAACTTGACGTTGGGTGGACCATACATCGCCACGAAACGGCTTGATACGGGTGAAGTTGTCGCACCCGAAGACTCCGCTGATTCGAGCCGTCGCTCAGTGTACCTAAATCAAAAGCGAACGCAGGTGGTCAGTTTCTTAACAGTCTTTGATGCACCTTCCATCGTGTTCAACTCCGTTCGCCGTAATACATCGACAATGTCGCTTCAGTCGCTTTCCTTGCTGAATTCAGATTTCGCTGTGCGGCGCGCACGATCCGCTGCCGCGCGACTACAAAGCCAGACGTTGGATGATCGCAAACGCATCGGATTGGCGTTTGAACTATTTTATTGTCGCGAACCTCGAGACATTGAGTTGACGGAATCAATTCGGTTCTTGGATCAACAGGTAGAACAGTACACAGGACGCAGCGATGCTCGCGACCAAGCGTGGCAGGATTTTTGTCAGTCACTGATGGCCAGCAGCGAGTTCCTGTATGTTGAATGAACATGGAGTCGAAACGCAATGACATTCTCAAACAACAGTGGCTCACAGCTTTTTAGGCGTGCGTTCTTAAGTCAGTATGCGGGTAGCCTCGGCGGCCTCGCACTCGCTCATCTTTTGCAATCCAGCGGACAAATGGCGCGTGGGCAAGAAGCTGAAAAGTCCCGAACAAATCCGCCACGAAATCCAAGCACGGGCAAAGCCAAGTCGATCATTTGCTTGTTTCAGCATGGCGGGCCGAGCCAGATGGATCTTTTTGATCCGAAGCGTGAGTTGACCAAGTGGCACGGTAAGCCCTATCCAGGCGGAAACCTCGAAGTCCATTTTGACAAGCAAATGGGCAACGTACTCGGGAGTCCATTTGGTTTTCAGAAGCATGGACAATGTGGCATGGAGCTGTGTGAGTTGCTGCCTCATACGGCCAAGATCGTCGACGATATCACCATGGTGCGATCGATGAATACCGAATCGGTTGACCACGAGTCGGCGTTGCGATTGATTCATACAGGTCGTTTTTTGGCTGGTATGCCCGTGATTGGGTCGTGGGTTGTGTATGCATTGGGAACCGAAAATGCGAACTTGCCGGCCTACGTTGTGTTAGGAGATCCTGGTGGATTGCCTGTCGACGGCGAACGCAACTGGTCATCGGGTTGGTTGCCGGCGGTATATCAGGGGACAATGTTTCGATCCGGCAAGTCGCCAGTTTTAAACTTAGAAACACCTGCCGGAGTCATTGAACCAGCTCGACGTAATCAGCTCAAATTCGTTGAAGATTTAAATCGACGCTTTTTGAATCAGCATCCCGAGAGTAGCGAACTTGCGGCTCGGATTGAGAACTTCGAAACAGCCGCTCGAATGCAAACCACGGTGCCTGAAATACTGGACTTGTCGACTGAGAGTGAATCAACTCGTGAGCTCTATGGTTTAAACCGACCTGAAACCAAAGAATATGGGACGCGTTGTTTATTGGCTCGTCGCTTGATTGAACAAGGCGTTCGATTTGTTCAGATTTTTCTCAACGGCCAGCCTTGGGACACGCACAGCAAGAATGCGGAGAGCCTAAAGGGATTGTGTGGTCGGACGGATCAACCTAGCGCGGCTTTGGTACAAGATTTGAAACAGCGCGGGCTCTTGGATTCGACGATTGTGATGTGGACCGGAGAGTTCGGAAGATTACCGGTTTCTCAAGGTACGGATGGTCGCGATCACAACCGTCACGCTTTTTCTTTGTGGCTCGCCGGTGGCGGTTTTAAACAAGGTTACACGCATGGAGCCACCGATGATTTTGGCTATAAAGCGGTAGAGGATGTTGTTACGGTTCACGATCTTCAAGCCACTTTGCTCAATGCATTTGGCATCGACCACCGGCAGCTCACTTATCCGCACGACGGCCGCGAAGCCAGTTTGACGGACGCAGAAGTTACCAAGGCACGCGTAGTAAATGAGTTACTGTCGTAGTTCGAGCCTGGGTCTTGCTCGTTTTGAACCACGAAAAACACGAAAGGCACGAAAAACTGGAGAGACTCGTTCGTATTCTTACGGCAACCGGACATCCATTGGATGAACCACTGGAGATTAATGGATAACCGCTCCGTTCACCCGCGGCTAGTGCCGGCAAAGAAGAGAATCAGGAGCCGCTTTTGAAAGTTTGGAGAGGTTTGCGTCGCTTAGTCAACCAAAATGGCTCTTCACCTCTTTTCCTTTTCGTGCTTTTTGTGCCTTTCGTGGTTCATAAAACATCCCCCGGGTTCTATTGAGTTTTTCCTCGCTCGTTTTGAACCACAATGTGCACGAAAGGCACGAAAAATTGGAGCAGTAATTGCGGCACCCAGAACCTTATAGGCAGAGCATACCCCACTTAGCGAGGCTTGGTTGGCCGCGCCAGGTTGGCGCCAGTCGACTGAGCTTGACGCATTTGCTGTTGCGGCTGAACCGTTTTTTGCTGAACAGGCTGCAATTGACTAGGTTGTGTCTGATTGGGTTGGGGCTGATTCTGCTGAGGCTGGTCGCGTTGTTGGGCCGTGGCAGCAGAAAGGTCAGACTCATCATCGAGTTCTTTGTAAGGTTCCACGACCAGTTGCCAGTCTTTGGGTAAGGCCTGCGGAATGAATTCTTCTTGGAACAGCTTTGCTTTCATTTTATCGAGCATGTTCCAGTCTTTGTTGCGATCGGTGAATTCATAGACTTCACGATGCTGCTGGTCGGCTCGCCAGTTCGGAAGGAAAACAACGAGCGCTTTGGGGAGGACTTCGTTCGCATCGAGAACAATCTGTACTCGTGAGTAGTTGCCTGCATCATCGGGTCGTCGAGGATAAGTTTCCAACCAAACGTCTTTGCTTCCTTGCGGCGGCGCGATTGGACGTACCCAATAACGACTCTTGATTTCGGCGGCTTTCACGCCAAACATAAACGGCAGTGGACTTAAATGAATTTGTTGGCCACGCATGTTGGGTGGTAACTCAATCTTCAAGCACTTCTTTTGATTGCGGTCGAGGATGTGTACGTAGTCGCCGTCACATAGCCAATATTCGCCAAACTTCTGACGGTCGTTCTCGCGATAGGTAGCCGCTTGTTTGTCATCGCGGCCGCTAAAGAACTCCACCTTTTCAACTTTGAACAGGCCTTTGTCAGGATGCATGAAACGAATCACGCCTTCACCCTTCGCAGCCGCATCTTCACCGGTATTTTGAGCCGGATCAAAAATCCATCGTTTGAAATTGCACTGATAGCGTTCTATTTTCTTTGTGCTCTCTTCCCAAACGCTCAGAACTTGATCCAAGTACTTTTGTTGTGGTTCGTTAAGCCCCGGAAACGGCGGTCTGGATAGCTGCTCGGCTAGTGCGGCTTGTTGCGCTGCCAGCTGTTGCTCCAAGGCTTGTCGCGCCATCGGCGATTCGCCAACACCATTGGTTGTAGAAGCCGTCCGATCTACCGGTTCCTGTGTTTGCGGTTGCTGAGCAGCCAGAGGTTGGTTGCCCAGTTGCTGTGCACCCGGTTGCTGTTGCATTCGAGGTTGTTGGGACTGCGGGGTAGATTGCTGGGTACCAGGTTGCTGTGGGGCATACTGCGATGCTGGTCGTTGTCCCGCGGGCTGTTGTTGACTTGATTGTTTCGTGGGTTGCTGAACACCCTGCTGCGGTGGGCGGTAGCCTGGTTGTTGCTGTGCAAAAGCGGCAACAGAGACAATGGTCCAAACGACGAGTGGGTTAGCGTAGCGGCGTAGCATTGGCATCTTCCCTGACGCAGTTTTCATAAAGTAAACGTTGAGACGAGCCTCCAAGCGCATCCCATATCTAAGATTTCGCGCATGATATCCTTCACGCTTGAAATCTTGGTAATCAGCCCCGCATAGTAGCAACTACCGCGGCAGCTCCCTAGAGCGATTCGACCCGCTTGGGCGAAAAAACTCGGCACTAGAACGAAAGCTAGCAACACTGCTTTTCGTGGGCAGTTCACGGATCTTTTTGGTTTTGTGTGCCACTGGTTTGCCAGTGTACCGAAGCGTGTAGGTTCGAAGTAGATATTTTATTCCGATGCGAGGGCGCTTTGCACAATGGTGACCGAAGTAATCAACGTCGCACTTAGCGGCACGTACGAAATGGTAATTCGACACCGCGATGATGCACGTGTATTGGAAGGGTATGCAGTCCATTGACTTTGAAACTTCGACAACTTTCACAGCGAGTGAGTTAACTTTGGTACGCGTCTCGGCGATCAGAGACGTTTCCTCCGGTTCACTGGCGTTGCCCCGTACAGTCAGATATCATTCCAGACTGTGTGGGGCAGCCAGTGGCCAAAACACAAGTAGAGATTATATGAAAAAAAGATGGGTTGCACTTTTCCGGGGGATTAATGTAGGCGGGAACAATGTATTGCCGATGCGTGAGTTAGTAAATGAACTTATGGCGTTAAAACTGGAAAATGTTCGCACCTATATCCAGAGCGGTAATGTGGTTTTCGACTCGGACAGCAAGAATGTAAACGCACTGTCAATGGCGATCACTGAACGGATCAACCAGAAGTACAGTTTCAGTCCGAAGGTTCTTATCATCAGCAGTGATGAGCTTCAACTTGCGATGGACGCGAATCCGTTTCGAAATGCAGCTTCTGATCCAAACTCCCTCCACTTTTACTTTCTTGAAACACGGCCATCTAAGCCGAATTTGGCGGCTTTGGACCAGATCAAGACTGCTACCGAATCTTATGTGCTCAACGGCAAGCTGTTTTTTCTGCATGCGCCGGATGGCGTTGGCCGTTCAAAGCTCGCTGCCTCGGCAGAAAAACACCTCGGCGTTGCGGCGACTGCTCGGAATTATCGAACGGTGGAGAAGTTGGCAGAGCTGCAGTTGGGTGGCACGCCCTGAGTCTTCGAAGGGCGTGGTTCACGTGTAAATCAACACGCCCTTCGCAAAGCCTCAGAGCGTGCCACCCCAAAATTAAAGTTGGATGAAGCACTAGGTAGGCGAAATCAACAAAATAGAAATGTCAAATCGAAAGCTCGCCCGAGCGAAATGGTCTATTTCAAGTAGACAGTGCTGCTTTTGGTGTTTCGTTGTCGAGCCGGTTTTTAACAAAACCAGCTACATTCTCCTCGCGATCAGCGTGCATTAACACTGGGAATGCTCAATGGGAAGTACTTGTTATCGTTCACTTCTCTTCGAAGTACAGCAACAACTTGGTCAATGAAGGCAGCTTCCGTAGCAGCGATATCTTGCTTTTCTGCTCGGTCGAGAGCGATGTTGTAAACCTCCCAGGCGCCAGGCGATTTAGTTTTAAGCCCTTGCCGGATAGCTTTATGATTGCCAATACGGACAGCAACCTGCCCGCCGTATTCTGGAAACACCCAAATCATCGGCTTGCGATTCACAGCGAACTCATTTGCCGTCTTGCCGCTCGAATCTGTTCGCGTTAGTTCTGGCCAAAGACTGTCGCCGTCGAGGCCTGGGGGCTTCTCAAAACCCGCAGCATCGCAGAGCGTAGGAAACCAATCGGCAAAGTAGCCGGGTGCGCTGTTAACGGTGTTAGCGGCGATACGGCCCGGCAGTCTTGCGATCATGGGAACTCGCATGCCACCTTCATAAACGCTTCCTTTGTATCCGCGCAGGTCAGCCGTGCTGTTGAAAAACTTGGGGTCGACGCCGCCGATGTGAAAATGAGTATCTGCTTGGCCAGGATGTGTCGTACCATTATCACTGCTGAAAACGACAAGCGTTCGGTCAGCCACTCCAGCAGACTCAAGGGACTTCATGACTCGACCAACGTAACTGTCGAGATCTGAAATCATGGCTGCGTATGCGGCTCGCGGTCTCGGATGCGGCAAGTAAGCACATTGACCGCGGTAGGGCTCCGTGTCCCATTCAACTGGGAAACGCTCGACGGACTCGCGCGGCGGGTGCATCGCCACATGTGGCTCGATGAAAGGCAAATAAAGAAAGAACGGGCGATCACGGTTGGCTTCAATGAATTTCTCTGCCTCAGCGATCATCAACTTGGGTGCATACTGCTGGCCTTGCCAAGCTTCAAGCGTGACATCGCCGGTGGGTTGCTTCTTGGCGCCTGGAACGGGCCGTTCGTTGATCATCACTTGTTCAGTATTGCGCCACAAGTACATTGGGAAATAGCTGTGTGCGACCGCTTGGCAGTTGTAACCAAAAAAAAGATCAAAGCCTTTGCGGTTGGGTTCGCCTGTACTCCCTACTGGCCCAAGGCCCCACTTGCCCATGGCACCAGTTGCATAGCCGGCGCGTTGGAACACTTGTGCGATGGTCAGTGCATTTTCGGACAGTGGAATCTGTCCTTCGGAGCATTCGGGAAAATGGACCTTGGCCTGCAAGTTGCCGCGTACCTCAGCATGCCCCAAGTGCTTTCCAGTCATCAGCACACATCGCGATGGCGCACAAACCGGTGCACCTGAGTAATGCTGAGTAAAGCGGACTCCTTGTGAGGCTAGTCGATCCAGGTTGGGAGTCGGTATCTTCTGCTGGCCATAGCAGCCCAGTTCGCCCCAGCCAAGGTCATCAGCTAGGATGAAGACAACGTTCAGTTTATTTTCGTCAGCAACAACCAAGACTAGAGGTAAGTTCACGTAAACGATTAGAGGCAATAGAGTCGCAAGGGCTTTAGAGAACATAGCTTTCCTTCCTCACTATATTTTTTCTGACTTGTAGCCTAGTCATCCCGCCTGGTAGTTTTCGTAGCCTAGGCATCCTGCCTGGGATTGCGAACTTAGCGGAATAAGTTACACGCTCGGGACAATTGTCCCCAAGCTACGATCCCACTAATCGTCTGACTCCGCCGCCTCTGGACCTTCTTCTTCTTCCTCATCGCGATATTTAATGGGCGAAGTTGCTACACGCAATGTCTTCCGCATCAAATCGATGGGCGGCGTGCGACCCGTGAATAATTTGTATTGATACGCGGCTTGCCGGACGAACATATCCACGCCACTTACCACGACGGCGCCCAGATGCGTCGCATCTTTGACTAGCAGCGTTTGCTCGGGGTTATAGACCGTGTCGAATATAATCACGCTATCACTGGACTTCATCAACATTGCCAATTTATCTTTGGAGTAGGGAGTTTCATCGACGTTTGGATGCATGCCTACCGGAGTTCCATTGACGATAATCCCAGGCTTGATGTCATAACGCGCTTCCCATGGCAATGCACGACAATTCAGATCGCGTGCAAGGTTCTCAGATCGCTCCATCGACCGACTGCTGATCGCCACCATCGCACCACGTTGCCGCAATCCGTAAGCGATCGCTCGTGACACGCCGCCAGCGCCAAGGACCAGAACACCGCGACCGCGCAGTCGATCATCGCCAACTGCATTCTGCTTGTCGAGCGCAGCGTTGATACAGTCCATCGCGGCCCGATAGTCGGTGTTGTATCCAGCAATCAATTCTCCGTTAAAGATTGCAGTATTAACAGCTTTGATTCCAGTGGCTGCGGATTCTGCTTCATCCAGCAGGTCGAGCATGGTCTCTTTGTGTGGAATCGTAACGCTCAAGCCGCCCATACCACTTTCTTGACACCATTTAACGAACAGCCTCAATTCGTCTGGCGGGATGCGGAACGGCAAATAGCGGCAGTTCAATTTATCGTGTGCAAAGGCGGCATTGTGAATTAACGGGCTAAGCGAATGAGCCACGGGATCGGCTACAACGCCATAAATTTTTGTATCGACGTCGATTTTGTGAGCCCGATAGACGCGCTTCATCATGTCGAATGTGATCTGACCAGGTGCGATCTTGCGATCATTCGACATCGCCGTGTAAGTAAACGGCGAACCATAGGCGGGTCCCATGATACGAGTAATCGTTCCAAGGTCACCCATGCATAGCGCGATCGTTGGCACTTTGACTTTTTTCAGTAACCGCAGCATACGAATACTGTCTGCGAAGCTGTTCGCCATGGTCGCGATCTTGACGATGTCTGCATCGAGTGCCGCGAGTCGCGCATGGATTTCTTCGAGATTGCCCGGTGTCTCTTCAAAGTTATGTAGGCTGACGATACGCTTCGTCTTGCCGTACCGAGGGACACTCGCGGCGATGTCCTCTTCGAGGTCAACGTAGTCCACACCCGAAGCGATGGCGCTTCGGAGGATCATAAGCCGTTCTTGCTCGGTCTTATCCCAGCGGCCTCCGTCCTCTCGTCGGCGACAGGTAACCAAGATCGGCGCACGGCGATCACCCAGCAAGCGGCGCAGATCGATCGCGCGGCCGATGTAGTCCATGCGCATCTCAACCAAGTCAGCTCCATTCTCAGAGAGGTGCTGATATTCGGCGAGCATGTATTTATGCCGCGTCCGGCCAATCGTCACACATAACATGAAGCGGTCGTTCCTTGCGTTCCCTAGTGAATCCTGCGGTTGTTTAATTGTTGGTTATTCCCAGGCAGGATGCCTAGGCTACATAAATCTCCCAGGCAAGATGCCTAGGCTACTTGTTTCCCAGGCAGGATGCCTAGGCTACGGGTTGCCCCCCATACTAGTCGCAGTAGGCGTTTCTCAAAAGGTCCCTCACTTGTAAACTTAAGGTATTGAGCCAATGCCCGAAGTCCGCTGTACATCGGCAGTTGAGGCGGCTAGGATTCACTCACTCGACACTGAAATCGACGGTTAAGTTCATTCGAGCGAAGCAGTGGGGAGGCTTAACGGATTAAATAATGAATCGGACACGGAAGTCAAAAGTCGAAGTCGCCTCGGGGAAGAACCAAGTTTCAATAAAAAAGGACGCTCTGGCCGCGAAGTTCCCGCCAGTTGCCTGGCCGGCGTTGACCAGTGCACTCGCCCTCTGGGCTAGTTTCGCTCCGCTCGGGCTCAGTCTGCTGGCGTGGGTCGCGCCAATCGGTTGGCTGGCCGTCATCGATCGCGAGGCATCTCCGGGCAAACGAGGGTACTTTCTACTCTATTTATCAAGTGTCTTGTTCTGGATGCTCAATCTCCAAGGGATTCGGCTTGCCTTCTGGGCGCTCATCTTTGGTTGGATTGCGATTTCCATTTATTTGGCAATCTACATTCCACTATTTGTCGGCATCACACGCACGTTGCGGTTTAGTTGTCGCTGGCCGCTTTTCATTGCCGCACCGGTCGTTTGGGTCGGGTTAGAAGTCGCCCGTTGCTTCATTATTACCGGCTACGCTGCAAGTCAACTTGGTCACACTCAAGCTCACTTACCAATCATGATTCAAATCGCCGACCAACTGGGCGGATATGGGGTTAGCTTTTTGATCATGCTAGTGAGTGCGGCCATCTGGCAACTCTGGACTGGCTATCGTCATTCCAAACTGCAAAGTGCCATTGTCCCAACAGTTGTCGCTACCACATTCTTACTTTGCACGATTGGTTACGGATGGTGGCGATTGCAACAAGCCAATGACTTGGCCGTCAATTCGAAGCCGCTGTTGAAAGTCATCTTGTTGCAAGAGAACACGCCGACGATTTTTGATGCCGACACCGAGCGAATCGCACTCGCATGGGCTCGTTACCTCGATCTCACTCGTGAGGCCGCACGACAGCACGGCGTTCCAGATTTGGTTGTATGGCCCGAGTCCACCTTCACTAACTTGTTGCCGTGGACCGAAATGAACATAACACACGGCGTGCCGCCAGATCTTTTAAAACGTGACAGCACGATCACCGAAGAACAACTGGCTTACGGAAAGCAAAGAACGGCAGCCGAGTTCAAGATCAAGCTTAATCGAGTTTTTGCTGCCGCGCGCGATGAAAGCGTCATGGAGCCGCCGCAAAGCCCGATTCGGGACCGCCCTTACTTGCTACTTGGTTGCGACGCTTGGATTCTTAACAGTGAGCGGACCGAGCAATTCAACTCTGCGATCTTCTTCGATCCAGCTGGCATGTATCTAGACCGCTACGACAAGATGCACCTTGTTATGTTCGGCGAATACATTCCTCTCGGTCCGGTGCTCCAGTTTCTCGCCGATGCCTTTCAGATGGGTTCGATTCAAACTGGCAAAGATGTCAAATGCGTTGAGGTTGCAGGAGCGATGGTGGCACCGAATATTTGCTTTGAGAGTATGTTACCGGAGTTTGTTTCGTGGCAACTTCGCAAACTTGCGGCCAAGGATCAAGCACCGGATGTGCTCATCAACTTGACTAATGACAGTTGGTTTTGGGGCTCATCGATCCTTGATCATCACTTGGCATGTTCCATTTTTTGCGCCGTTGAGAATCGCCGACCGTTGCTGGTGGCTGCCAACACGGGTCTGAGTGCCGAGATCGACGGGAGTGGACGCGTGCTGCAAGTGACTCAGCGAATGGCAAAAGCCACTTTGCTCGCAGAGCCGCACGCCGACGGACGCAGTGGGCTTGTCCAAGTGCTCGGTTATCCGTGTGCTTGGTTTTGTTGTCTATTAACTTCGGTGGCGTTGCTTGGTTCGGTAGTTCGTAGGGTGGGACCTGGTATGGCGAAAAGTCGGTAGCGGAATGCGTCAAGCATTTCGTGCATGCAACTTTGGCCCGCAATATCAACTCCCGAAAGCCTTGACGGCTTCCGCTACTGCGTTTGTTCACGACGTTCCGACAGCCCAGATGGGACCATTTGTCCCGTCCGTCTAGTTTTAGACACTTGTAATGCTATTCAGCACCTACAACTGCTCGGGACGATGGTCCCAAGCTACTTACCCGAGCAACCAGTGGCTTGACACCATTTGGATAACTAAACCGGCCGAATTCGATAGGCAGCACTTCAAATTTCGATAGCCCGCATTGAAATCGCATCTCGGCAACGGCACGGCGAGCATAAAGCCAAGCGTTTACAGCGTCTTCTCGAAGTAGACTCTGAACATGGGTCCCGCGCGATGCCTTCAATTTTTCGCACTTGGTAAGGTGCGCGTCAAGCAACTTAATGATCACGTCCGAAGAACTGTCGGATTCAATGATCTGCACCAGAGCTGTTGAACCTTGACGCGACTGGTCCATCAGCCCGCTGCCGCTGTGCGTGGTTACGACAATCATTCCATCGGCCAGCAATGAACACAGTCGAACTTCGGAGATCGATTCGCGAACCGCTTGTTCAAATAGCACAAACCCCGAGCAACCTAGGTAAAGTTGATAAAAAGCTTCACCAGATTCTTCATGAACTTGGAATCGATTTAGTTTCCGCCCAAGTATTTCAGCAGGTACCTTGTCTTCTTCTGGGATGACACCTGATGTAGCCTGCGGTACAGAATCGATTCCTATGATCAACGGGTCTTGATACTTTGGAGTGCGGAATTCAGAGGGGCAGTAAGGCAAGCGAGGGGCTGACACGGGCAATGGTGGCGGAGTGCTTCCAGCCAATTGATTTGTTGCATCCATTGAGTTCGTAGAGCAATCGATACCGGGCACGTGATCCCAGGACGACTGCTTGGCCCTACGAAACGAGGTACCATCGAAGATATAGTAGAGACCCGGGACCAGGACGGCGCTAAAAATGGATCCTAGGCCGATTTGTGCGAGCATGTAACCTAACGATTGCATCAATCCATTGAAGTAGATGCTGCCGGGTTTTCCGTAGTCGAAAATGGTCTCGTAGGAACTGCCGATCAGCATCACTCCACCAACAATGTAAAGACCCGGCCAAAACGCACTGAGCGGACGGACTCTTAGCGGTGCACCAAAATAGCTAATGTATGACGACAGTGTGCCCGCTGACGATTTTCCAAGGTTAGCGATTGCGAGTCCAAGGGCCCCGATCAGCAAAGCGTGAAGCACGTTCAGTCTTGCTTGTTTCAGTTCTGTACCTCGCTTCAAGGGTTCAATTGTCCATCGTACGCTGTCAGCGTTGTGTGAATTAATGTGCCCCTCGCGGATGGACGTTGCAAGTTGCAAGTCGGGCATGAGAGAAACAACGGCGAACGCAGATGCGCCCAAGAAGAGAAATGACCCGATGTAACAGAAGATGAAAGTACCACTGTCGTATTTTGAAGTCATTTTGGCTAACACGCTAGTTCGAACGAGTGGGCAAACACGTCGAAGAACTGTAGGTTGCACTATTTTACAGGGAACCAACCGCCTTAGTCTGGCAGTTTGTTTTTGGCAGCTCGAATGAACGGTTGTAGCAAGTGTAGTGGTTAGACCTAGGATGGGACCATTTGTCCGTTCCGTTCACCGTAGCCTAGGCTTCCAGCCTGGGATGATTTCAAAAGCAACACCCAGCCAGGCTGGTAGCCTAGGCTACGCTCGGGACAAATGGTCCCAAGCTACGTTTTTAACTCAGTGCTTCGAAAACACAGATGCGACGATAAGCAACACAATTCCGGCTGACCAAACGACAGTCATCAAGCCACCCATAACGATCCCAATCCAAGCATGAACGGTTCCGCGAATAGCCGGATTCTTTTTAACTCTTTTCAGTCCCATGATCCCCAAAATAAATGCTGGAATTGCCAACAACAATCCAAGACATGGGAACAGTGAGAATAGCCCGAGATAATAGGCGATCAGTGCATGCGGGTTTTTGTACGGAATCAAACCGCCAGTCGCATCACCTTCACTTGATGGGTATTGAAACTGAGGTTGTGGATACTGTGGCGTCGCTGCGTAAGGGTTGGTTGGTTCTTGGCTCATATTAACTCATAGGTCGTTAGGGGCAATTGAAGTCTAACTATTAATTTTGGTTAGCAGCTGTACAGAGCAAACCGGAAAGCGACAATCTTATCATAATGATCCCCTTGAAATTCTGAAGCCAAAATTTAGTTTCTGTTGCGCCACATGGCACCCACAAGCGAACAGTGAGCCGTCGGCGCTAGCCGCGGGTCTCGAAGGGGTAGTCGCATACGACTACTAGTCCTCTTTACTCACTGAGTCAAGAAAGCGACATTGGCATTGGCTAGACAGTGAGTAATTTGAAAGCCCAACTTGGTTCATCCGCGGCTAGCGCCGTCGGCTCACTCAAGGAGCGAACAGTGAGCGGTCGGCGCTAGCCGCGGGTCTCGAAGGGGTAGTCGCACACGACTACTAGTCCTCTTTACTCACTGGGTCAAGAAAGAGACATTGGCACTGGCTAGACAGTGAGTAATTTGAAAGCCTAACTTCGTTCATCGGCGGCTAGCGCCGACGGCTCACTCAAGGAGTTCATCCGCGGCTAGCGCCGTTGGCGCACTGAAGGAGCGGAGGCGCTGACTGACCTTGCGAGTTACATTGTTAAGCGGGTCCGCCATGAATTTGCTATTTCTGGATAGTTACCATAAAAGCGTTTGATGAAATGCCTACCTGACCAAGCGTGACAATGCGACTGCCAACCCCATCGTTCAAGTACGCGATCCGTAATTCGATCATTGGTTACGTTGCAGACAATGGCGAAAGAGCGTTTTATTCTTGCAATCTCGTCAAGCACCAGTGTTGCGGCATAAACAGAGGCTAAAGAAGTTTTTTCACCGGAATGGATGTAACTGAGCGTCAAAAACTGCGGTGAGCTGATGGCGACATGATAGAACAGCTCACATCGATCCGCTTCGGTCTTCCGAAAGCGTTGATCCCAAGCGGCTCTTAGGTGATTTCCCAGGTAAGGCCACCATCGACCAAAGACAGCGACTAACCTACCGCCCTGAACAACGATGTGCCCGGCTCGTCGGGCCGCCAATTGTTGTGACTGCTGCCCGATCTGCGTAACAGGCGTCAATCCTAGGCCAGCCAACCGCTCTACGATTGGCCTTCGGACCAGATTGCATTGCGAATCAATCGCCAGATCCATAGCATCGCTCCCATCATCACCACACAGCCAGCCAAAATCGCCAAAATCTGAAGCCCTAAAGCAAAAACGGGCATAGCCCAGCCGAACCATAGACCGCTCCAGAAGATCATCAGCGCTACCGCTGCGGCACAGAGATAAGGTCCGTAGGGCGCGGCCTTTTCACCTGTTAACAAATACTGAATGACAACGATTAGTACCGCCATCAGCGGAGCGATGAAGAAAATAAGTATGCTCGGTTGCCAACCAACATATGTCCCTATCATGGCCATCAAGGTTACGTCACCAAAGCCGAGCGCTTGAGCGCGTAGAGCCGCCGATGCGGAGATGCGAACGGCCCAAGTAATGCCCCCGGCACACGCCAGTCCAAAGAGACTGCTTAATAGGTACGGCCAACGCACGATCGGCTTGTTCCATGCCATGAACACACCAACCAGCATCGCCAAGCAAACAAGTGCTACGACTTTCCATAACCAATGCGGCCGCAGCAAACGCGCCATAAAGTAGACCACCATTTTCTTCGCGCCACGACGCAGAATAATACGCCGATCTAGAAGAGCAAATCCCCAAACGAGAACAATGGCAACAGCAAAATACAATCCCCACGCGCCATTCAGCCACACTGGCCAAGTTCCCGGTTGCACGGCATCCATCTCAATCGGTACCGCAACACCGGCAGGCGTTAGAACTGAAGTAAAGCCTAACCACCCGGGCACAAAGGCAGCTCCCAATAAGCCGATCACCGTTCCGGGAATCGTGATGGAGTCGGGTATCGATTGTTCGTCGAAGTCAATAAATGTTGCAATCGTCATCAAGGTAATCAAAACGAAGTGGCCCATGAATTGGCCATGAAGTTCGACCTGAAGTATGGGAACAAACATCGCTAGCGAATCGGGTAATGTTCCGCCGCTAACTAAAAAATGAAAATACCAAGTTACCATGAGAGGAAAGATCAATTCGATAAGCAGTGGACGTAGCCAGTAATTCGCACCGTGCTCTTTGGATTCGCGTCGTAGCAGCCACCATCCGAAAACAGGCAAATGATCTGCCCTTGTGCGCGACGAGTGGCCGGTGGGCGGCTTGGACCAAGGACCCAACTGGCGGCTGAAGTGAGCCCAGCTATATATGGCCCAGTTGGCAAAGCGCGACGCAATGACGGATAGCAAAAAAACTACCAGCATACGGAGGGCAAGTGGGAGTGAGACGAAGGCGGTTACCACGAGTATCCTTGACGACCAGAGCTGAGTTATCGCGCATCCATGACTTGATTGTTGCGCCTTACAGACGGCTATTATATGCCGCTCGCTCCATGGCGGGAGATTCGTTGCGACTCCGCGTTGGCAGAGTTGATGCAATCGACAATCTCATCGCATATTTCATCGGGCGTTTTGCCTTCGACGACTACCGTGAAGTCAGACAATCGCTCGTAAATCGGCGTTCGTTTTTTAAGAATGTCAGCAACTTCGGCAAAACCGCCACTTTGCGACAAGTTTGGACGTCGCAATTGTGTTGCTTGATCGGATTGAATGCGATCGAACAGATATTCGGCGCTTGCCGCTAGCCAGACGCATTTGCCTGTCGATTTGAGTATCTTCTGAGTCAACTCTCGCAGTACCGCACCGCCTCCCAAGGAGACAACAGTCGGAACTCCAAGAGCGGAAACCTCGCATACGATCTTCGCTTCCAGATCGCGAAACCAAGGCTCACCTCGGCTCGCAAAGATGTCTTTGATCGTCATTTTGCTTTCGGACTCGACCAGATCGTCCGAGTCGACATGCGGGCGGCCTAGCCGCTGAGCCAATGCCCGCCCGACAGTCGATTTCCCTGAGCCGCGATAACCAATCAGATAAAGGTGCATCGGAGAATTACTTCGCAGGCTTCTTTTCAACACCAAGCTTTGCCAACTGATCAGCCAGATCTTTGCCGTGTGACTCAGTCTTTACCTTGTCATCCACTGCTAAAACTTTTCCATCTTTGCCAATAATGATGGTGACACGGTTGGCGGCTTTACCGTCTGGCTTCAGGACGCCGAACATTTTCGCGTTCTTGCCTTCTGGATCGCAAAGGATCGGATAGTCAAGATCGAGGCTCTTTGCGAACTCCGCGTTCTTCTCAACTGGATCGGTGCTAGCTGTGAAGTAGGCCACGTCGTATCCCTTGAGCAACTCACCAGAGTCCTTCATCGATTTGCATTCTTTGGTGCAACCACCTGTAAAGGCGCGCGGGAACCAAGCGATGATGACAGCTTGCTTGCCGACAAAATCCTTAGCCTTATAAGTCTTTCCATCGCTGCCCTTCATCTCAAATTCAGGTGCTGCAGCTCCAACCTTGATCGCATCTTGTCCCATGGATTTCGTTGCCAAACATAGAGTTGATAGACAAACCGCCAATGCAAAACAGCCAGTTAAATTACGCATCGCAAGGTCCTTGTAAAAGTTCCGGGGGTTGTGAAGGTTGCATTTTACCATGCAACGCAGTCACATGTCAGTCACACCGAAACGTTGAATTTCAGAGTTGGCCGTCGTCGGATCCAAGACGTTAGGCAAACGTGCCAGGTAATCAGGATGTACTTTATCGACAAAAATGAGGTCGTCTTCAACTTTAATGATGTCTAGTCGAACAGGGGAACGACTTGCAATTTGCCCACCGATGCAAAACATCAATACGCCTAAAATGATCAAGATCAGCAGTGACGGTGAAGACAACAATCCGCTGAATAAAGTTGCGAAGAAGCTGACTATGATCAATCCGCCAGTCAACACCAGGACAATGCCTAAATTTACCCATCGTCGATGTTTGCGATAAATCGATTTTCCAAACGGTACCGTCAGCTCGACGCGGCGATATAGAAACGGGGACATAACGAAGTAGGGTACGACAGCGAGGATGAGTAAAAAATAGACCCACTTTGGCTGCCAAATCTGAGAAACAGGATGCGAATAGGGAGCTCGGTCGCCTGATACCATGCAATAGGGTGGCAATTCGGCGCCGATGCGGATTACCAACCAATCACCTTCTCGCCACAAATAGCTCGAATGTCGCGGCGTCTCGGCAACAACGCTTGTCGGCGGTGCGTAGGGATTCAAGAGTACTTCATCACGCTGATTGCTTTGCATGCCAATTGTCCAAGTGCCAACCGAACACAATTTAGAGCTTACCGGAGTCCAGAAGTTTCCATCGCTATCGTATAGACACTATCGCTTGCAGTTATAAAAAGTGTTTTGCGATCCCGCCCTCCAAAGCAAACGTTCGCAGTCCAACCCTTAGGCACCGCAATGACCTCTATTTGCTTGCCACTTGAATTGAAAACCGTCACGCCAGCTTTACCCGTTAAGTAAACGTTTCCTTGGCTGTCCGTTGTCATCCCGTCAGAACCCATCTCGCAGAATAGTTGCTTATCAACCAACTCGCCGCTGTCGCTGAGCTTAAACCGATAAGTTCTTCCTGCGCCAATGTCCGCGATGTATAGCAACCTTTTCTCAGCATCACCAACGATACCGTTTGGCTGCCGAAAATCGTCCGCAGCGATCGATATTTTCTTATAGTCGCTGGTCAACCGGTAGACGCGCTGAGGCAACTGTGACTTCTCATCCGCCCGTTCCCAATAAGGTCGCTTGTAATACGGATCGGTAAAATACAAGGAACCGTCTCCAGCCACCCAGACATCATTCGGGCCATTGAAAAGCTTTCCATCAAAGCCTGCAGCGAGAACCTCATGCGACTTATCGGGTTTTATCTTCCACAATTCGTTTTTGTTGTCGGCGCAAGCGATTATGTTTCCTTGGTGATCAAAGAACAAGCCGTTGCTGCGACCGCATGGTTCGAGCCAAGTTTCGATCTTGCCTTCAGGCGTCCAGCGCAAAATGCGATCGTTGGGTTGATCGGTGAAATAAACATTCCCTTGAGCATCCGCCGCCGGACCTTCAGTGAACTTGTATTCCGAACTGAGCAGTTTCAATTCGGCACCAGGCGAGGTGACTTTTTGAGCGTTTCCAATTGTTGCTGTGCAACAGAGAAGCGTGAAGACGAGCAAAGCAAACCGTAATTTAGGTCGCATGATTTGGTCCAGAGTTCATAGGTGTAGGTAAGTTATATTGAATCAGGTTTTCACAAACACCCAGCTACATGACTGGACTTGAATAACCGTAGCTGGTTTCGTGAGAAACCGGAAACCGCTGCGGGGCCAACGGATGCATTCAGAAGACTAATTGTTTTTGTTCCTTTGTGCAGCATCCTAGCTACTATTCTTGTTTGACGATTTGCAAATCGTTGGTTTTCCACCCCCAAAGTTGCATAATTGTCGAGCAGAAAACTGCCGAGCAATTAGCGAAAAGAATAGAAAATCTCTGAAAATAAGCGCCCGGAAGGGATGACTTGTGGCACTATAAAAGCATGATGAGCCATCAAACCACAAGAACTGACCCGATTTCTGCCCTACAGCGACTTACCGAGCCGGCTGTGCAAGGTGCGATGCAGTCGGATGCGGAGCTGTTGACGCTGTTTGTCGAATCGGGCAGCCGCGCGGCGATCGAGACTTTGATTCAGCGATATGCGGGGATGGTCGCAAGTGTTTGTCGTAGCACCGTGTCGAATCCAGCTAGTGCAGAAGACGCTTTCCAAGCAACTTTTTTGGTGCTGCTGAAATCCGCCAAGAAGATTCAAAACCGGCGATCGGTGGCGGCTTGGCTACATGGTGTTGCATATCGTACCGCTTGTCGATTGCGAAAGCAGCGGTTGACTAACGTCTCTGAGCAGAGTCCTGATGAAGTGATTGCACTGAACCAAGTCGATGAAGATCCCATCAATGTCCTAGCGCGAAAACTGGAACTCGAGGCACTTGACCAAGAGCTGGAAAAATTGCCGCAGGGGCTGCGTGAAGTTTTGGTCGAACATTACTTGTTGGGTTACACTGCACCGCAAATCGCCGAACGGACCGCGCTCAGTGTGTCAGCTATTGAAGGTCGCATTCGACGCGGTCGATATCGATTACTTAGGCAGTTGGCGCGACGCGGCATCAGTCTTACGGTGCTCGTCGCAGCTTCGGGTTGGTTTCACCAGCACCTACAAGCGGCTGATGCGAACGACTGGGCGTCCACTTTTATTGACTCGTATCTTCCTGAGGACGCGGGCCTCATCGACACGGAGTTTGAACCGAACTCCGACATAATCTCATCTTTAGTACGCGGGGAAATGAACATGTTCAACGCAACGATGTTGAAGGTCGCTTATTTTTCCGGCGCAACGCTGCTAGTCGGCGGGTTGCTCGCTTTCAATTTGTTTGGCGATGGCAATCGACCATCTGCTGGCATGCAGAAATCTGACCATGCCGGATTTTCAATACTGACTTTACCTGAAGAAACAAACACAGTAGTCGCCCAGTTCGGCGGATCAGCAACGCCTACCGCAGCAGGTTCAAGTAAAACCTCTGCAGCGTCGGCAGGGACTGCGATTGTTGATCCGACGGCATCCGCAAATCCAAGTGCCCAAGCAGGTGGCAATCCTCAGGCTTCCGCTTCACCTCAAGTTGCTGCGTCAAGCGGCACCTTACCTCCCAAGGAACCAGTTAAGCAAGAAGTTCGCGAGCCGATTCAATGGAAAGTCGCCGAAGGCGAACCGCCTGCCTGGTTGCAGTCTTCTGAACTTGAGCTTGCAGATCGCGAAATGCAAGAAAGAGTACGCTTAAAACTGAGACAGGTGATAACAGTGGACTTCCAAAGTTTGCCGCTTCGCCAAGCACTAGAACACATCAGTGAAACTACCGGACTACCGATACTTGTCGACAAGGTTGAGTTAGCGGCTGTTGGGATTGATCCTGATTCTCCAGTAACGGTCAAAGGAACTGACATTTCTGTTCGCGAACTCCTACGTCGATTGTTGAAAAGCATTGAAAACGCAGACGCAGGTTTGACCTACACTGTTCACGAAAGCAGTATCGAGTTTACGTCGAAGGAGGCTGCTGACGCTGATCCCGCGATTCGTTACTACGATTTGGCTTATGTCCTACCCAACGATTCGCATCTTCAGTCGGTAGTAAATGCTATTCAACAGTCCATTTATCCGGACTCTTGGTTGGAAGCGGGTGGTACCAACACGATAACCAATGTGGGCTCGATGTTGATTGTAGCAAGCCCCGAGATAATTCATGAAAAGATTGAATTGATGCTCTCTCGCATCGCTGCGATGAATAAAGCAAACTTAGAAAAAGCTCCAACTCAGAAGCCCCAGTCTGGCTATTCCGGTGGCAGGGGCGGCATGGGCGGTGGTATGGGTGGCGGTGGTATGGGTGGACGTGGCCGAGACAGTACCTTCTAAATCAGTTTCGTTTATACATCGACGTATTCGAACGTTTTTGCATGCCTGATCTGCTCTTCAATATTTGCGCCCATTTTCATGTCAGACCCTAGCGCAGGTATGGGCAAAAATATGTGAGGGCAAAAAATATGCGAACAGGCTTCGCGTTAGGCAAATTTCGAGACAGAACGTGGTACCTGGGGCAAAACTTCGATTTCGGTTATCTTTAAGGGCTAATCCAAATCGAAATTTAATCAGGGAGAAACACGATGTCGACAGCTCAAACAGGACGATTTCAACAAATTCTAGTAGCTGGCCAGTGGCGTGACTCGGATGCGAGCGAAAGTTTCCAGTCCGCCAACCCAGCTTTAAACGAAATGTTACCCGAACGCTTTCCGATCAGCTCATGGTCGGACTGCGACGCCATTTT
The DNA here is from genome assembly GCA_031412515.1 of Planctomycetia bacterium. Taxonomy (GTDB): domain Bacteria; phylum Planctomycetota; class Planctomycetia; order Pirellulales; family Pirellulaceae; genus Aureliella. The sequence goes on along the minus strand of JANODD010000095.1, from coordinate 15,337 downwards.
GAATGCCGCTTGCGAAGCCGCCGAGCAACTGCGAGCCCTCCCGCCTGCCAAGATCGCTGACTTCCTCGAAGCCTTTGCAAAACAGATCGAAGCCAATGCAGAGCGACTGGTATCGATCGCTAACCTCGAGACCGCCCTGCCGATCAAACCACGTTTGGCCGATGTCGAACTGCCAAGAACAACCGGCCAATTGCGTCAAGCGGCTGCAGCGGCTCGTAGCGGTTCATGGTCGATGCCAACGATCGATACCAAAGCCAACATTCGATCCTGCTTTGAACCAATCGGCCCAGTTTGCGTTTTCGGACCGAACAATTTTCCATTCGCCTTTAACAGCGTTTCTGGGGGTGACTTCGCCGCCGCCATTGCTGCCGGCAACCCAGTAATTGCCAAAGCCAACACTTCGCACCCGGGTGTATCGAAGTTGTTAGCAGAACTAGCTCTAACGGCCGTTGAAGAGACGGGTTTACCTAGCGGCACAGTGCAGTTGATTTATCGCTTGTCCCATGAAGACGGCGAACGACTGGTAGCCGATCATCGCGTTGGCGCTATCGGTTACACAGGCAGTCGCCGTGCCGGGTTGGCCTTGAAGGCCGCCGCTGATGTGGCCGGAAAACCGATTTACTTGGAACTGTCGAGCGTCAATCCAGTCGTCATGTTGCCAGGTGCCGTTCGCGAACGCGGTGAAGACCTAGTGACCGAATTTGTAACCAGCGTATTAATGGGTACTGGCCAGTTCTGCACGAATCCCGGTATGGTCGTGATGCTCGCCGGAGCGGAAACAGATGCTTTCATTAAAGCGGTTGGCAACAAGTTTGGTGCCGGCACACCAGGCACGTTACTCTCTGCATCCGTTAAGAAAACACTGACCGCCGCTATTCAAACGCTGAGCAAAGCCGGAGCGGAAATTCTATCCGGCGGTGCAGCCGTTGAAGGTAAATGCAGTTTCGCTAACACGTTGCTGCGAGTCGGTGGTGCAAAGTTCTTAAGCGATCCAGAGGTTTTCCAAACCGAAGCTTTTGGCAACGCATCACTCGTTGTTGTAGCGGATTCAGTTGCGCAGTTGGCTGACGTACTCCGTTCGCTCGAAGGCAATCTGACTGGTTGCATTTACTCAGCAAAAGATGGTTCTGATGATGATCACTATGCTGCCGTAGCTGCGCACTTGATTCAGCGAGTTGGACGGATCCTAAACGACAAAATGCCGACAGGCGTCGCGGTCAGTCCAGCTATGAATCACGGTGGTCCTTTCCCTGCGACTGGTCACCCTGGCTTCACTGCAGTTGGCATCCCTGCCAGCATGATCCGCTTTGGCAAATTAACTTGCTACGACGGCGTCCGCCCACATCGCTTGCCAGCCATACTTCGAGACGCAAACATCTCCGACTCAACTTGGCGGAATGTTGATTTGAAGTGGACTACCGGAAATGTTTAGCGAGCAGTAATTTCGGTCGAAACCTTCTCCTGCCAGATAAGCTGGTAGGAAACGTAGTTTGACGAGCTGGGGTAACGTAGGACGGGACCATTTGTCCCGTCCTTCTAGTGTTGAGCTGAATCGAAAGAACGCTTGGGACGAATGGTCCCACCCTTGGGCATTTTGGCTAACCCCAAAGTGAGGTTGCGCCAAAGCACTAAGAGCCTGTCCGAAAAGGCGCCTGACCCTCTCCGGCAACAACAAAAATGTTAGCTAGTCGCGTTGCCTCCAAAGGGTCAGCCCCCTTTTCGGCAACGCTGTGAAGCATTTTTGGAGAGCAAATGTAGCTGGTTTCCTGAGAAACCGGGTGCACCGGTGACCTTACTAGCATCCGGTTTCTCACGAAACCAGCTACCTCACTAAGAAAAATGCTTCACACCGTTCCCTTTTCGGACAGGCTCTAAGCCAAACGAAAAAAGCTCCAGCAACTTTCGCCACTGGAGCTCTCTAAACTTTTGCTTCTAACCTGGGACCATTTGTCCTGTCCTAGTTTTCTATTGTGGCTGAACCGGCTCGTCGGACTCTGCCTCAACTTCAACGGGCGCTGTCTTCACGGGCGCTGGCTTGGTAGCAGCCTTTGCGGGCTGAGCAGGGCCAGGAGAAACAGTGTTCTGTTGATCCGGCACAACGACACGTTCTTCAGTTTCAGCTCCAAAGAGCGACATCAAGTTAAAGGGTGCTGGTGGGGCGGCCTGGTTGTAGATGTAATCTGCATCTAGGGCCTTCGAGATCCGTTGCTCCGCTTCACGCAAGTGAGCTTTGGTGTACGGATCGAGCGAGTCAGCACTATCCTTCAGTGACGTAGCTATCTTTTCCTTCAGGTCGGTCAACTGCATCATACAAAGATTTGAAATCGCTTTGAAAGCGGCAGAGTTGCCGTTTTTAGGCAGTGTCAAATCGATCAGTCGTTCCATGTGCTCGCGCTGCAAGTTGCGGCGCAGACTGCTGATCATCGGTTGACGGATGCTGTGCTTGCGCTCAACCTTCTTGCCCAACTCGCTCCAAATTTCATTGGTGACCGAGTCAAGCAATTCAGGCAGTGTGAACGCGTCTTCATTCTCAGGTACCCGAAACTCGTTATCATAAACGCGGCGAAGCGCTGTGGGAGTCATCAATGAAGTGAGCGCCGAACTCTGCATCGACAGAATGCGATCATGAACTGGCCACGTTGGATCGCCAGAGAAGTTTCCAGACATAAAGTCTTTCGTCAATTTTTGTAGCAGATCCGGTGATAGCGCATAAGACTTGTCTCGGAAAGTGGTTTCGAGCACAAAGTTTAGCGCGTCGCGCTGCATCTTCGATGGAACAACTTGAATCGGCAGACGAGCTTTCGGATCGCCTTTCTTATCCCTATTGACGAACGAACCGCCAATCCAGTTAGCCATCATCCCGACGTTCTTCATCTGTAGACTGAGTGTCAATTCGTAACCCTTACGGGCCTTGGTCCAGCTTTCGCCATCTTTCACGTAGTCTGTCAACAGTTTTTTGCGAAATCGTTCAATCAGAACAATCTGTTCGTTGGCAAAGTCGAGTGGGTTTTCGCTAAAGTCGTATCGACGTGCTAGCGGATCCGGACCAATTGTGTCTTCGTCAGTTGCGAACGCAAGTTCGGGTTCGCTGACGCGGGCCAAAATCGGTTTCAAATCCTTCTCGAAAGTGTAGCCGTACTCGATCGCCCAGTAGTCATAGGGACCGAGTTCCAGCATGCCGTAATCGCCTTGAACTTCGCCGTCAACCAGCTTCAAATTCAATGGCAGATAATCCATAACTGAACCAGCGAAGGACTTCTTACCCTTGACTTCGCTGCTGTTGATCTTTTTCAATGCGTAGATGCTCGATGCTTTGAAGTTGTGACGCAGGCCTAGTGTGTGGCCAACTTCGTGCGCCACCAAATCTGCCAGCAACGGACCCACGAATGCTTCAGGCATTCCGTCAACCATGGCTTCGTCGGACTTCTTCGCATCAGGCTTGGTTTCAGATTTAGCGTCTTTTGTCTTCTCAGATTTGTCGTCTGCCTTTGCTTCTTTTTCATCTGCTTTTGCAGCCGGTTTTTCATCCTTGCTCTCTTTTCCGTCCTTATCTTTTGCTTCAGCTTCTTCTTTGGCCTTCTTGCGTTTTTCTTTGTCTTCTTCCTCATCATCGCCATTCAGGATCGCGTCTTTGCCCATTTCGAGCAACATTCGCATCACGGCAGTGTCCATTTTGCGACCTTGAGCCGCGAGGCACAGGCCGTTGGTTTGACTGTGACGACCAACCAAACCGTCCAGCAGGTCGTCACCCATCAGCGGAGTGTGATTCTGCTTAAGCAGTGAACCACCATTTTGCTGATAAAGTCGAGCGCGATTCATTGCGGCAATTCGCGTTTGATCGTTTGGATTGGCAAAGCGAACGCGTGGGTCCCAGCTTGGATGCTCGGATAGCCAAGCTTCGGTTTCTGGTCCCATACCTTCCGTTGCAATCAACGGCATGTAATCAGCAAATTCTTCATTAAAGTATCGAATCCAACCATCGGTGAGCACAATGTCAGCGTCAAGAATCTGGCCGGTTTCAGGATGAACTCGGCTTGGTCCGATCGCTGTTCCCTGGTTGTTGTTCAGCCAACGGATAAAGTTGTAACGCACGTCTTCAGGATCTTTGTCCATGTGCTCGTTGGTCGTTTTGTCTTGATAGAGCACTTCAATCGCATCGGAAATGCCTATTTTTTCAAAGGCCTTGTTCCAAAACTCGATACCTTGCTTGACCCAGCGGCGATAGCGAACAGGTGTCGTGTGTTCGATATAAAACCGAATCGGTTGTACTGGTGGAGAGATACGCAGTGAAGGATCTCGTTTTTGCAAGTGCCAACGATTGATGAAACTGATGTCCACTTCATCTTGCTTGTATTTGCCGTAGTCGGCGTAAGCGGTGGTGAAGTAGCCAATACGTTGGTCGGCTACACGCGGCGTGTATCCTGTGTTAGCTGGAATTTCGCTGATTGAGTAGTAAAGTGTTTGCAGCTTGCCGCTGTTATCAGGCAATTCGAATGCGAGTTCAATGTTGTTCGGGAAGGCCTTGTGTTTAACGATTTTTGCTAGCCCAGGATTGCGGCTACGACCTGCACTGCCGAAGAACACGCTGGCGTTTCCAACGAGCAATTGATCACCATCAACGATGAAACCGCCCTTAGGCGAGACACCGAGAATCGGGAGGTCGAGCAATACTTCGGCAGTGAATAATCGCTTCACGGAGTCTTTGGATTCGTTGTCACCATTGGATCGAATCGAAACGTTTGGGCTGACCAAAGCCATTCGCTTGTTATACTGCCGCCACTGAACGTAAAAATCTCCCGCTTGAAGACCAGCGAAGACTTGTCCGCTTGCGACAGTTAGGCCAATGAAGTACTTCTTGTCTGCATAGTTCTTTGGAATCTCAAGCAGCAACTGTCCTTCTTTTTCTTTGATGTACACATCGTACATCGTCCGGCCATCTTCCGGCGACGGCTCCACTTTCGTGTAACCTTCGATGACTTTGTCAAACGGCGGGTAATCTTCTGCAGCGGAAGCTGTGCTGAGACTGCCAAATACGGACAGCAAACTCACCAGCAATCCACTAGATACGAACTGTTTCTGCCAGAGCATTGAGTCGAGCCCTCTTTAAATTAAGGAGCAGTGAAGAAATCTATGAAACAACTCTATTATTCGGACAACCGCTATTCTAAACACAGTGCGAGCATTCGGCGGCATGTTGAGGATTAAAAATGTAGGTCCATTTCGAACAAATCGCAAAATTCCGATAGAGAATTCGCAGAGCAAACCTGTCAAAGTATACGCTTCGCGTCATTTTTTCGTTCGGATTGTTGCGTCAAACCGGCAAAATCCCTACCAACAGGCGCTTGCGAACTGCCCGAACCGCAAATGTCTAACTTTTTTCCATTCCCCACTAATAGGCTAGTTCAGCATTGACTATTATGGAGCGAAATCTAGAAGCGGGTAAAGCTTACCTTGACTTCCTGAAATTCATTTTTAATGTGCGTTAGTGAGGAAACAACTGGAATTTCACCATGATCGATGAAGAAGCCCGAGAGAGTCGATTGCATGAAGAGTTCGTTAAAACTTTAAGTAATGTTCCGAAATTCGACACGAAAGTTACCCGTGTTCGGGTTGTGTTGCCCGCCTTCAATGAGCAGGACGCGCTCGAAAAGTTGATCGAGCGTATTGTTCAGACATTGGGCGAGACGCCTTGGAAATTCGACATACTTGTGGTTGACGATGGAAGCAGTGATCGGACAGTTAGTGTCGTTCGAAAATTGCAAGAGTTCTATCCAGTCAAGTTGGTATGCCACGAAGTCAACAGAGGACTTGGCGCGGCCATAACAACTTGCTTGACACATGGTATTCAAGGTCTTGACTTGGATGACATCGTTGTCGCCATGGATGCTGATAACACACATCCGCCACAACTAATCGCTCAGATGGTCCCGATGATTCGTGAAGGTTACGACATCGTTATCGCATCGCGATTTCAGCCCGGCGGTCGCGTGGTAGGCTTAGCCAAGCATCGCGAATGGTTGAGCGTCGGAGCGCGCGTGATGATGCAAACCGTTTTTCCAATTCGTGGATGTCGCGACTATACGTGTGGCTATCGCGCTTACCGCGTTGGGATGCTTCGCGACGCAGTGGTGCGTTTAAATGGCAAGCTGACCAATGAAGAAGGCTTTGCTTGTATGGCCGATTTGCTGCTAACCCTCAATGGTCTGGGAGCAGTGATTGGTGAAGTTCCTTTGTTACTGCGTTACGATTTCAAACGTGGCGCGAGTAAGATGAAAATCTTCCAAACCGTGCAGCGTACACTTCGTATGGCAATGCGACATCGATTCGGTCGGAAAGTGGACTAGCCTGTGACTCACAATTCGGATTCAACCCAGCCCAGCCAACAACATTGGGCTGTGGTTGGCGGCGGTATGCTCGGCCTCGCTACTGCGTGGCGATTGGCTGAGCGTGGCGAGAAGGTTACTGTGCTTGAGGCTGCGCCGGAGCTCGGTGGTTTGACCAGCGCATGGACGCTGGGCGACACCAGCTGGGATCGCTTCTATCACGTTACTTTGCTTTCAGATACTCGCTTGCGAGCTCTGCTTGAAGAAATAGGACTCGAAAAAGAGATCCGCTGGGTGCAAACTCGAACCGGTTTTTTCAGCGGCGGAAAACTCTACTCGCTTAGCAGCTCCTTTGACTTCCTCAAGTTCCCGCCGCTTTCCTTGTGGCAGAAGTTTCGGCTTGGCAGCACAATCTTTTATGCTTCGAAACTACGCGATTGGAAAGCGCTCGAGCGAATTCCTGTCGACAAATGGCTTCGCAAGCTAAGTGGCAAAAGCACGTTCGAAAAAGTCTGGTTACCACTGCTTAAAGCCAAACTGGGCGATGCTTATCAACGTACCTCAGCCGCGTTTATCTGGTCCTACATCGATCGCATGTACAAAGCTCGCCGGAGCGGCATGAAGCGCGAGATGTTCGGCTACGTCCCTGGCGGTTATCGACGCATTCTGCAAGTCCTCGGCGCCGCCCTTGAATCGCGCGGTTCCACCATCGCCGCGTCCAGTCCCGTGACCAGAGTTGTTCGCGAAGAAGCCACCAATCAATTGCTCGTCACTTGCGGGAAAGGCGAAAACGAACGCGTTGAAAAATTTGATCGCGTCGTCATGACCGCTCCATCGCCAATCATCGACAAAGCCTGTGAGAACCTAAACGACCATGAACGACAACGCTTAAACGGCGCCGAGTACTTGGGTGTTATTTGCACCTCATTACTGCTCGACCGACCACTGGCCGGTTACTACGTCACCAATATTATCGACTCCTGGGTTCCGCTGACCGGTATCATTGAGATGGGAGCGATCGTTGAACCGCAGTATTTGAACGGACACTATCTGGTCTATTTGCCACGCTATCTGATGGCCAATGACGCTAGTTTTGAAGAATCGGATGAAACGATTCACGAACGTTGCTTGGCGACGCTTGAGCGAATGTACCCGAATTTCAATCGTACTCAGGTCTCCGCCATCCAGACCGCCCGCGCTCGTCACGTCATGGCTTTGCCGACGTTGAAGTACTCCGAGCAGTTACCGCCTGTCGTCTGCAGTGTTCCCGGGCTTTACTTGCTCAACTCGGCTCAAGTTACCAAAGGCAACTTGAACGTCAACGAAACGATCGAAATCGTTGAACGCGAACTAGAACAATCCGTCTTGCCCGATTCAAAAGCTCAACAGACCCACCGCACTTCACTGGCCGCTGTGTAGTGAGCTGAACGCGCTGGCGTCGGGTCTCGAAGGAACTGTCCTGCACTACATTTTCTCTTTCCAATTGCAACGCGATCCGACGATTGCGACCTCTTTCACGGGCTCAATTGCTGTCAGTCGGGCGGATAACGCGAATTTGCTAGTTACGGGATTCAAAGTTGAGGGTAGAATTAAGGGAAAAGAAAAGAAGTTTTTGAAAGTAACCATTAGGAACATATGCACTCCAATCTGCTAGACATGGAACCCATTGCGGAAATTACCCCCCCTACCCAGCCCGAAATAACCTCGTTCAAGCAACTTGATCTTTCGCCCGTGATGTTGCGGTGTCTCAAGAAATTGGGCTACGAAACGCCATCCCCGATTCAAGCTCAAGTCATTCCGGCTGCCCTGGATTCACAGGATATTATTGGCCAAGCACGAACTGGCACTGGCAAAACCGCTGCCTTCGGCATTCCCATCCTCGAATTGCTTGACCCGTTGCGCGAGACTCGCAACCCACAAGCACTAATTCTTGTTCCAACACGCGAGTTGGCCGAACAGGTCTTGCAGGAGATCGAACGGCTGGCTTGGGGTTGCCCGACCGCTTGTGCCGTGCTCGCCGGTGGCAAGCACATGCGCCGTCAAATGCAGCAACTGCATGACGGCACACAGATCGTCGTCGGCACGCCTGGTCGTGTTATGGATCACATCCAGCGCGGCACCTTCATTACCGATGATCTTTGGTGCGTTGTGCTCGACGAGGCGGATCGAATGCTAGATATCGGCTTCCGACCAGCGATCGAAAAGATTCTGCGTCGTTGCCCCAAAGATCGCCAAACGATGCTCTTGAGCGCAACGATGCCGCCAGAGATCCAGCGGCTCACCGAGCGCTACTTGCAAGATCCGGTTCACATCAATTGTTCATCAGCGAACGTATCAGTAGAAACGATCGAGCAACGCTACTTTAGTCTTCGTAAAGATGAAAAGTTCGATACGCTTGTCAAGTTGCTGCTGCGCGAAGAGCCTAAGCAAGCGATCATTTTCTGCCGAACCAAGCGTGGCACGGACCGCCTTTGTTTGGAGTTGCAAAAAGAGCTACGTCACCATGCATCGACTGCGAACGTTCGTTTGGATTGCATTCATGGAGATATGAATCAACGTGATCGCGACCGTGTTTTTGCTGACTTGCGAAGTGGAAACTTGCAGATCCTTGTGGCCACCGACGTGGTTGGACGTGGCATCGACGTATCGACTGTTTCGCACATTATCAACTTCGACATTCCGCTTGATTGCGATGATTATGTTCATCGCGTGGGTCGAACGGGTCGCATGGGCCGCGATGGGATCGCATTCACGTTTGTTACCGCTGATGAAGGCGACCAACTGACGTCGATCGAATTGAATATCAATCGCCTGTTGACTCGCGATTCCCTCAATCCCGAAGAGTTGAATCAAACAGAGCGGACGCTGCCGACCGCAAAGTCGACTGACTCGACCCAGTCGATGGGAAATACCCACTCGATTGAAAATGTTGATGATACGGGTGAGCCGATCGCTGAATTGCCGAAGAAACGTCGCCTCTTCCCTGTGCGACGTAAAACGGGCCGCCGTTAGGCAGGAACAGCCTTAAGGCGCGAACGATTGAAACATTCCGTTTCAATCGTTCTTGGCCAAATCGAGGCGTGTGAAATTGCGGTACGAGAAAGTCCGACTCAACCTAAATGGCACGCTTGAGCTGGTTTCGTGAGAAACCGGGACGGGCTGGTGACCTCTGTACTCTAACGGTTTCTCACGAAACCAGACTCTAACCGGTTTCTCACGAAACAAGCTACGTCAGTTGAACGTACGCTTCAACTTGTCCCTGCATCGATGGAGTCGGGTATGTCGCGGTTCGAATAAGCCCAACGTAATAGGACGCGTTCGCTCTGGTAAGATGCGGCGCACTTCTTTGTGCGCTCGCTAATAAAAGGCAAAACTGAAAAACGGAGAGGACAGGATTTGAACCTGCGGACCGGTTTGACCCGGTCGCTTCATTAGCAATGAAGTGCTTTCGACCACTCAGCCACCTCTCCTGGTCGATTTAGCGCCTGATGCGTTGCCGCGTCAGTGCCAATTCTGTCACCTTTATAACCAAGTTGACCTAGATTCTGCAACACGTCCAAGCAACTTTTTGACGAACTGAGGGCCAATCTTTTCAGCCGCCGATTACATCCGTCAAAAATGGCCTATCATAAAGACTAAAATCAGTTCGGCAGGTTCGCCGCGGGTGGGCAACTTTGTAAAGCACTTTCGCGAACGTGTGTAGCTGATTTCGTAAGAAACCGGCGCACTAGCGACGCTTATGCCGTATCCGGTTTCTCACGAATCCAGCGACCTTACTACGAAAATGGACCACAACGTTGGGGTAGGTTTCGCCTAACTCTCCCAAATTGATCGGCCTCACTAGAAATTGGTTCGAGAAAATTATGACAACTAGCAGCGGAATTGTCTGGATGGGCGGATTGTTGGTTCTTGCGGTCCAAACTGCCCCGCAGCGCAGCGTCGAAGTGACTGAGACCAATCAGTCCACAAACCGTGCGGATTTTGTGGGTTTCGGTGGTAATTCGGTTGAGGTACGGGGCATTAACGGTGGTGCCATCGATGCTGGGACCAATGGCAATCGAAAGGTCCCTTTTGAGAACATTCTTAGGTTACGCTTCACTGCGTCCAAAGCCGCTGCGAAACAGGATGCTCTGCTGGCGGTGCAGCTCCGCGGTGGAAGTCGCATTACGGCAAGTGGCATGACGAGCGACGGGAAGAACGTTACGGTGGTGAGCGGGAACGGGAAAATGGTGTTCTCGACAAAGTCCATCAGTACCTGCTTGTTCGAAAAGCTGAGCGACCAGTTGCTACCACAGTGGAAATCGTTCGTCGAATCGCAAGTTGCTTCAGATATGCTTGTTCTCGTACGCTCCGAAGATTCGCTCGACAAAATCGAAGGCCTGATTGGCAGTGTCACTCCCGAGTTTGTGTCGTTTGATGTGGATGGGCAAAATGTAGAAGCTCCGCGCGACAAATTGGCTGGAATTAAGTATTTTTCGTCAGACAAAGCACTCGGGCAGCTCGCAGGTGTAGTCCGAGACATTCATCGCAACGAATGGATTGTTTCGTCGATCACCTCGGAGGGCGATACATGTACGCTCAAGCTGAACTGCGGTGACTCGATAACATTACAGCTGGCCGAACTAATGGAAGTCGACCTTTCTTTCGGTAATTCGCGCTATGTCGCCGATTTGGAACCGATAGAGCGAAGCAGTCTGCCTCGATTTCAGTTGGGCATTGAACTACCTGATGCTGCTAGGTTGTTTGGTGCACGACGGGTTGAATCCAAGTCGGGAGCAGGTCTGAAAGGACCGAGCGTCGAGTTTGTAGGCGCTGGTTCAGCTACCTATCGTGTGCCCGCAGGTTTCTCAAAGCTAATTGGATCGGTTGAATTGAAACCAGGCGGCCAAGCATTTATGGCTTGCCGCGCAGCAATAATGCTCGAGAACAAAGTGCTTTGGGAACACAACTTTGACGCGACTCGAAAGCCACAAGAGATATTGCTGCCCATCGAAAGCGACAAGCGTCTGCGATTGGTTGTCGAAACCAAAGCCGATCATCCGCTCGGCGACACTGTCATTTGGAACCAACTCCGTTTGCTGAAGTAAGCACTTCGCTTTGTAGCTGGTTTCGTGGGAAACCGGATGCGGTACAAATCACTTTCACGCTCGGTCGGTTTCTCACGAAACCAGCTACTTTACAAAGTCAGACCGGACTGGGCGAAGGTATGCTCCGCGGCTAAAATCTTCGATTCGCTTTGTACCAACTAAAGCAAACCTCCCAGTCAATACAGAAACGGTTCGGCGAATGACGGATACTCAAAACCCAGATGTGGGCGTAGATAGCGGTGACGAACTCGGGCAACATCAAGCTGCGAGATTGGCTAAGCTGCACAAACTGGAGTCATTGGGCGTCGATCCATGGGGACACTATTTTCCTGATCGGACGCTATCGAAGGCGGCGCGCGAGCGTTCGGCCGAAATAAAGTTTCGGCTTGAATCTGGGGAAGAACTCGCGTTGCCAGTTTTGGATGGTGAAGCAAAAGTCGATTATCGCCAGTGGAAAACTGAGCAAGGCAAAGGCGAAGAGATTGGGCCTAAAATCCGTGTGGCGGGGCGTATTGTGCTCATGCGGCCAACGGGAAAGCTCATCTTCCTCAACCTTCGCGACTGGACTGGTGACATCCAGATCTTCATTGGGAAAAACCAAGTTGGCGATCAAGATTTTGAAGTCGCGCAATACTATGACTTAGGCGACTGGATCGGCGTCGATGGACGGTTGGGTCGAACGAACACTGGCGAATTGACCGTCTTTGCTGAAAAACTCCACTTCATGTGCAAGACGATGGAGCCACCGCCGGAGAAGCATGCGGGTCTTACAAACCCCGAAATGAAGCAACGGCAACGCTATCTCGACCTTACGTACAACGAAGGTTCGATGCAAACGTTTCTCAATCGCACCAAAATCATCTCGTCGATCCGCGAAACACTTCGACTGCGAGGTTATATCGAAGTCGAAGGCCCGACACTGCATACCATCGCCGGCGGCGCAGCAGCGCGACCGTTCCTAACACATCACAACACGCTGAACATGCCGCTTGTGCTGCGTATCGCGCTCGAGTTGCATCTCAAGCGGTTGCTTGTAGGCGGGATTGAACGTGTCTATGAAATGGGACGAGTCTATCGCAATGAAGGCATCAGCCCGAAGCACAATCCTGAATTCACGATGATTGAGCTGTACGAGGCTTTTGCGAACTATGAGGTCATGATGGACGTGACTGAGCAAATTATTTGCAATGCGCTCACTGCGACTGGCCAAGGATACAAAGTTATGTGGGGCGACAAGCCGATTGACTTCACGCCACCTTTCGCGCGTCGTACTTACGATGACTTGTTCCGAGAGCATGCTGGAGTTGACCCGACCGACCATGATGCAATCGCTGAACGTGCCAAGAAGCTCGGCATTGCGACCGCAGGAAAACATCAAGACGTAATCAAAAGTGAAGTGTTCGAAGAGACCGTCGAGGACGCGTTGATTGGACCGATTTTTGTTACCGATTATCCGGCGAGTATTTGTCCGCTTACAAAGCGCAAGACATCGAATCCAGAAGTTGCCGAGCGTTTTGAAATGTTTATCCACGGCATGGAGCTGGCGAATGCCTACACCGAGTTAAACGATCCGTTGCTGCAAGAGCAACTGTTTAGCAGTCAGCTTGAAGGCCAGAACGAAGAGGACTCGATGGCCAAGATGGATCACGACTTTGTGCTTGCGCTTCGCAATGGTATGCCACCTGCTGGAGGGCTCGGCATTGGGATCGATCGATTGGTAATGCTTCTTACGAATTCGAAGAGCATTCGTGACGTGATCCTTTTCCCACTGCTTCGCAACACGTAAGTTTCGAACCGCGGACGTCCAGTCCGCTGGCAGCGTTCTGCTATCGTTCGGGGGCGAATATTGCTGTGAGTGACCCGTGAGCGCTATAAATCCGGACTTGTGGGGCAAGTCAGTGGCACACGAATCAGATTTGAACAACATCAAAATTGGCAAAGCCATTTTTTCCGGCAAAGCTTAACAAGGAAAAAGCTGCTGGATTCAATCGCCAGCCGAACGAGCGGTGAGCCGTGAGCTATGTTTACGCTGTATTGGGGTTGCTCTAAACACCCCATGATTACAGTACTGAAGCGCTCTAATGCCCCTAGAAGACGCAACATGAACGATCGCACCTTCGTCGACTTTTATGAAGTTCTAGAACTTAGCCCAAGTGCTTCGTTTGAGACTATCGAAAGCACGTACCGTTATCATGCAAAGCGGTATCATCCAGACGCAGGCGCGACGGGGAATCCAGAAAAATTCAAGCGGTTGGTGCAAGCCTACACCGCTTTAAAAGATCCTGTTAAACGTGCCGCTTACGATGCTGCGTACGATCGCAATCGACGGGATCAGAAATCTTTATTTGCAGGAGTCGAAGCGACCGCCGATGATTGCGTTGTTCGCCACCGCTTGCTGTCGATCTTCTATGCGCAGCGGCGTAGAGACATGAAGCAACCGGGCTTGGGTATTACGACGGTCGAAGACATGATGAAGATCCCGGCTGAACTGCTTGAGTTCCATATGTGGTACTTCCGAGAAAAGGGCTGGATACAGCGCGAGCTTTCGGGACCTTGGTCGATCACTCATGCCGGCGTCGATGAAATTGAGGCTCGTGAATCGAATCGAGCCCAAGACCTTCAAGATCGCATTGCTTACACAGCACCAGCCCGCCATTTGGACACTCAAGCGGTACGCAAACCAGCGATCTGCTAGGTACTGCTAAAGCGCAGCCCTTTCGCCTTTTGCTCCGCAAAAGTAGCGTAGGGCCTAATGTTGGCGTCTCAAGCCACTATGCACTGTAGTACCTAAAGACCATCGTCCCGTTCTTACTGATGGGAACTGACAATCTCACCGGAGTGAAATACGACCACCGCAACCTAATGCTCTGTCCACATTAGATTTTGGTGTAGCGGAATGCGTCAAGCATTTCGTGAATTTCACATAATTTCAATAACCGTAAGCCTTGACGGCTTCCGCCACCTCAATGCAGTAGCACTTGTTGCCAAAATGCTTCACACAGATGCCTTACTCTGTGGTCACTTATCCGCTGCTCCGTTAGAGCTTTGACCTCGATTCATTGCAGACTTCTTCAAAGCAAGAAAGTCACTTTTTTCGCCGGGTTTGAGTTCACGCACAAACGGTTCTTGCTTATCTGACTTCGCAAGACAAACCGTCACGGTAGACTCATCGCAAACAGGAAGGCGGTAAGAAAACTTTTACTGCACAGTTGCAACATTTGCTGTTTCCGTAGCGTAGGCTTCTAGCATAATCCCGCAGGTTTACCCTGCGGATCTTTAGGCTTCCAACTAAGGAGATCGCTAACGACGCAGGGCGACGAGAGCTTATGTTCTTAGCACGCTGGTCACGGCCGAGTCGCACCCACCTGACACTCAGCTTCAAGGATGTTGCGGCCTCAGCGTCTGACCAGTGCCTTGTTGGCTCTACCGTTCGGCCACTATTCCATTTGCCCAGTGCATTTAGTTAGAAGCAGAACAATCCGCAGTACAAGACTGCGGTATTCGCCTTGCGCTTGGATCTGTATCCCGCAGGTTTACCCTGCGGATCTTTAGGCTTCCAACTGGGCTGTCGGAAAGTCGTGAACAAACGCAGTAGCGGAAGCCGTCAAGGCTTTCGGGAGTTGATATTGCGGGCCAAAGTTGCATGCACGAAATGCTTGACGCATTCCGCTACCGACTTTTCGCCATACCAGCTTCTAACCTGGGTTAGTGTTCCGATCGCCAGGCTGAAAGCCCACACTACATCCCACGCCTCTACAATCCTCTCAGTTTATCTTACATTTGCGCAGGCCATCGCCTGAGCCATGATTCTAAAATAAGCAAATTCCAAAGACGGTACGAATGGTTGACGCGACCTGTCATGTGTTGATCCACCAAGACCTTAATTGCGTCAGGCTTAAGGAACTGGTGGCAACGACTCTCGTTGCT
>JANODD010000094.1:0-1847 GCA_031412515.1 Planctomycetia bacterium | reverse complement strand
CGGGCTTCACCTTTAGGGTTCACAACGTCGCTGCTGGGCCGAGAAATGCCACCTATAACCACTGTTGACCTTGCACCAGGATCTTTGTTCGGAGCCTGCTGTGCGGCGAGTTTCGATGAATCTCTATCCGGGATGTGGATTAGAGTCACTACGAAAATACAGACCAAACAAGTAATGACAATACCAATACCAGAACTTGCGAGCTTCTGTTTCCTTGTCACGGAGACACCTCCTAAAAAGCAAAAGGGGACGGGGGTGAATATCTTTAAACTACCGTCCCCTTTTTTCCGCATTTGCGATGAATAGGTTGTAGAATCGGCTGGCGGTCCGTAGGCAGCGGAATCGAACGAATCGCCGTTGGAACGTACGGAACCCCTCTCATGATGGGTGCTGACTGAATCACTTGCTGAAATCCTGCAGTTTTGCACTTCCCGTACCGATTGAGCGTGTATACTATAGTGTAAACACAAGTTATAACTTTGGTGGTAACTCGGGAGGGTATTACAATGACTACGATCAAAGTCCGAGATGTCGGCAATTCCCTAGGGCTGGTTCTTCCGAAGGAAATGATTGCGAGATTGCGAGTGGCTAAGGGTGACCTCCTCTATGTCCAAGAAACTGTAGATGGTATTCGGTTGACCGCCTACGATCCCGAATTCCAGCAGCAAATGGAAATCGCCGAAATGGTCATGCGTGAAGATCGCGATTCCCTCCGGGCTCTCTCTAAATGATTGAACCGCAGTGGATCAGGCTAGACGTCGTTCTAGCGATCCATGCGGCTCAGCTAGCCGAGCATGGTGGTTTAGAAGGCCTGCGAGACCGCAACGGACTGGAATCGGCAATTGCCAGCCCACGCAATATGTTTTCCTATGGTGACCCAACGCCAGACATTGCTGCAATGGCAGCGCAATACGCGTTTGCCATTGCGTGCAATCAAGTTTTTCTCGACGGCAACAAGCGAACCGCGCTGGTTGTATGTCGTATATTTCTGATTCTCAATGGCTACAACCTGGTCGCATCTCAGGACGAGAAATACCATACGATGATGAAATTGGCAAATCGACAGATTGATAAATGCCAGATGGCCGACTGGATTCGAGCGCACTTGGTGAAGAGGTAGAGCCTTCATGTCCTAGTCGCACGCTTAAATGACTCCTCCAAGCGTTCTGAATTGCGGAGCACTTATGTGTCAGACAAGGGTGGCTTGCCAAGAATCTGACGTGTCGTTCGCTCCCACGCCGCCAGTCCCTCAACTGTGGGCTTTTCCGCTTCACGCTCGCGATAGAGTGCCTGCAAGCGGTCATCGGGCAGCAAAAACAAGATGCTTGCGGCAGAACTCAATCACCGCAGCACGGTCAAATGGGACCGCCAATGGGACCGCCGCTGTCAACTCGCTCGGTTCACCCTTGAATTTCTGAGTTAAATCGCTACTGCTACTGGTCCCTCTTCGCCCATTTTCTACGATATAGTAGAACCTGTTTTTATTGAAAAAATGGCGCTTCAAAGTTCGACACCCTGCACTCTCTCCCTTAATTCTCTGCAGAGTCCGGTCGACAGTAAAGGTTAAGCTGGCAGACAAAATTCGGCTCCAAGCCGTGCGGAGACCAATGGGAGTTCCCCGTTTGTGCGACATTTTTTATAACCGTTCACGGTTCAAGAACTGATAGTGCGTTAGTTTAGCTTAATTTGCTACTGTTCAGGAATGGACAGTAAGGACAAAGTTATCGAAGAACTCCGCGTTTTGGTCGCGAAGCAGGCTGCGCAGATCGAGAGACAGGCTGCGCAAATCGATAAGTTGACGTCTCGGATTGGTGAGCTCGAATTACAACTTGCCAAGGCGAAGAAGG
>JANODD010000093.1:0-11759 GCA_031412515.1 Planctomycetia bacterium | reverse complement strand
TGGCCGACGAGGTCTCGACTTACTATCTTGCGTTGGATGTGCATGGTGCTTGGCAAGGGCTGGTGATCGCTGTTACCAACGAAGAGTTTGAATCCGAGTATGCCAATCTAACGACCAAGCAATTTGCTCAGTATTTAATGCGGCTAGCTAAACATGTCAACTTAAAGGCTATGCGCAAAAACATTCGAGGGCCCAAAGTGCCGCAGCCTCCAAAGATAAGTGGCAACCGTGGCAACCACGTCGCAACGCAACGCATTCTCGAAGAAAGTCGTGCCTAATGCTGGCTTGAAAGCCGTCGGCGTTAGCCTCCGGTTCAATACACAACCGGAGGCTAACGCCTTCCGGCTGATAAGACTATACCACCGTAATGACCAGCTTCAGTTCAAAATCCTAAGCGGGACGCTCTCTATCGCATTCCGGCTGATCCAAATTTAATTTTAGGGTGACAAAGCCCCGAGCGTACCACCCTAAAATTGGAGTTGGACAAAGTACTATCTAGACGCGTAGAACGTATTAGACGCGTAGAACATGGAACGGGAGAACGAGGCTCTGCCGAGCCAATCTCCACAGCGATTTCGACTCCCAATGTTCTTATATACATCCATCACTTTAATGGAAAACTTACATCCACAAGCTCACATTCACAATTACAGTGAAGTTTGCAAGTTATGCCAAAGGCTGACTCGGCAGAGCCTCGTTCTCCCGTTCTGGAACGTGCAATTGAAACCTCCTGCTAAAACAGAACTCATTGAGCGAGAATTCGCCACCGGCTCACCGATTGCACTTCGGATGTCGAACGGTTAAAGTCGAGTGTCGACATGACGTCAACTTGAAATCTGAGGCACCGAGGCCTCCGGTGGCTCGGAACGCAGAAAGTTGACTCAAGTGCGGGTGTTGCTCACAGCTTTTGAACCCTACGACCAATGGACGACCAATTCAAGTTGGATGGCTTTGGTCGAGATGCTTAAAGATCTCCCCAGTGATTTTCCTGGGGAGTTTTCTTCAGGAGGTTCGTTGGTTACGCGCCGATATCCAGTCGATCTGCCGGCTCTGCAAGAAAAGCTCAAGCAGGATTTGCAACGCGACTTTGATGTCGTACTTCACCTTGGGCAGTCACCGGGTGCCAGCAGTATTAAATTGGAAGCGATCGCAGTCAACGTGGCTGGATGCTTGGATGAACGTGGCTCTGAACTGGACGAAATTGTTCCTGGTGGACCAGTTGCCTACCGCAGCAATTTGCCGCTTGGTCGTTGGGCCACACTTTTACGCGATAACCACATCCCATCGGTGATCTCGTATCATGCGGGCACATTCCTTTGCAATGCGATCATGTACCTATCGCATCATGAATTGCAGCTGCGCGCGAAGAAACGCAAACCGACTTGCAAGGTCGGTTTCGTGCACTTGCCGTTAGCCACCGAACAAGTTGCCTCACATGGTCAGTCGCTGCCATCGCTGCCGCTGAGTACCCTTGCCCGCTCCGTGCGATTGCTGGTGGAAGATTTGCAGCGACTCAATGAACAAGCTGAGCACGTGGCTTAGGTTTGATTGCTTTTTTGTTGGATCAGCCAATTATGAATACCAACCTAATTGCAGCTGCTTCAAGTCTTCGCGACGTGATCGCCAGTCGCCAGAAACGAATTGTGCTGGTCGAAAGCTGCACCGGCGGTTGGCTTGCTGCGAGCATGGCGGCGCTGCCCGGAATATCGCAGTGGTGGTGCGGAAGCTTGGTAGTGTATCGATGTGGCAGCAAGCAACAGTGGCTAGAAATCAGCAGCGATGTTCTTGACGATCCTCACATAGGACCAGTAAGCGAGCTTGTCACTATCCAACTTGCTCGCCGGGCTCTCGCACACACCGCAGAAGCTGACGTGAGCATCGCCGTTACCGGTGACCTTGGTCCAGGCGTTGCGCCCGAAAAAGATGGCATCGTCTTCTGCGCGATGGCCACTCGCCATGATAATACGGTCTTAAAGGCTCAAACGCGATTGCTCCAACCTGCCCCACAAGATGCAAGTGACATCGCGGCCCGCGCTGCTCGGCTGGAAGAAGCCAGCTTGTGGGTCTTCGAATGCGCGCTCAATTGGTTGCAAAAACCAATTTGAAGGGCTTCGTTTTCGTGTGCCACTGGCTTGGCCAGTGCGAACGAAGCGGTCCACTCTAAGTAGAGATTAACACACCAATGAAATAACTGCCTCGGGCGGAGTCATCGAAGTTAGAAGCGACACCAACTGGTAGACTCCCAAATGTCCGCTACTCGTAGCACATCACAGAAATCACTTTGGTCAAGCGATTCACTTCGATCGTGTGCGTCCCGAGTGTTTAGTATTGGACGGACAACTCGATTGCAACAGCCACCGACTTCGTTTCACTGGCATAGCCAGTGGCACACGATTTTTAATACTGCAAGACCACGAGCGATACACCTTGCCTCGGTAGCTTGAAAGACACTTTCCCGTTTCCATTGTCACATG
Source organism: Planctomycetia bacterium (assembly GCA_031412515.1). Taxonomy (GTDB): domain Bacteria; phylum Planctomycetota; class Planctomycetia; order Pirellulales; family Pirellulaceae; genus Aureliella. Next base: position 9,285 of record JANODD010000093.1, on the reverse strand, counting down.
CTACTTGTTCAACGTCGCCAAGCATTGACAGATTGGAAGCTGCTTCCAGTTCGGCATACTGCTTTTTACCAGGTGCAACAGGTGCACCCATTCGGCGCCAAGCGTCATAAGAATTGCTGTGAAACTGATCCACACGATAGTGCGACATTTTTGCAGTCTTGACCGATTTGGGAATGCCACCAACGTCTAGCTCGATTGCCGCGTCTGGACCTGGCAGGTCGTCATCGTGATAGTGCCAGACCATGACCGCGATCTGTTTATCATTGCGACTTGCAAGTGCGGCAACATCGGGCGCTCCACGCACGCCCTTGCTGACAATATCTTCAAGTGACACTGCGTGTGAACTTACTGCTGAAATGCGTTGTCCCTCCAACTTGCTCATCATCCGCAATACATTCAAAACGGGCATCGCAAGTCCATTGCTAGACAATTGCCGGAAGCCAGCAAAGTAGGGTTGATCTTCGAACGTGAACGACCACGATAATGCACCTTCCAAGTTCACACCATGCTTTTCCGCAAGATCATGCTTGCGCGCGAAACTCGCCGCCGTATAGCTTGAATACATCGTACCGTTGCGATAGGAGAATCGATCGCCCTGGCAAGCCGCACAGCCCTCTGGATCGGATTCGCCGATGACAATCGGTTTGTTTTTTAGTTGCGGAAATTCCGCAACAATGCCAAAGCCCGCGTCGATCGTTTTCAGTTGAGCGGCGATGCCCATCTGGATATGGTTATCTGTCCACGTCGGTGCACCTTTGGCATGAAAGGACACAAAATCCAATCGTGTCCCATTTTCTCCGGTAGCGAAGTTCTTGCCATCTAAGCAATGTCGAAAAAAGTTGCGTGAGAAATTACCGCCATCACCTGCCACATCTGGACCACCGATACGTGCCGTCGGTAACGCTCGCAAGACGCCTGCCATCGCGAAGTCATGCAGCTTCTGAAACTCTTCCGGCGTTCCTTTCCAGTAGGCGATATTCGGTTCATTCCAAGTTTGCCACCACCACGATTCAACTTCCTCACGACCGTAACGCTCGACGCAATGCTTTGCCCATTGATAGACCAATTCGCCCCATTTCTCAAAGCTCTTTGGCGGATAGGCCCACCCGGTATAGACCTCTTCGTATGGCATACCTGGCCGCCACTCGTGCATATACGGCTCAGGCTTAGTCGACATAGCCTGCGGCATAAACCCAAGCTGCACGTACGGTCGCACCCCGTTCTTTAGGTAAGTATCAAAAATTAGATCGACGATTCGATAATCGTAAATCGGGTTGCCGTTCGCATCTTCGGTATAGAGATTGGTGCTACCCCATTTAAGTGCCGGCGCGCCTGGCCCCGTGGTCATCAAATTGTGCGTCCGAAAAAAGACCTCCTTAGGTGCAAGTTCCCCCAGTTGACTCAGCAGCTTGCGACCATCTTTCATATAAGCATAATTCGGTTCATCAGCTCCAAAGAAACGCCATATTCGATGCAGCTCTCCTTTGCTCGCCGCTGCATCAACTTCGATCGATACCGGAAACGCATTCTCTTGAGCCCTGGCTGGCTGATCATTCAACAAGCCAGCGGCAAAGAGGATTATCGCGGGAACGAAGTGTAGAGTCAATCGCAGAGGTTTCATGTTGGATACCCGATGAAGCAGATTCGTGGTTGAGGGTCACTGGTCGATGTTACTCGAAAAATCGGCTGTAGCTGCTTTTTCCTACTCGTACTCAGGCTTTGCGGTACTCGTACTCCTACTCGAAAACTACCCCGGCCGACTCCGAGTATATTGTATTGAGTACGAGTGCGATCTGAATACGATGGGCGACAATTTGGTAGCGAATGCAGCTTCGTCTGACCGTTTGTTGCCTAGATTGCAGGTTGGTAACGCTACAATTCAACTGCGCAAGTTAGTGGTAAGAAGATTAAACAGTTCTCGCTGATCGTCACCATCCTAGCTTGCTAGGTGGAGCGATGACTTATTAGCTAACAGCGTGGGGGAGGACGGTAGCGTTCATCGCTCGATCTTAGCCGCAAAAGTCGTAATCCCACCGAGTAAACTCGATGGCGATCCTTGCCCTAGTGTGCAAGTACGCAGGTCTTGGTTTAAACTCGCTGCATCCCATCGAATCGATTTCCTCTATTCCTCTCCACGGAGTCCTCCCGTGCATAAACTTTTTTCTCTCAGCTTGATTGTCGGCTGGTCTTGTTTTCAAGTCTGTTGTGCCTCAGCTCAGCAGCAGGGGAAAAATGCGATCGGCATTTTTGACCAGGCGGTGGATATTGGTGTCGTTGGCAAGACCGGTAAGGCATTGTTCGACGCCGACAAATCAACCTATACGGTGTCTGGTGGCGGCGCGAACATGTGGTTCACAACCGATGCATTGCACTTCGTATCGACACAAGCCGCTGGTGATGTTTCGATTGCTGCCAACATTCAATGGCCAACGCAAGAAGGGGATCCTCACCGAAAAGCATGTCTTATCTTGCGTCAGTCTATGAAGCCAGAATCCGCTTACGCCGACGTAGCGTTCCATGGCGACGGATTGTGCTCTATCCAATACAGGGAAGTCGATGGAGACACTACTCATGAGGTACAGTCAAACGTTTCGGCCCCGCGTCGCGTGCGGCTGGAAAAACGAGGTGAGTACGTGGCGATGTTTATTGGTGAGACCGACGATGACATGCGGCCGTCGGGCGGTTCCTTTCGCATCCAGTTCAAGGAGCCTTTCTATGTTGGCTTAGGTGTTTGCGCCCATAACAACGAAAGACTCGAGACCGCTACGTTTTCAAACGTGGTACTGAAGAAGGAGCTTGAGAAAGCTTCAACCGCGAAAATCGAATGCACTCTCGAAACGATCTCGATTGCTTCGACTGACCGGAAAGTCATTTACCATTCCAAGGAGCATATCGAGGCGCCCAACTGGCATCCTACCGGTCAGACGATCCTGTTTAACAGTACTGGTCGGATCTTTTCGATTCCGGTCAAGGGTGGCAACCTGACACAGATCGCTACCGGCGCACTCAGTCGTTCGAACAACGATCATGGAGTTTCTCCTGATGGCAAGACGCTGGTCATCAGCGATCAAACGCAAAGTGGCGGGTCACGCATCTATACGCTGCCGATCGAAGGTGGCACACCTCAACTGATTACCAAGCTCGCGCCTTCGTATTGGCATGGATGGTCGCCCGACGGCAAGACGCTGGCCTACTGCGCGTCGCGATCGGGTGAGTTTGATATCTACACCATTCCCGTCAGCGGTGGAGAAGAAACGCGATTGACGACCACCGCTGGCTTGGACGACGGCCCGGATTATTCGCCAGACGGCAAGTCGATCTACTTCAATTCCGATCGAACCGGAAAGATGCACATTTGGAGAATGAACACCGACGGAAGCGAGCAGACGCAGATCACAAACGACGAGTTCAACAATTGGTTTCCGCATCCTTCACCAGACGGCCGCTGGATCGTTTTCCTTTCCTTTGCAAATGACGTTCAGGGGCATCCGGCTAACAAAGACGTTTCACTTCGATTGATGTCGCTGGCTGATGGCAAGATCAAGACACTCGCAAAATTGTTCGGAGGCCAAGGAACTTTAAACGTCCCATCCTGGTCGCCCGATAGTCGCAATTTCGCGTTTGTTAGCTACCAGCAGGTTTATCCTTAGCCGATTGCTTGGCATCGCAACGTCCAATCTGCGCTGTAGTGTTTTTTAGTGCTCCTTGAACTCGTTTTTCAACGTTGCCTTTAGCGCTTGAACGCGTTCCAGTCGGGCGCGGCGAAGTTCATCCACAGAAACTACCTGCGTGTATTTGGCGACCATAGAAACCAACTTCATTTGATCGATCGGCTTTGCGAGATAATCGTCGCAACCGGTGTTCAGGTATTTGTCGCGGTCGCCTTTCATCGCATCCGCCGTCAAGGCGATGATCGGCCATTCGATGCCCGCCGAACGGAGCTCGGCGACGGCATGCATACCGTCGACATTCGGCATTTGCATATCCATCACGACCAGATCAAACGGCTCGCCTCGGTCACGCGCCGCCATCGAAGCGTCTATACCCTGTTGGCCGTCTTCGGCCGTAGTAACTTTCGCGCCTGCCTTTTCCAAAAAGTGTTGGCTGATATGTCGGACATCGCGACGATCATCCACTACCAAGATGCGGCAATCGAGTTTCACCGGCTTAAGCTTCTCATCGGCGACAGCAGTCGAATGACCATTTAAGTTGGGTCGGGTCAGCGGCGAGCCGTCGACGGGCCCGATGGGTATGGTTACCGTGAACGTCGACCCAACTCCCAGTTTGCTTTCCACCGAAATTTTGCCACCCAGCATTCCTGTCAATCGATTACTGATGGCCAGTCCAAGTCCACTACCACCATACGTTCGAGTGACGGAAGAATCGCCCTGTGAAAATGGTTTGAACAAACGTGCTTGTTGGTCGTCGCTGATCCCGATACCAGTGTCGCGGACAGAGAACGAAAGCTCCTTAGCATTAAGCAAACTTACCGACAACACCACGCTTCCCGTTTCCGTAAACTTAATCGCATTGCCAATCAAGTTGATTAGAATTTGCCGCAAGCGAGTCGGGTCTGTTTTGATCTGCTCAGGAACATCCGTGGTAAATTCAACACGAAAGTCCAAACTTTTTTCGTCGGCGCGGACGTGCATCAGCGACTGCACATCGCTGACTAAGTTGACTAGAGGAACAGATTCAAACTCCACATCCATTTTGCCCGCCTCAATGCGCGAGAGATCCAAAATGTCGTTAATGAGTTCCAACAAGTGCTGTCCGTTTTGTTTCATCACCAGTACACAATTGCGATTGTCTGGATCTTTTAAGTGCCCGAGCAACACGTCGGCGTAGCCCAATATCGCCGCCATCGGGGTGCGAATCTCGTGTGACATGTTCGCTAAAAATTCACTCTTGGCTTGACTGGCTGCCAGGGCCATCGATTCACTTTCCTTCAGTCGCTGTTCTGTCTTTTCACGTTGAATTATTTCGAGCTTCAAACGGTCGTTAGTTGCCGCCATGGATGGCAAGTGCAAAGCACTCGGGATGTAGCGGATCAACGCGATGACCGTGATCCAAGAAATAACCGCTGTGATGAACTTCATCATCCCGGCGACGCGATAGATTGGGTACCAAAAGATGATCGCTTCGATCAGATGGGTAGTTCCACAGGCTAGTATGAAAGCACCGAAAAGCCACACCAATCGTGTGAACGGAAAGTCGTCACGTTTGCGAGCAAAGTAAAACAAAACGGCCGGAATCGCGAAGTAAGCTGCGAAGGTGGCAATGTCGCTGAATATGTGCAGCCATCCAAGGAACTCGGACCAGTTGCCACACCGCCATCGTGGGGGGAAATCGGACGTGTCAAAAAAATTTGAAAAGTACTCACCCATTATGAGTGCGACCTCCGCTCGGCGACTGCTTGTTTGAGGAACGCTTCCAGTTTTTCAGGTCGGTAGTAGCGGTAACCGGTAACAGGATTCCGTTCGGGAACCAGGCGTCCACTGCGGTCCCAATTCCGCATAGTTTCGGCAGTCACACCGCAAAATTCCGCCGCTTCGGAAATCTTCATAAGTCCTCGGAGTTTTTTTGCATTTTCGCGAACGTTCATTTTTCGTACCCTACAAACCTTACAAACGTTGGTCCAAGTGAGTGTAGATGGATGGCAGTATTGGGTCAAGCAGCAATCAAGGTAATTTCACCTCCGCGAATCGTTCGCCATTTGGCGGGCACCAAATATAGTTGAGTCACTGACTCTGAATCCCGCGGCTTGGGCCGCTAAAGCCGTCGGCTCACTATACGTTCTAAAGTGAACCAGATTCATGCAATGAATGAGTGAGCCGTCGGCGCTAGCGGCGGGTGAACGGAGTGGATGTCGTTCATCACCGCAAGCCCACTTGGCGCCTAGAGATCATGTTGGAGGCTGCAGCATTTGGCGGACCGCGAAAACTCCCAACCGCCCGACTTCGTTCACCCGCGGCTAACGCCGACGGCCCCCCACCGTGCCAGCCGTTTACTGCATTAACGAACATGCAATGGGCTCCGTTAGGTTTCCAGTAGAGAATCGCAGTGCGAAAAGCGATGGCTTAAATGGACATGCGGAATCGGCGTTTGGAGTCAAGCGTTGTAAGATGCCAAGAACGTTTGTGACAAGTGTTCGACACACTTGCTACACTCGAGTTAGTGCAATGGGCGACAGTAGCGTGTAATATTGAGGATAGCAAAGGTACATAACACCTACAACGAAGTGGCACATGTCATGCGAGTTTTCAACCATTTTGCGATTGCATGCTTGTTATGCGCTAGCTTGGTTGTAGACGCTCAAGCTCAGCGTCAAATGGAGAAACTGGACCGTGGGTTGGTTGCAATCCCGCAAGGCGAACAGGCGGGTGTCTTTCTGAGCTGGAGACTACTGGGAAGGGAACCACTGGATCTCGGCTTTAATGTCTACAGACAAGGCGGCAGTGCATCACCGCAAAAGCTCAATGACCAGCCGCTGACTGCCGGAACGAACTTCATCGATCGTGATGTGAAGCTGACTGATGCAACTTCATATACGGTTTGCGCTGTTCAAGCGGGTCGCGAAGAGGAAGCCTGTAAGCAGTTCAACCTTATTGCCAGTTCGCCATCCAGGGACTACTGGTCTGTTCCGCTGCAAACACCAAACGGATACGTTGCAGGCGATGCTTCCGTAGCGGATCTCGATGACGACGGCGAGTACGAAATCATTATTCACATGACGGGCCGTGGCCGCGATAACTCGCAAGGTGGATTTACTGACGAACCGATCTTACACGCTTACAAGCTAGACGGGACTTTACTTTGGAAAATTAATCTTGGCAAAAATATTCGAGAGGGTGCCCACTACACACAGTTCATGGTATATGACTTGGACGGCGACGGTAAAGCCGAGTTGGTTTGCAAGACAGCCGATGGAACCATCGACGGAGTTGGAAAAGCAGTCGGTGATGCAACCGCTGACCATCGTCAACAACCATCGCCATTGACAGCGGAGAGTGCTAGGCCAGTAACCGCGGACGATTCAAATCGACCTGCTGGACGGCAACGACAGCCGGACCCTCGAGGCCGATTTGGCTACATTCTCAAAGGCCCCGAATACCTAACGGTTTTCAATGGGTTAACAGGAGCGGCCATGTCGACCGTCCCCTACGAACCACAGCGACATTCAGAAACGCATAGTCCCACTCCCGATCAAATGAAGGCCGTTTGGGGCGATGACTATGGCAATCGCATCGATCGGTTCCTTGCGTGCGTTGCGTACCTGGACGGAAAGCGTCCGAGTGTGGTTATGTGCCGAGGATACTATACACGCACGGTTCTTGCCGCTTGGGATTGGCGGGACGGCAAACTGTCACAACGTTGGGTTTTTGACAGCGACAAAGTTGCCCGCGATGGCGACAATAATCCATGGCGCGGTCAAGGCGATCACAGCTTGATCGTGGGAGACGTAGATGAGGATGGCAAAGACGAGATCGTTTATGGCGCGATGGTCATCGACGATGATGGAACGGGACTCTATGCGACCGGTCTTGGACATGGTGACGCTCAACACATGAGCGACCTGGATCCAAGCCGCCCTGGTATGGAAATATGGAGCATTCATGAGAAACCACCCACAGAACGAGCCGGTGTCGAGCTGCGAAATGCTAAAACGGGTGAGATCTATTTTGCTGCCGCTCATGGAATAGATGTTGCTCGCGGCATGGCCGCTGATATCGATCCGCGTCATCCAGGATATGAACTGTGGGGTGGTACTCGCAACTTGTTCAATGCCAAGGGAGAGGATATCGGGACGCGGCCAAGCTCGCAAAATATGGCCATTTGGTGGGACGGCGATTTGCTAAGAGAATTGCTCGACGGCGTCTCGATTTCCAAATGGAACTACGAAGCTGGCCGACAAGAGACAATTTTTGACGGTCGAACTCTCGGACTGGCGTCCAACAATGGTAGCAAATCGAATCCGTGTCTTTCAGCGGATATTCTGGGTGACTGGCGAGAGGAATTGATCGCTCGTACATCGGATAGTCGCGAATTACGAATCTATTCGACGACAATCCCCACCGAGTACCGAATGCCGACTTTGATGCACGATTCGCAATACCGTTTGTCGGTCGCATGGCAAAATGTAGCTTATAATCAACCTCCACACCCAAGTTTTTTTCTGGGACATGGAATGTCTAAATCGAAGCGAAGCCAGTAAGCCGTCTATACTTGCTACGATCAACCCTTTCGAGCCCCACACGCATGCAATGTAATATCACTATTTTAGTACTTATTCTGTTGAGCATGAATCCATTGGTGCATAGTTTCGATGCGATCGTTCGGGAAGACGATTCTGAATTTACATTCCAAAGTGCTGTTCAGCCGTTTCTTTCAAAACATTGTTTTGATTGTCATGGCAATGGCGAATCCAAAGCGGATCTCTCCCTGGACAAGTACAAGGACGCTTTATCGCTGATTAAGGAACGCAAGATTTGGGACAATGTCATCACCATGCTGGAGAAGCATGAGATGCCTCCCAAAGAACATCCGCAACCGTCTGGCGAAGAGGTCGAACGAGTCGTAAAAGCCATCGATAGCATCTTATCGAATCTCGATTGCGGTAAACCCGGGAGCCAACCCAACGCGGGGCGCGTCACGATCCGACGGCTTAATCGGACTGAGTATAACAACACCATTCGTGATCTAGTTGGCATCGATTTCCGACCTGCCAACGATTTCCCAGCTGATGATGTTGGCTATGGCTTTGACAATATCGGCGACGTGTTGAGTTTCTCGCCGCAGTTGGCTGAAAAGTATCTGATCGCTGCCGAGTCGATTCTTGAGGAAGCGATTGTCGTTATGGATCCGCCCAAACGAACCTCTTCGCGTGTCGGCCAACTTCGTCCTACCTCAGCGGCGACTAAGATCGAGCAGGCTGGCTTTATCGCTTTCGAAGAAGGTGGCTACATCATTCGCGCAAAGGTGTATGCGGACCAAGCTGGTACTGAAGTGCCAAAGCAAAACTGCGGGTCACCTTCCAAGCGACCGATGATGTGGTTGAATCCGACGAGTTTGAGATTACTGGAACAAAAGATGATCCAACAGTCATTCCATTGGGGACACGTCTTCGCAAAGGAAGTTACCGTGTCGGTGTGCTATTTTTAAATCCCCACGACTCGGTTCCTGCCAACATCGAGAACACAGAATCGAAAGCGGAAATCGATGCGCTGATCAAGTTAAAACGCGAACAAGAAGACATCGCAAACGCACGAAATAATCAGAACTTTT
>JANODD010000092.1:0-12450 GCA_031412515.1 Planctomycetia bacterium | reverse complement strand
TTTTACAGTGCTTTTGTCTTATTAGCCGGAAGGCGTTAGCCTCCGGTTCAATACACAACCGGAGGCTAACGCCTTCCGGCTGATATGACTATACCACCATAATGACCAGCTTCAGTTCAAACTCCTAAGCGGGACGCTCTCTAACGCGTTCCGGCTGATGGATCGGCTGGTATCTCAAGTCTCAAGTCTATTCCTGAATTGTTTCTCGCAAAATTTCATCAGCGGTCGTTACACCTTGGTAGGCAAAATTCATTCCGTATTGCCGCAAAGTGATCATTCCAAAATCGGTTGCCCGGTTTCGCAGTTCATCCGTGGTGCAGTTTTCCATAATCATGTCGCGGAGCGAGTCGTTCATCACCATCAGTTCGAACAGACCCACGCGACCCTTGTAGCCGGTGTTGTTGCAGTTATCGCAGCCCTTGCCACGATAGAACTTCTGGTCGCCCAGCTTCTTCATGTCAACTCCCAAGTCCATCAAGATTTCAGGATTGACTTCAGTCTCTTCGCGGCACTTGCTGCATATACGACGCACCAATCGCTGAGCCAAAATGGCTTCGACACAAGCGGTGATCAAGAACGTCGGAATACCCATATCCTTCATACGCGTGATCGTGCTGGGCGCGTCGTTGGTGTGCAACGTACTGAACACCAAGTGACCGGTCAGCGAAGCTTGCACAGCGATTTCCGCCGTTTCCAAGTCTCGAATCTCACCGACCAGAATTGTGTCCGGATCCTGTCGCAAGATCGCTCGCAAGCACGATGCAAAGGTAACGCCGATGTCGTGATCGATAGGGATCTGCACGATCCCGTCGATGTCATACTCCACTGGATCTTCAGTCGTGATCAGTTTGTCTTCAATCGAATTCAGTTCGCTGAGCGCCGAGTAAAGGGTCGTGGTCTTGCCGGAACCTGTTGGACCGGTCACGAGCACGATCCCGTTCGGACGATCAATGAGCTTGCGGAAGTTGGCAAGCATGACTTCATTCATGCCTACGTTCGCCAGATTCAGCGACACCACGGAGCGGTCAAGGATCCGCATAACGGTGCTCTCACCGAACATCGTCGGCAGCACACTGACTCGCAAGTCCACTTGGTGACCACCGACCATCAATTCGATACGACCGTCTTGAGGCATGCGGCGTTCGGCAATATCGAGGTTCGCCATCACTTTGATGCGCGTTGTAATGGCGAATGCCAAGTGACGTGGCGGCGGCACCATTTCATAGAGCACACCTTCGGCCTTGATCCGAATTCGAAACTCGTCTTCAAACGGTTCAAAGTGAATGTCGGCGGCGTGGTCTTTGATCGCCAGCAGCAGCACCATGTTCAGCAGCTTGCGGACCGGCGCGCTATCGGCGAGTGCTTCAGCGTCGGTCAAGTTGAACTTGTCACCGGTCAGCTTCGAAGCGGCAGCAAACAACTCGGTATCATTTGCCAAGTCAGCGACGACTCTTTCAAACGTATCCAAGTCGGACGAATAGTGCTTGTCGATCGCCGCAAGGATATCGCGCTCGGTCGAAACCACCATCCGAATGTGGTAACCCAAGAAGGTTCGCAATTCGTCTTGGATTGTCAAGTTCTGTGGATCGCAGGTGGCTACGGTCAACGTATCGCCGTCGAAATGCACCGGAACAATTCGGTACATCTGAGCCATGGTTTCGGTGATCTTGTCGAGCACGTCCGGTGGCAACTGCACGTCAGCCAATTGAACGGTTTGCATCCCCAACTGCTCAGCCAACGCTTGCGACAGCTGATCATCGGTGATCAGGCCCATATCTTCGGCGATTTTACCCAGCAGTGCACCCGGCCGCTGTTGTTGCTCGTCGAGCACGACCTCAAGCTGTTCATCGGTGATGAAGCCTAAGTCGACAAGGATTTGACCGATTCTGCGAACTGCCATGATGTTTCCAAAGTCTTAGTTGCGGATTATCGTGTGCTCTCAACGCGATTTTGATCTTATCAGCCGGAAGGCGTTAGCCTCCGGTTTCTTACTTCTTTCGTAACCCGACGCGTCAGAAAGGAATTCTTGGCCTTCCTCGCTGACGCGGCGGGTTACAATAACCGGAGGCTAACGCCTTCCGGCTGATGGGTGATGTTAATGATCGCTCGCACCCTCTTCCACGGCGGCTCCGGTGTCTTCCAATCCGCGGCGGGCGTTGACAATGCGTTTTGCCAAGTCGTCCGGTCGATGAGCCTTAGCCAAAATATCTTCAACGGTCACTTTGCCTTCGCGCCATAAGTTAAATAGCGTGTCATCCATAAGGGTCATACCGAACTTGGCACCCGTTTGAATGGCCGAATTGATACGGAACGTTTTGTTCTCACGAATCAAGTTAGCAATACCGGGGGTTACGACCAAAACTTCATAAGCCGCCACACGTCCGCCGCCAATCTTTGGCAACAACGTTTGAGCGACCACACCGATCAACGAGGTACTCAACTGAGTCCGAATCTGATCCTGGAGGTTTCCGGGGAACGCATCAATGATTCGGTTTACAGTTCCCTGGGCACTGTTGGTGTGCAAGGTACCAAACACAACGTGACCTGTTTCCGCCGCGCTGATCGCCGCTTGAATCGTTTCCAAGTCACGCAACTCACCGACCAGAATTACGTCAGGGTCTTGACGCAGCGCACGGCGAATGGCCTCAGCAAAGCTAGGCACATCGACGCCGACTTCGCGTTGATTGATGGTCGATTTTTTGTGCTCGTGATAGAATTCGATCGGGTCCTCAATGGTGATGATGTGATGGTCATGCGTCTCATTGAGAAAATTCACCAAACTGGCCAGCGTCGTGCTTTTGCCAGATCCGGTCGGGCCTGTAACCAAGACCAATCCGCGCGGTCGCTGGACCATCTTAACGACCGAGTCCGCCAAACCGAGTTGTTCGGGGGTCAGTTTGTCGTTTGGAATTTGTCGCAACACCATCGAGATGTTGCCGCGCTGTTTGAAAATCGAAACGCGGAAACGAGCCAAACCACCGAAAGCAAAACCGAAGTCCGAACTCCCCGATTCCTGCAATTCTCGTTGGCAGCGTTCTGGCGCAATACTCTTCATCAGCGCCATCGTGTCGTCAGGCTCAAGGACCTTCGTTTCCAGCTTTCGCATCCGCCCGTGCAGACGAAAAACCGGAGGCTGGCCGACGACAATGTGAATGTCGCTAGCGCCCTGCTTTACGCAAGCTTGCAAAAGTTTATCAATGAGAACAGTGGCCATAATTCATTCATTGAAAAAGGGGAAGCGAAATGAGCTTCGCACTCATTGCACAGTTCGAAACGCTATCGAAGATGTGCGGCAATACTATCGGTAAAGCGAATTTTCGACCCTTAAGCGTTTTGTTGCATGTCGTCACCAGATGGGGTGTGGCCTGGTATGGCGAAAAGTTGGTAGCGGAATGCGTCAAGTATTTCGTGTATGCAACTTTGCCCGCAAAATCAGTCTTCGAAAGCCTTGACGGCTTCCGCTACTGTATTTGTCCACAACTTCCCGCTAGCGCGACAGTGATTTCAAAATGCTTTCGAGCGCAATTCTTAGGTTTTAAAAGACAAGAATCTTGGAAAAGTCGAACGCCGCAATAACGAATAAATACGGTTGTGCGCCCGGTCAGTAGCATCATAGTCAAAAAACTGCTATTTCGTCCACGAATCAGCTCATAATGCCCCGCAAAAACCAGCCCTTACGGAGGGTGCATCTCCTTAGGAGCTGCGTTTCGCTAACCAGCCGCGACAACACCTTTGCCTTCGCGAAGTTCTTTAAAAACGATTTCGAGCGCAACTCCATCCGCTTCAGTGCGCTTAGCAGATCTGTATACCTCCTCAAAGGTGGTGTGACCACGGAGCACCTTGCGCACGCCATCGCAGAACAGCGTTGTCATACCTTCCTTAATTGCTTGTCGAGCGAGCTCAATCGTCGATTTGTTTTGGAAAATCATCTCGCGGATCTTAGTGGTGACCACCATCAGCTCGTAAATGCCCATCCGCCCGCGGTATCCGGTCTTCTGGCAATAGCCGCATCCCTTACCCTTCGTGAAGGTAGCCTTCTCGGCGATATCGGGTGGTATTCCTGCATCCGCCAAGACGCTATCCGGCAGCTTGACCTGGGTCTTGCAACGCTTGCAAACCGTCCGCACCAAACGTTGGCCAAGCACCGCGACGACCGAGCTTGCGACCAAATAACCGGGTACACCCATGTCTGTCATGCGTGTAACGGCACCGGGCGCATCGTTCGTATGTAGTGTACTGAAAACTAAGTGTCCAGTCAAAGATGCCTGGATGCCCATCGATGCTGTCTCAGTATCGCGCATTTCACCCACGAGGATGATATTGGGTGCTTGACGCAACATTGCACGAATAATGCGAGCAAAGTCGAGTCCGATATTATGTTTCACTTCGACTTGATTCACCCCAGGAAGGTAGTATTCGACGGGGTCTTCGGCGGTGATGATTTTCTTGTCTGGGCGGTTCATGGCATTGAGCGCCGCGTAGAGAGTTGTCGTCTTGCCGGAGCCGGTTGGACCCGTTACCAAGAAGATACCGTTAGGTCGCTTGATCACGTTGGTGAAGATCTTGAAGTCGCGTTCGCTGAGACCCAGTTGGCGGACACCGACTTTGATATTGTCTTTATCTAGCAATCGCATGACTGCAGACTGGCCGTGGTTGGTAGGGATAATACTGACACGAAGGTCCAGCTCTTTCTCCCCTACGGTGACTTTGATTCGTCCGTCTTGAGGGCGACGTCGTTCGGCGATATCCATCTTTGCAAGAATTTTGATACGGGAGAGAATCGCTCCCAAAAGCCGGCGCGGTGGACTATCGCGTTCGACCAGAATGCCGTCGATTCGGTATCGAATTCGGACTCGTGTTTCGAAAGGCTCGACGTGAATATCTGAAGCACGCAACTGGACGGCTTCTTGGATCATCAGATTGACGAGTCGAACGACTGGGGCACTGGCTTCATCGACTGAATCTTCCCCGCCGCCGCTACTTCCGTCTTCTGAGGTTTCCGTGAAGTCAATTTGAGTATCCGTAAACTCCTGAAGAATGGAGTCAGCTGATTCACCTTCGACCTGTCCATAGTAGCGGTTGATTGCTTCGGAGATTGCTTCGCGGGGTGCCAGGGCTGTTTCAACTTTACGGTTGAGGATAAACCGCAACTTCTCGATGGTTTCCAGATCGAACGGATCGCTGACGAGAACTTTGAGAGCGTCGTCATCGGCGCTCTGGTAGGGGATCACGTTGTTTTCCCGCGCCACCGATTCGGGGACCAACTGGATAACTTCGTCGGCAATTCGAATGGTTGCTAGATCGACGTATTCGAGTTTGTGGAACGTTGCCAGGGCGCGGTAGACATCGTCGCCAGCGGCATAACCCAGCTTGATCAGGGCGTCGCCGATTTGGATATCAGTCTCGCGAGCCAAATTTGCCGCCTCGCTCAACTGATCTAGACTTACAATGCCCTTACGAAGAAGCAGATCGGTAAAGTCTCGCATCGGTTGGTCCATAATCAATCTCCAATAGGCTAAATAGCGGACAAGGCTTTGTATGAGCTAGCGGACAAGCTGCCAGACTGGTTGGTTATCAGGCTAGTTGGTTTTTAGTGGTGAAAAGTGTTTGCGGCGTCAGGTCGGAACAAGCGGTGTGTGGTTTCCGTGGCCGAGGAAAATGGACTTTGCCGCCGAAAAGATCTGAGACAGTAGGATTCTACACAATCATATTGACTGGTGGGGCATCTTACTGTCAAGCAAAACCTTGCTTGGGCATGAACCCGACCACTTAGGGGGCACTGCCGGAAGCGTCTGAGACCAACCAAAGCGCCGCGAAAGGACTAGCCTCCCTGTCCTCTCTATTATGGACTAAGAACTTGCCCAGCGTCGCCAAACCGATCGTGCACACTTGATTCTCTGCGACTGCCCAGCATTCGTAGGCCTCGAAATCAAAATGGATTCCGGCCCGGTTTGGCATTAGGCTTTTAACATGCCTGGCAATCGCATATCGGGTCAGCTCGATTTGGTCCAGTTCTTCCCCATTATTTCGATGGAATGCTTTGACTGCCATTTGCATCTCGCTTGCAAATTTGGGTTCGACCAATCCAAACTCAGCGGTGTAGGCGATCTGCTCAAACGTGGGAAGCCGAAAACCGTCGGCGCCTTCGATTAATTGGACTCTGCCAGAATCTTCTGAAAAATCCTGACTCGTCAGAATGCTATAAGCGGGCTTTAATCCTTGCCTGACACTCAACCAGTTGCAATACTTCGCGGCGAGCATTGGATTCAGGCCCGTGACAGCGCGACCACGATCAAACTCGAGTTCGTCAAGACGTTCATGGGACCGTTCAATCGGCTTGATACCCAAAAGTTCGTTAGCCGCTAATTTCAAAAATACGTTGAAATCAGCGTTGCTTACAGGTGCGGAACTGAGCCAAAAAGCCTGCTCCACTATGACTTCGCGATTCTTTAATTCAAAGCCGAGTGGAGAAACGGTTCGGCTGGATTTACCTGCATCAATCTTTACCTGCTCCAGTCCACAACGTAACACGCGACGTCCCGGAGAGTCAGCACGGACTGCGTTGGCGTTTGCATCCGGTGATTTCTTTAGCAACCATTTTGCCGCGGAGCTAACACCTGCGTCAGGCGACTGCTGCAGGTTAGCGATGTCCTGCCAAGGCATTTTGGGTGGTAAGTCCGCAAGTGGATAGCTTCCAATCAAACAGAGTGCGTAGTACGTTACGTTTGCAGATTTCTGTGATAAGGCCAACTCGATCCAGAGGCTTGGGTCGGCGTCCCATTCTAAAGCACGGCTAAAAAAGAAATTAGTTTGGTTTGCATTACGGGTCACATCGAGCATTTGCAATAGGTACTCGCGATCTCCCAAGCAAGCAAGCGAGATTGCGGCGCGGATCTCTTTAGTCCCAAGCATTCCAGGTTCAGGGCTATTGTTGATCACCTCATTCAGCAAACGCTTCGCGTTCTCGAAATGATGTGCAGTCTGAACAAATTCTTTGCAAAGTTGGGGTTCGATTTTGTCGAGATCGTCAAGCAACTTTTCAAAGCCTGTCTTTTGAATTGCGGCTAACAACAGCTGAGCACGTATCCGATGAATTTCAACCGATGAATCCTCCCAGGGCCGCGCTGCTTCGGACACGAGTTGTGGATGATAGTCCAGGTCTTTCCTGGCGTCGCTCATGAGTTCTTTGAAGTAGTGAACTTTGTTACGTATCGCATTCTCAACTTTTTCGACTATGTGCTTTTGGTGTTGCTCGATGCTATGCTGACGCTGTCTAGCACTTGATACCGCAATTAAGGTGACGGGGGTAATAACAGCGAGTGCGATCAGAGCTCGCAGGAAGTGTTTTCGCCCAGCACTGCGTAGAAAGCGTCGATGTTCTGGGCTTCGTGTTTTGGGAGGTGTTGCAATTTGCATGGCGATGAATTCAGGCAACGTTGGCAAGAAGCGGTGGTGCTGTTTTCGGATCCACATTGCGGACAATTCTTCTAACCTTGCAAGGGCTCTTCCACGCCAGGAACTTTTACGAACTTGATCGACCCAATTCGCGATAGGAATCGTCAAAAAATCGTGCACGAGATGAAAGCGGTCATTGCACTGTATGGCATACTCCGTCGCCGAGACACTGCCTGGATGCGAGACTCGGACGACAATTCGTAGATCCTCAACCAAGATACTGAGTGCGCGGTGAAGTTGAGTCTCTAGTTTTTTGTTGACCAGTAAGGCTTCAAGTTCGCGGAATTCGACTTGATGACTGTGTGCCTTTTGATCTGCATTAGGAAGCAAGCAGTGCAGGACTTCGACGACAGCGCTGCTGACACGTCGATACGCGGGTGGCGACGTCGGACTTTCGAAAAGGTCTTGAAAGTACTCTACGTAGGTTCCTTGGACACCTCCGGCTTGAGTCAACGTCTCGGGTTGCCAGCTCTGCAGTTTGGCTATTTTTGCGAACATGGCAAGTTGGATTGGCAGCACTCTGCCCTTGGTCGACATCTCACTTACTGCCTGTTTAATGAATGCGGCTTGATCAACACTCAGTGGTTCTGGGCTTGGAGGCAGTGAGCCAAAACCACGTCCGGCCGCTTCGAGCAACCGCCGCGCATGATGTCGATCAAGCAAATCAATGGATCGAGCGTTCTTCCACTGCTCGACACCGCACTCAACCAATCGCATGAATTCAGTTGCTGAGGTCCAGAAATCATCTCGCACAACAAGCAGAGCCTGCAAGCGTTCTCCATCACAATGCCTCAAAGCGGCCGCCAGTTCAGCCAATCGTGAACTCGTAGCTGAACCTGCCCAGTTGTCGAATTGATCGAACAGCAGGACCACCTTGCGATGCTCGTTGCGAGCCGCGGGGTCATCTCGCAACTTAAGCAGCAACACAGCCAAGTCGACAGGCTCAGAGCTTTGGTGCTGCCCCGATTGTTGCCCTAACTGTTGTTGGATCTGCATTGAAAACTGGGAGATCTTTTCTCCTTTGCGGCACTCAATGCTGATGGACAACAAATCGGGTGTGAGATAGGGCACGATCCCCGCGCGCAACATCGACGTCTTACCGCTTCCACTGGGACCATACATGATCGCGATGCGACCATATTCTGAGCCATCATAGCTCTCCATCCAGTCTTTCCAGTATTGAACGGACTCAGGCAGGCCACTGGGAGCTCGCGCGCCTGGCACAAGCGAAAGAAAGAACTTTGCATCATCGGATTCAAACGGTTGCAGGCCACGATGGGTGAACTGACCTAAGCTATTAAAAGTCGAAGAAGCGAAGGTAGAGTCCAGCGACTTGCTGCGCTCCCATTCCGCCGTTCTAACGGTGGACAAATCATCACTCGTATTGGAATGGTTCAGCCATTGAATTAGCTCTGCTTGGAACGCCTCCATCGAGTTGTAGCGATCTTTAACGTTCTTTCGCAAAGCTCTCCGGACGATGCGGTCAAGTTCCACTGGAACGTCGACATTGACTTCGTTGATCGGCTGTGGCAATTGTTCTAAGGTCGCCCGTGAAATCTCTTCCGCGGTCGGACCGTTGAAGGGCACACGTCCAGCCAGCATTTCATAAAGCAATATTCCAGTCGAGAAAATATCGCTGCTAGGACCTATTCGCTTGGTCTCATTTCGTATCTGCTCAGGAGACATGTAGCGTGGCGTCCCTCCCTCGGGTTCGCACTGCGCAAGCGGCGTAAATGCTAAGCCGAAGTCAGCGATTAACGGCTCCCCCTCATTGCTCATCAGAATGTTCGTCGGCTTGATATCGCGATGGACGACGCCGCGCGAGTGAGCATGAATTAGCCCTCCGCTAACACGAATGGCTATTTCCACCGCGCGGTTGATCGGCAATGGCTTTGTCAGCACTTCACGTAGCATGGGCCCTGGTACATATTGCATTATGACCAAGTAACCATGCATGGGCTCGTTGCAGATATCGTAAATCCGAACGATTGCGGGATGATCGAGGCTTGCTAACGTCTTAGCTTCTGCCTTGATAAAGTGTGGATCAACATTGGTTAGAAGCAGACGCTTTACAGCAACAGCGCGATCCAACTCGCGATCATGGGCCAGGTAGACATCGGAGAAACCTCCGCGTCCCAATCGTCGCAGTACCAAGTAGCGACCGGAGAGCAGCACTCCGTCGGTAAGCTCTGGAGCTACTTCGCCGTACACGTCATCGGCAGATCCTATATCTCGTTTGGTGCGTTCGCTTGAGAGGGATCGATTTGCGTCCCCGCCCTTGCGAAAGCCCGATAGGCTGCCATGTCTAAGTTTTGAACTTGAGTGACTCATGATAAGAACTGTATAGCAGGAGACTTCTGCTTAGACCCGAAGCAGAGTCTGACAGCCCTATTAGTCTAGACGAAATTGCGTGCGATCAATGCTTTTTCGGTCTCGGAACTCTCCGATTGCTCCCTTTTCTTCCACGCCCGCCGCCAGACTTTTCGTAGCTTGCGGGGGACTCGCTCACGACCTCACCGATCTGTGAACGCAACTCGCCAATGCGATCGCGGAGGGATGCCGCCCGTTCAAACTCGAGATCTTCAGCAGCCTGCAACATTTCCTTTTCTAGGAGCTCGAGGTATTCATCGGTAACTACCTGTTCATTCACTTCACCGCGGATCATTCCGCGGGCTTTCTTATGAGCTTGCGCGGCAGTTTCAATGCCCGACTTGATCACTCGCTTAACTGTCTCCGGTGTAATTCCATGTTCAAGGTTGTATTGCTCCTGGAGTTTACGACGACGCAGCGTCTCATCGATCGCGGCTCGCATCGATCGCGTGATTCTATCTGCATAAAGGATCACCTTTGAATTGACGTTTCGAGCCGCGCGACCGATCGTTTGTATAAGTGAGGTTTCGCTCCGCAAGAACCCCTCCTTGTCGGCGTCAAGGATCGCAACAAGGGAAACCTCCGGCAAGTCTAGCCCCTCTCTCAGCAGGTTAACGCCGACAAGAACGTCGAACTTACCTTGTCGTAAATCATGGAGCAATTCCACCCGCTCAAAGGCGTCCAGTTCACTGTGCAACCAACGGCATTTGACGTTCTGCTCAGTTAGATAACCCGCCAAGTCTTCGGCTAAGCGTTTGGTCAGAGCCGTTATCAGCGTCCGCTCACCCAAATTTGCCCGCTCGCGAACTTGCTCAAGCAGATGTGCGACCTGACCGCGAGCCGCAACAACTTCAATCACAGGATCCAACAGTCCCGTGGGGCGAATAATCTGCTCAACGACTTCGCCCCCGGTCTTGGTCAGTTCATAGTCGCTAGGAGTGGCCGAAACAAAGATCGCTTGATGGGTCTTTGCTTCCCATTCCTCGAATTTCAGAGGACGGTTGTCCAGCGCACTGGGGAGCCGAAAACCGTGGCTGACCAGGGTGTTTTTGCGACTTTGGTCACCCGCATACATCGCTCGAACCTGCGGAATGGTCACGTGCGATTCGTCGACCATAAGAAGAAAATCTTCTGGAAAAAAGTCGTAAAGCGTATCTGGTGTTGCCCCGGGCGGCTTACCGGACAAAGGCCGCGAATAATTTTCTACGCCGGGACAATGACCGACTTCTTGCAACATTTCCAAATCGAACCGGGTTCTCGCGTTCAAACGCTGGGCTTCAAGCAACTTGCTCTCGGACTCAAACTTTTTCAGTTGCTCTTCCAACTCTTGCCGAATGAGTTTGATCGCACTTTCAATGCGACTTTCGGGTGTCACGAAGTGCTTTGCTGGGAAAATGAATATTTCTTCCAACCGCGAAACCACTTCGCCGGTCAGCGGATTGATGATCGATATCTGCTCGACGTCGTCTCCCCAAAGCTCGATTCGGTAAGCGAATTCTTCGTAGGAAGGCCACAGCTCGATGCAATCGCCCCGTACGCGAAAACGACTCCTTTCAAAGGCCACATCGTTGCGTTCGTATTGAATATCGACAAAACGCAGCAGCACGTCATCGCGAATGATGCTTTGTCCAACTCGGAGCGGGACCACCATGTTGCGATAATCTTCGGGACTGCCCAAGCCGTAGATGCTCGATACGCTAGCCACAATCACCACATCGTTGCGGCTAACCAGTGCACTCGTTGCGGCTAACCGCAGTCGATCGATCTCTTCATTGATCGAAGCGTCCTTCTCGATATACACATCCCGTGATGGAATGTAGGCTTCGGGCTGGTAGTAGTCGTAGTAGCTGACGAAGTAATGAACCGCGTTGTTCGGAAAAAAATCGCGGAATTCAGAGTAAAGCTGTGCTGCCAGAGTCTTATTATGACTGAGCACCAAGGTCGGCCGCTTCATTTGCTGGATAACGTTGGCCATCGTAAACGTCTTTCCCGAACCCGTTACCCCCATCAGCACCTGATACCTGGCGTTTTCACGAAGCCGCTTGACGAGTGTCTCAATCGCCTGTGGCTGATCACCAGCAGGAGCGAATTTACTGACCAGTTCAAACTCAGCCTGGGCTTTTGCTGCAATGGACATAGATTAAGGTGCAATCCGTTCTCGGCTCTGGGCCGTAAGTATCGTTTCGACGATCGTGTCTTCGACCGCTTTGTTTTTGATCTCTTCAGTCTCGGGAATATCGATCACGGTGTCACGTCGCGCTGCAAAGCTGAGAAATGGTCCGAGTTGCTTGAGCGTCTGCGGCCCCACACCGGGTACTTCCCCTAAATCAGAAAGCGAATGAAAGTCACCGTGTTGGTCGCGATAGACCAGGATTTTCCTTGCCAAAGAAGGCCCCACTTCAGGTAAATTCAACAAGTCCCGTTCACTCGCGTGGTTAATATCGACTGTATACTCCGCATACCGAATCGGTAGGTTCGGTCCACTACGTCGCCATAGCTGCCCGGCTCCGATCCACAATCCGACTATTAGCAAAGTCAAAATCCAGCCACCTGCCCGGACGGTCGTTTCCGGCCCGGTGATCTGCACTTCGTTTTTCTCGGTTTCGTGTTGATGGGGCATTTTCG
>JANODD010000091.1:0-47749 GCA_031412515.1 Planctomycetia bacterium | reverse complement strand
AAACATTCGCGGCCCCAAAGTACCGCAGCCTCCAAAGATAAGTGGCAACCGTGGCAACCATGTCGCAACACAACGAATTCTCGAAGAAAGTCGGGGCTAATGCTGGCTTGAAAGCCGTCGGCTAACGCCTTCCGGCTGATAGATCACCTGTAAATCCGCGTTTTCAAGTTCATTCCTAAGCGGGACGCTCTCTACCGCGTTCCGGCTGATAGACTTTAACCACGGCAAGCGAATACTATCCTTATTTTGAGTACAGCAATTCGAAAGTGAGTGACATTGGGCGGGGACGCCCGCGCTCCGAAAAACCGGGCATCCACTTTCGCAGGCTTCTGAGAACGTTTGAGTATTGCTAATAAGTCAACACTCCCCAACGGCGACGCGAGCACCTGCCCGTTAGTCCAAGCCAAGCACATCGAACATCGAGTAAACGCCGACCGGTTTGCCGACCAAAAACTTGGCAGCCGCCAGAGCACCTTGAGCGTAGCAGTCGCGATTGGAAGCCGCAACGCGCAGCTCAATTGTCTCGCCGAGCATACCGAAAATGATCGTGTGCTGACCAGGATCGTCGCCGGTGCGTACTGCGTGATAGCCGATCTCGTTACGAGTTCTCGCGCCACATTGGCCTTCGCGACCGTGTACATGTTCGGTCAATCCCATCTCCTGTGCGACAAGGTCACCGAATTTCAAAGCCGTCCCGCTCGGCGAATCTTCTTTATAGCGATGATGGCGTTCGATGATTTCCACGTCGACTCCTTGCGGCACGTTCTTCAAGGCCTTCGCAGCTTGTTGAACCAATCGCATGGTCAGGTTCACAGCCAGCGACATATTCGGCGCCCAACAGACCGGAATTTTTTCGCCTGCCGCTTTGACTTGCTCAATCTGTTCTTGAGTCAACCCAGTCGTAGCGACGACGAGAGGAATCCCGGAGGCGGTGCAATGTTTGACCGCAGCCATGCAACCTTCCGGAGAGGAGAAATCGATGGCGGCTTGAATCCCTGCTGGCCATGCTGCCGACAGTGGAACTCCAAGGGCCGCGACACCTGCAGAAACACCCGCGTCTTGGCCGAGAGTGGCGCAAGCCGCATGTTCAATGGCACCCATTACTTGAAGGCCCGAATCTTGACCGCCTAGTGCCACCAGACGCTTGCCCATCCGTCCCGCAGCACCATGAATCGCCAATCGAATCGCCGCCATCATGTCACTCCAAACTATTTCTGTGTCTTGGTTTACCCCTAAATGCAAGAACCAAGATAGCGTGAAGCGGCGATTTGCCCAGCCGGGACTTATTTCTTCGCCGTATGAGGCACTATTGTCCTGCGGATCACTTAGTTTAATTCCGCAGCGCATGCTACTTGGCCAAGAGCATTCACCGATCGCGAAAAAAAAGCTATTACGCTCCGTCGACGAAGGTCCACGACTCTATTCGTTCACCGATGTTGGTTACCCGGCCCAACAAATTTAACGACGGAACTGCGTTTACAAAATCAAGACTGCTATTGGAACGGTGTGGGCGATCTTTATGCTTGAGAAAAGTTTTATAGGAAACCCGACTTTCTGCACACTGGTACGAGTCGAAGCGTGCACTGGATTCAAAATCTTGTTCAAATTTATAATCTGGTCGATGATTTAGAGATGAATGCCCACTGTTTGCTTGTCAATGGTCAGATGATTGCCGTCGCGTTTCGCTGATTCATTTCTTTCTTCCGTGCTCGCATTTCTTCCCAAATGGTGGCCGTTTATCAACTGCGTGTTGAGCTAGAGGGAATGCCTGATTCTTAAATCGTTAAATAACTCGGTCGGCAATAACTCGGTTGGCCATATGTAACTTGACTGGGCAAAGTCTCTCAATCCCTTCGTGCTTATCGACTTTTGTGCTATGCCCTCATCAAAGAAGCAGCCCGATTAACGCAGCCAGTCGACCTTAGGTCAGCATCAATCGGCATCGTAATTGCACAGGTCGAACAGTTTCTACGACCGACTTATGCTGCTATCTAACAAGTTACGAGAATGCAAATGGCTCCTTCAAAACGTATCACCGAGCAAGCGCCTCTAGTACCTGAAGAAACAAATTTCATTAATAAGAACGTCGGTGGAGACGTTCACTTAAAAAACTTTGATGGCCAAGTGCATGTGGAAAGGCGCAGGTTTTTGACGGGTACGGCAGCAGTCGCCAGTGGACTTGCCGCTGGGATGAGTGTGTGGGCTTGCGGGAGCAATGGCGTAGAGGCTCAAGCGCCTGCACCGATTTCTGTAGGCGGTCAATTCAAGCTAGTACAGAGACACGAAAATGACCACGTCGCTGCGCTCGTTGCCTTGCTTGCAGGCAACGCACGTCCCAAGCCGACTTTTCAAGGTTTGCTAACTTCAAATTTAAATCAATTCTTGACGACTTCTCGAACCCTCGAGAACACAGGTGTAGGAGCTTATCTCGGTGCGACACCAGCGATCTTTGATAAAGGTTACTTAGCCAACGCCGCCTCGATTGGGCTCATCGAAGCTCGTCATGCAGGTTTTCTAAATTCATTGACCAGCCGTCCAATGACCGAAAACGTTTTCGGAGTCGAGTCTTCCTTTGAGCGACCTTTAACAGTGCAAGAAGTCGTCAGCCTGGCGGGACCTTTTATTGCAAGTCTAAACGGTGGCCCTCAGCTTGACTTTAGCAGTGTGCCATCGCCGGCCAACGATATTGCCATTCTCAATTTTGCACTCGCGCTCGAATACTTAGAGGCTGAGTACTACAACCTTAACGTGCCTCGCTACTACCGCTAACAAATAACAACGGTTCGATTTCAAGTCATTGGTCACTCTTAGTAGGTGTTTTATGCAATGCAAAATTATTCTCACGACTGCCTTATTATTGTTGGTAGGCAACCGTCTGGCGAAAGCTGAACTGGTGACTGCGTTGACCAACAATAACACCTTGGTCAACTTTGACACAGCAACTCCTGGATCGACAACGAGTATTGCCATCAATGGACTGAATGCGGGTGATTTCTTATTCGGTATCGATGCGCGGCCTGCAACTGGCATGCTTTACGGACTGGCCAATAGTGGAGGGACCGGTAGGCTCTACTCAATCGATCGCTTTAGCGGTGAAGCAACCCTGCGGTCGACGCTAAGCAGTACGCTGGAGGGTAGTTTTTTTGGAGTCGATTTCAATCCCACAGTCGATCGCTTGCGTGTTGTCAGCAACACCGGACAGAATCTGCGAATCAATGTGGATACTGGGGTCGTCATTCCCGATGGAAATCTTCAGTATGCTGCGGGGGATTCCAATGCTGGTACCTTACCTCAAGTTGTAGCAGCCGCTTACAGTAATAACTCTGCCGCCGCGGCAACGACAACGCTCTACGGATTCGACCTGTCGACGCAGAGCCTCGTGACGCAGTCGCCACCCAATGCTGGCACACTAAACACCGTTGGGTCTTTAAGTGGCATCTTGTTTGCCGAAGCAGGCTTTGACATTTCCGGAATAACGGGCTTGGCATACGCCGTACTTAATGGTTTTGAGCTTGCCCAAGTAAATTTAGCCACGGGCGTTACGACTTCTTTGGGGTTTATTAACGCACCCGGTAGCATCGTCGGTTTGGCTGCGCAAAGCGGCAGTATCACAGCGGTTCCTGAACCAAGTAGCGCATTGTTAGTGGCAGGCGTGGCTGCTGTATTCTGCTACCGTCTTGGCAGGAAGCGATTCAACAAGGGGAATGTCGTTGGCAAGGCATAAGTCGCGACGAGGCACGTCAACGAAGGTTCAATCCTATCTTGGCCCACAATCTTATCGAAACAGCAAGCGTTATCTGGTTCCCTTGTTTTTAATTGTCGCTGTTTTGACATTTGGTATTGTGCTGGGAAGACTGAGCATTCCTACCCGCGATCAGCGGGTACATCAGCTGCGGGCGAGGTTATCTCAGCAATTGGTGGACTCTGATCTCAACGGCGCATCCAGAAGCTTTGACAAATTGTGCTTACTGGCTCCGGAGAATCAGAACTTCACCTTTCAGCAGGCGACAGTTGAACACGCTAGGGGAAATAACGTCACTGCCAATGAATTGATCAGCTCTCTCATTGAACATGGAAACGCCAGCGCAGCATGCTGGGTTTTGGAGCAAGAATTCAAAGACCAAAATTACAGTAAGTGGGATGAGACCAAACACAAGCGTTTTGAAAAACTCGTTTCACTTGCCTCTAAGTCAGCGGATCCACCGACCGCCAAACGCTCTAAGGAACATTTGGCCGCTTACCAACTCGCTCATAATCAGCTTGAGGAATCGTTGGAAACATTGCATGAGGTCAGTCGCACTGACCCCGCTGCTGCGCTGAATGCAGCCCTGGTTGCTATCCAGATAGGTCAAAACGATCGCGCTCGCGGATACCTAACAAAGGCTCAAGTACATTTCGAAAATGAAATACTGCAAAACCCGAAAGACCAACGCTCGCGGTTGCAGTTGTCGCGAAGTTTTATTTTACAGGCTAGGGAAGAGGAAGCATTACGTAGACTATCAGAGGGATTTAAGCTCACAGGAGACTCTTGCTTTCAGCAAGCGGCAGGAGAGGCAATGATCATGTGGGCCAGCCGAATTAAGCAAGAATCAAATTCTTCCTCGGAAGCGATTTTTCGCAGGGTTAAACTCATCCATCGTGCCACTCAGTGTGCGCCAAGCGACCTTGCGGTACTCAAAGCCCTAGCAAGCATTTTGAACGAACTGAGATATGATCCAGAGCACAATGCGACTCAATTGCAAGCTGCAATGGCCAACGGATTCGATCACGAATCATCGCACTTCATGTTAGGGATTCTGAGTTTACTTAAGGGCAGTGACAACGAAGCTCACTTTCACTGTGATCTAGCCGAAGCTTCTGGATCGCATATCGCTACTGTACTGAACAATTTGGCTTTACTGGCCCTTGAGCATGAAGAGATTGCAAGCCAAGACGCCCTACTGTTGGTAAACGGTGCGATTAGGCGGCTCGCAGGACAGCCACAATTTCGAGAGACCCGCGGACGTATTCTTATCGCCTTGGGTAGGTACGCGGAAGCAATCGACGATCTAAAAGAAGCTCTCGTAATCGAAGCACTCAAACCCAACATCCACAAGAACCTTTCCGTTGCTTACGCTGCTTTGGGAGATTCATCTGCAGCGGCGCATTATAAAAACTGCGCTGCGTCTCACCCTCAATAACCGTTCGGTTATTGAACTTTCTTTACCACGGGTCAGCCGTTCGTTTGCCCCATAACCATCGGAGAGTGTTGACTTAATAGCAATACACAAACGTTCTCAGAATCTAGCCAAAGTGGATGACCGGTTTTTCGGAGCGCGGGTGTCCCCCGCCCCCTGGCCCCGCAGATTGACTCGGGCAACACTAACGAATTGGGGATTTGTCTACATAGCGAGAGCGACCCCTCACGGTAGCGAGACAACGAGTCCCGTAGCGGGCGAGGACGCCCGCGCTCCGAAAACCCGTCAACCGTTTTGGCAAGGCCCAAAGAAGTGGAAAGCCTATTCGACCCGTCAGCAATCGCTACCAGTCAACACTCTCCAGCGGTCCCCAATATCACATTGCTGAACCTAGGCTCATCCGTAACAGCGGCGATGGTTGCGCAACAAGAACGTTGCTCAGACATCAATTTGATTGATTGAGTGTCGTACATCCCTTGCGATTCAACAGACAAAACGAATCAGCCCCGATGTCATTCTTCGAACCAGATTTTGCATCGTTATAAATTAATACTTCTAAACATTTTTTGGAGGCAAAGTAGAAAGTGCTATTACATTGTTTATTTCATAAATCCTTATAAATGCTTGTAATTGCGAGTTTGACTCAAGCGACAAAAGGGTAATCGTTGTGGCATGGTAAATGCAAATGTTCTGCGATTGTAAGTGGCGATTCCCTTTAAATTTTATCCTGACTTAGGAGTCCTTTATGTTTAATTTAATCCCTCGGACTCGAGCCTTTCGATCGGCGTGCGCCAAATCAAGACTTAGGCGTGAATCATCCGCTAATGTGTTGCGACGTGCTCTTCGTACTGAATCACTTGAGTCGCGAAGATGCCTCACCGCCAGCATGAATCTAACAGCTAGTGTCTTGACCATCACTGGTGACCGCGGTGACGATGTAGTGGACATCTCAACACGAAGCGATGGAGACATCGTAGTTACCGCCAACAATGGACGTACCATCCGAACTTTTAACGGTGCGGACGTTACCAGTATTCAAGCTAACTTAGGATCGGGCTCGAATCGACTGAACATTGATCTATCTCGCTCCGAAGACGATGGCAGCACAGTCGACGGCTTCAATGAGAATCCAACCATCAATGTTGTAACGGGATCTGGTGCAGATCGTGTTACGATCAATCTAGGAGATGATGGTTCGGATGGAGGCGGCGGTGAGGGAGATGATAATGGTCGAGGCACAGTCGAGATTTCGCTGAATCTCGGTGCATGAAATGACACCGTCATTGTTACTGGTGGCGGCGACCTAGGCGAAGGTCTGGTCTTCGAAGCCGCACTGGGCGAGGGACGCGATTCGATTACCCTTGACCTTACTGGTGATCTTAACGCTGACTCATTGCTGTTCTTTGACCTCGGCGCGGGTAACGACTCGCTTAACGTTGCAGTAAATGGGGACGTCAATGGTGCATGGGCTTCACATGTAATCGGGGGTGACGGGAACGATACCGTCAGCTTTAATGTTCAAGGGACCATCAACACTGATTCAACTAACCTAGTTAACCTTGGAGCGGGGCAGGATACGTTTGCGATGAACGTCAGCGATGACATCACAGAGAGCTTTGCTCTGGATTTGACGGGTGATGCCGGCAACGACACTACCAATCTTGCTCTGGGCGGTGACGTTCGCGGTGACTTGGACATCGCTGTGGATACAGGAGTCGGCAACGACAGCTTTACACTATCCATGGTGGGTGACGTTCACGGAGCCTACTCCTTAGATGTCATGCTGGGCACTGGAAACGACACTATAAGCGTTGATACGAACGGAGTGTACGGCACGGCGGATGTGGATGTCGATTTGGGCGGAGGCAATGACGTTGCTAGCGTAGCATTGGGTGTCATGACTGAGAGCCTGACATTATCTATTGTAGGAACCGGACAGAGCAATGTGAATTTAGAGCTGGACGAACTTGACGGCGACAGTTCCATCACAACCGATCTGGGAGTGGGTGGCAGTCGTTTGAATTTGACCGTAAATGGCGATGTAAACGCACCGCTCGACGTTATGGTGATGGGTGGTACGGGTAACAACGTTGTTAATTTGGCGTTCAACGGTTCGTTGAACGCTCCAACCACGATGAATATCGATACTGGTCGCGGAAATGATACTGTCAACTTGGATGTTGCTGGCGACATTGCCGATGAATTTATGCTTATGCTCGCTACGGGAGCAGGCAACGATACTGTTTCGATAGGGTTCACGGGCGCCATCGATGCACTCTTCGACGTGGACGTTACTCTTGGTGACGGAAATGACAACCTTGACTTTGCTGTCGAAGGGAACGTTAGCGAAGATGTTGACGCAATGGTAAACGTCGATGCCGGCGCAGGACGCGATCGAGCTTCACTCGCATTCGGAACCAACGACGAGGGTGAGGAGCAACGCGACAACTTTGACCTCGCCGTTTCGCGATTCGAAACCAGCCACTTCAATACTGTCTAACTTTGAAGTGGCCAGTTGTTGACTCGGCTTGTTAACTTCTGTGCAGACTCAACTGACCATGGCGAAAATAATTGATGAGCTCCAACTAACGTTGGAGCTCATTTTTTTAGCGTCATTCAGGACCTACGGGTTCTAGGCTTCGATTTGCGATTACTGATTTGCCGGCACTTTCCCCATTAGCCGAAACCGGTAAATACGAAAAAGCGATCGCTACGCAGAAGCGTGCAATCATTCAACTCCACACGGCTCGCAGCCCGACGGTAAAGCATCTGTGGAACGTCGTCTCATGCGCAGAAACGAGATGCAGGCAAGATTGAAGTTATATCAGCTGGACAGCCGTACCGCGAATGAACGTTTCTACACGGCAAGGTTGACTCGTCATCTCGCAACTAATTCGTGGACTGCGAACCACGCTTGCTTATCTGTCCAAGTTGACTTAACGGTCCAGCCAGCTTGATTTGCTAGATCGGTAAAACCATCGACCGTGTACTTGTGGGAATTCTCGATATGGATGCGTTCGCCGCGACCGAAACGAACAGTGCGCCCAAGCACATTCACCGATTGATCGAGTCGGCTGACTAGATAAATTTCAATGCGTTGATTGTAGTCGTTCCAGATCGCCTGATACTCAAATGCGTCGATGCAGAAATCGGTACCCACAGCGTGATTGGCGTGCAATAAAATGTTGCGAGTAAACTCGGCAGTTACTCCTTGAGAATCGTTGTAGGCAGGAATCAAAATGTTCGGCGGTTTCACCAAGTCCGTCCCAACGACAAGCGAAGCATGTCGGCCCAGAGTTTTTCGCATTGCACTCAGTAACTCAACGCTCGTCGTATATTCTAAGTTGCCAATCGTTGATCCTGGAAAGAATCCCGTTACAGCGTGATCCGTGACGTTAGGAGGTAGTGTGATCCCTCGATTGAAGTCGTCACAGATACCAATCGTCTTCAACAGGTGATAACGCTCTTGAATGCGGTGGAGCGCTCCGTCGAGAGCGGCTTGGCTAATCTCGATCGCCACATAGATTTTGGCTTTACTGCCAAGTGCATCGAGTAACAACTCTGTTTTCGTGCTTGAGCCCGATCCGAATTCGACAATCGCCACGTCACTCGCAGCGTCCCTGGCGAATTCAGGCGCAAACTCTTGCAAAATACTCACTTCCGTTCGCGCTGGATAATATTCTTTCAGCTCGGTAATGTGCTCAAACAACTCGCTGCCGCGATCGTCATAGAGAAAGCGGCAAGGAATCGACTTTTGCTGAGCCGTTAAACCGGCCAGCAACTCGCGAGCGAAGTCAATGTTGATCGAAGTATCAATGGCTTCGAATTCTTGGAAGTTGTGTTCGCCTGAGTATTGAATCACGATAAACTCTCAGCAAGCCTCAAGCCGGTGAATTGCCATCGCTGATGAGGATAAAAGAAGTTTCGATAGGTTATGCGTGCATGATCCGGCGGCGTTGCAAACGAACTTCCTCTCAGGACCATCTGCGAGCACATGAACTTGCCGTTGTACTCACCCACTGCTCCGCTTGGAACGGTATAGCCTGGGTACGCCGTGTAAGGACTCGATGTCCACTGCCAAACATCTCCAAACGCTTGTTTCAGCTCACATGGCAGCGCCGCGTCGACTGGCCAAGGAGTCCATTTGCACGCGTCGGAAATCAATGGCACTTCGCAACCACATTCCCGGACTGCGTATTCCCATTCGAACTCCGTTGGCAAGCGTTTTCCAGACCATTTTGCAAATGCGTCCGCTTCATAATACGAGACATGGCAAACCGGAATTCTGTTGTCTACCGGTTGCAAGCCCAGTAACGTCATCTGTCGCCAACCTTCATCCGTTCGATGCCAATATCCTGGCGAATTAATACGGTTCTTTTGTGCCCATGCCCATCCATCACTTAACCAAAGGGAAGGGTTTTGGTAGCCCTCATCGTTGATGAAATCAACCCAATCACCGTTGGACACCAAGTTTGACGCAACACGAAACGGATGTATCAACGTTGAGTGTTCTGGGATCTCATTATCAAAAGCAAATCCGTTCTTGAGTGCGTGCCCGGCCGTTGTAACGCAGCCAGAAAACTCGATCATGTCAGAGGTGTTTGATGTTGATTTCCAAACGGTTTCAGTAGGTGTATCTTGCACTACTTCGTATGCAGGCCGGAGCGGCTGAGCGGCGAAGAGGGCTAGGATATCAGTCAACATTAATTCTTGATGTTGTTGTTCATGCGCAATGCCCAACTCTAAAAGACGTCGAAGATCGGGATCGTCGCAAAGACGCTGCTCGTCAAGCCGCCTGAGACCTCCGTCGACGTACGCCCGATATTGATGAATCTCTTCGAGACTTGGACGAGTCAGGAGTCCACGATTATCGCGTGCAAGTCGATTGCCAACCGCTTCATAGTAGGAATTGAAGCAGAAATCAAAATCCGCGGAGTAGGGCCGATAAGACGACAAATACTGGCTGAGGATAAATCTTTCAAAGAACCATGTAGTGTGCGCGAGATGCCATTTTGTGGGGCTCGCTTCTGGAGTGGCTTGCGCAAGCTGATCTTCAATCGTCAGCGGAGTGGTCAATGCTACCGATCGCCGTCGACAGGATTCGAGTCGCGTGAAGACGTTGCCGGGCTCGGGCGATACTAAAGCTACTTCAGCGTGACTAAGGATGATTCATTCTCCGAGCTTGATTAAGTTGCCATGTTACATTTCGTTATTTGCTGCTGCGGCTTGCCTGGTAAGGCTAGTGAGGATCGATTGCGACCACACAGATTCACTGTCAAAGCCCTTTGCAGAATCGCGTCCAATGCCGCCCATTTTGGGCAGCGCCTTCGCTGCGAGCCCGACAAGCTCTTCGGTAATTTCCGGAAACAGATGCGGAAAAGCCATCGCAAGATTGAACGGACTGTGAATCAAAACTTCTCCCCGACCAAAGCGACATGCGGTTAATATCTGATCGGCCGCGTCGCTTGCAGACAAGGAAATACCCGGCAGCGAGTCACTGATGCTGAACCAAGCATATTCAGCTCGGTGCTTCCCTTTGAAGATTGCGTTCCGTGGGCTGCCAGTCCGCATTAGACCCGGGCAAGCCGTCGTTACAAAGATATTCTCTTGCTTAAGCTCAGCCCGTAATCCATTGGACAATCCCACCAAAGCAAACTTGCTTGCAACATAAGGCAACATGTGAGGCACAGCTTGTTTACCGCCAATCGATGCGACGTTGACGATTCGGCCCCAACCCATCGAACGCATGCTCGGCAAGACAGCGAGCGTCGTGTGAAGAGCTCCCCAGAAATTCGTGCGCATCGAATCGTGAAAATCATCCACGGTCATCGAGTCCAGCGGACCAACCGAAATAATGCCCGCTACATTGATCAAAACATCCACGCCACCAAACTGGTTAACTACCTCATCAATAAAAGCGATCACTTGACTTTGATTACCAACGTCGCAAGTCTTCGAAATTACCTGCGCACCTCTTTCTTTGAGTTCACGAACAGCGGTCTCAAGATCTGGCGCGCTGCGAGAAGTGATCGCCAATCGCGCACCACGGTCAGCCAGCTTTCTGGCAATCACAAGTCCAAGGCCGCGCGACCCACCAGTGATGACAACTCTTTTCCCTTGCCAGTCAAAGTCTCGCTGCTGGCGAACGACAGCTCGCGCCATGCGCAAGCCAATAAACGCTCCACCGGCTGCCACGGCTATCTTGCTGAGTAGATTCATGATTTGCAACTCATGGCGAAAATAGCTGACTGCGAGGTTTCAGTTCAATTGGCTACTACTAACTATCAAGCAAACCAGACTCTTAAGTAACACATAAGCGAAACCAGCACTTGTGCAGATAAAAAACAATTCGGGAAGGGCTCTACGTCGCTACTTGAGTAGTCCACTGTCACGATGAGCAGGGTGGCTGCGTGATAAATACGCTTAAGTGCTACTGCTCGAGCTGCTTCCCAAATTGTTTAGAACTCCAGACGTGCAGTTCGAGTGCAACGTCGAGATTTGTCTGGGCAAGTTTTGCGCCAAAAAAGCCCGGACCATAAATTGAAACGTTGATTTCGAATTTGTTAAAAAATAGGGCGCCCCAAAAAGGGACACCCTATCACCCGCAAAAAACACACTTCCCAGCGAACGCTACTTCGCACTGAATTTGAATCGTACTCACGTGCTAACGAGAAGCCGTCGAAACCGAAAAGGCCGAGTAAATGTAGGGCAATTATCGGCCGGGGCGTATATTCCCTTCACCACCTGCAGTCGCTGGATGGGAAAAGTAAACGTCAGCAGGCCAGTCCAACGGTTTTCCGATCATGTCGCCCCACATTCTTCTCTGATCTGGAGTAAGCGTGGAGTTAATACGGTTTTGCGCTTCTCGCCAACCCTCTCTAAAACTGTTCGAAGTTCGATCGCGGTCACTACTGTACTCGCGATTCCAAACGCCCAACTGATTATTCCATTCGTCGTGATATCGATTGATCTTCTGAAGCTGTTCATCCGTTAGGTTCAGTTGTCTTTGAACATCAGGATCCGTGAACGCTCCATAACCTCGATACTGCCGATTCAATTGATTGAAGCGCTGACGAGCAGCTTCATCAGCAAAAACTCCATCTGAGGCCTTTGAAAATTCGCTCGAAAAACCACGGTTCAGTTCTTGAAGGCGTTGAGCACGTTGCGTTTCATTCAGATTACTATCCAAACCTGTGAGGCCTTGGTTGTAACGGTTGTACGACTGCGAGTAGGCGTCATTTAACCGACTGTATTGTTCATCGTTTAATTGAAGCTGCTGCCGCACTGTGGGATTACTAAACCACGGCGATTGAGAAATCCCTCCGTTATAACCACTTTGAGTATTGCTAGATCCGCCTGCCCGCTGATTACCTTGTGCTTGTCGACCTGCTTGGCCTTGTTGACCAGTCTGGCCTTGTCGACCTGCTTGGCCCTGTTGACCCGCTTGGCCCTGTTGACCTGTCTGCTCCTGTTGACCTGCCTGGCCCTGTTGACCTGTCTGGCCTTGTTGACCTGTCTGGCCTTGTTGACCCGTCTGGCCTTGTTGACCTTGTGCCGTTGACTGACTTTGAGCCATTGCAATCGCTGTCCATCCCAAGCTCACAAGACCCGCACCGGCTACTAAGCAAAGCGTTCTTAAACGTCGCATCTTTGATTTCCTTTAAGTACCATGACCGAGCAAACGCTCCATCCCATTAACATTGAATCGTTCGAAATTGAGCAAGTAATGTGCCGAACATGTTGGACGAAGTGCGCGTGCAACCACGGTGGTCGCTTATTACAGGCATCTCAAACCTTCGCCATATTCAGATTCTTTAATATGTCGGTACAAGAATTGCCTATAGCCACTCTGGGATTCCGTTTTTGCGATTTGTGAATTGCCATAGCGCAGCAAGGCGGTTGTCAATTCAGGTTGCAAAGCAATACGAGAGCTCCGCATGGAACCGTTTCGAAAGCCTTGACCAACAATCAATCGAGAGCACTCAATGCGATATCATGCCTTAGCAACTGATTTTGATGGCACATTGGTACACAACGGGACCATAACTCCGGCCACACTTGAAGCGTTGAAAAAGTTTGTTGGGTCCGGTCGGCAGCTGGTGATGGTTACAGGACGCGAGCTACCCGATTTAAAGGCGGTTTTTTCTGAGTTGCACTTATTTCGATTAGTTGTGGCGGAGAACGGTGGGCTTCTCTACGATCCCGCATCTTTAAAAGAAACTGTGCTTGGGCCTCCTGCATCAGAGAAATTAGTTTCGATGCTTCGTGAACGCGGAGTGGAGTCGATTTCGGTAGGGAGGTCGATCATTGCAACTTGGAGCCCTTACGAGCAGATTGTGTTATCGGCGATCCGTGAATTGGGGCTTGAACTGCAAGTCATTTTCAACAAAGGGGCGGTCATGGTCCTGCCGGCCGGTGTCAACAAAGCGACTGGTTTGGAAATCGCTTTGAAAGAGTTGAAGCTATCACGGCACAATGTGGTCGGAGTTGGCGATGCGGAGAATGACCATTCGTTTCTGCAGATTGCAGAGTTCTCCGCAGCTGTCTCCAATGCGCTCCAAGGCGTACAGGAAGCAGTCGATCTCGTATTGCCGCTTTCACACGGCGAAGGCGTCGAGTTTTTAATCGAGCAGATTTTAACGGATGACTTACGTGCTTACCAAAGTGCATCGACACGCCGCAGGCTAGCCGTTGGCACCACGGCTTCAGGTGATGTGGAATTGCCCGCTTATGCCGGACCGATGCTGATATCGGGACCATCAGGAGGTGGAAAATCCACACTAACAAATCGTCTTGTCGATGCTATCTCCGAACAAGCTTACCAGTTTTGTCTGATAGATCCTGAAGGGGATTACGAATCGTTCGAGGGAGCAGTGGTTCTGGGCGGCCCTAATAGCCAGCCTCAAGTTGAAGAGGCGCTTCATGTATTGGAGCAGCCCGATGCAAACTTGGTCTTTTGTTTAACTGGCGTGCCGATCCCAGATAGACCACCGTTTTTTCAACAGTTCCTGGCCGGTTTAACGGAGTTACGTGCGCGGACAGGCCGCCCCCATTGGCTGCTGCTTGACGAGGCGCACCATCTAATTCCCGCTGACTGGAT
Source organism: Planctomycetia bacterium (assembly GCA_031412515.1). Lineage (GTDB taxonomy): Bacteria > Planctomycetota > Planctomycetia > Pirellulales > Pirellulaceae > Aureliella. Next base: position 33,472 of record JANODD010000091.1, on the reverse strand, counting down.
TCCATCGTCCGAATCGCTCCCCGTGAATTGGGTGAATGCCGTGTTGATCACGGTTCAACCCAGCCTCTTGCCGGTAGCAATCTTAAAACAAGTCGAGACGTTTGCGATCGTAGGGAATGATCCCAAACCCTTCGTAGATGATCTTCTTAGGGTGACCGATTTTTCAAAGCCAGTGTTGCCGGCGGACGAAATACAGGAAGGCGAAATATTGATTTGGAGGACAGCAGATCCGTCGAGCGTCCAGCGATGTAAGGCAATAAAGAGCCAACGTCAACATCATCGTCATCGTCGCAAATACTCCGAAGGGCAGTTGCCGCCAGATCGCAGCTTTTTCTTTCGCGGTCCAAATGATGCTTTGAATTTGCGAGCACAGAATCTGATCATGTTCTGCCAATTGGCCGAAGGTATCGACGACCAAACTTGGCAGTTTCATTTGGAGTGCGGTGACTACAGTCGCTGGTTTGCGGGCAGCATCAAGGATGAAAGTCTCGCAAACGAAGCGATGAAGATTGAAGAGCAAAAAGATCTTGCACCCGCCGAGACGAAAAAGATGATCATCGATACCATCCAGCGCGATTACACGCTTCCCGGTACGTCTGCTGTAAACGTACCGGGAGCAAGCTAATCTTCTGTTTGGCCCGTTGCTAAACGAGCAGCGGAAGCTGCGACAAAAGGTGCATCCGACAAGCACTCACAACTTATGCTTGCCCAGGTCGAGTGCGGTCGAGTTCACCGAAGAGAGCGCTGAGCGAAATTACTAACCCTGGAAGTACTTCACCGCCAGTGAGCGATTGCGTCTCATCAAAGAGTTCGTACTTCGTGATGTCAGTGTAAACTGCGACAGTCCGTTCTTCGATATCAATCATCCAAACCTGACGCACACCAGCATGAAAGTACTCGCGACGTTTGCGAGCCATCTCGGCATAGGTGTTGCCTTCACTTAATACTTCAATGGCCAAGTCCAGAACCAACTCTGGCACTCGGTCTGTGGGGACTTTGCCATCAGGCAATCGATCCCAGGAAACGAATGCAACATCCGGTCCGCGAACTTGAGTGCGGAGGATTCGAATGAAACCATCCGGTGCCGTAACTAGTCCCAAGTCGTGTACACGTAAGAACTGCCGCAAAAGTTCACATAACAAACTTGCGATTAAGGACTCTCGCCAACCCATGGCTTTCTCCACTAACGCGCCATCGATTAATTCGCACCTTCCTCCTTGGCTATTGACTCGCAATAGGTCGTCGATCGTTGCCGTTCCTGGCTTAGGATCGGAACGTACACGGCTGGCCGGAATATTGCCTAGATCCATCAAGATATCCGAGAAATTCGCAGCAACTGCGGCATTCGAGCTCATGAAAATAGGCCTCGCTAGTGATGGGACGACTACGCCAATTATAACATAGCTAAGCCGACTACACCCGAAGACCAGCGAGTAAGTTTGTCCGGTTTTCGGAGCGCGGACGTCCGCGTCCGCAGCGGCACCGATTGACTCAAGCTTCAAAAACTAAAGTCGCCCGCCTCGAGTTTTCCCCAAGATCAGGCAGTAGAATTGGTCGACTCAAAAAGTCGGCATAAGTGGCGGGTTCAGCGGACGAGGACGTCCGCGGTCCAATACAGGACACTGCCGACGGCTGGTCTACGGCCAATCGACTGACAACCACTGCGGCCCAGCCGGTTTCTCACGAAACCAGCTACTAAACCACCAGTAGCAAGCAGGATGAATACCTCATTTAGTGCCGCTTCGGTTTGTAAATTTCAGTCGCAGTACCAAAGTGCACTTCGCCAGCGTTCATCAAGGTCTCGCTGAGCGTCGGGTGCGGATGGATCGACTCGGTCAAATCACGCACTTCACAGCCCATCTCGATCGCCAACACCGCTTCAGCAATCAACTCACCAGCCCCAGCTCCGACAATGCCGCAGCCAAGCACACGATGCGTCTCGGGATCAACCAACCACTTCGTCAGCCCCTCAGTTCGACCGAGAGCCTGCGCGCGACCACTGGCGGCCCATGGATACACTTCAACATCAACAACTCGGCCCGACTTCTTGGCTTCGTCTTCAGTCAAACCCGCCCAAGCGATCTCGGGATCTGTAAAGACAACTGCGGGAATCGCAGCTTTGTCAAACGTCACCGCTTCACCTAAAAGAACCTCAATGGCAACCTTGGCTTCATGCGACGCTTTATGCGCAAGCATCGGTTCGCCGGCGACATCGCCAATGGCAAAGATGTGCGGATCAGCGGTCCGTTGCTGCGAATCGATCACCGCAAAGCCACTCTTGGTCACTTCGACTTGGGTATTCTCCAAACCAATGCCGCGGCTAACTGGACGACGACCAACACTCACTAGCACACGATCAAAACGCTCGTGACCGTATTTGCCAGGACCTTCAAAAGTAACTTCGATCTGGTTGTCGACTTCGGCCATCGAGCCGACTTTGGTATTCAGATAAATGCGTTTTTCAAACAAGCCCTCAAGTCGTTTTTGCAACGGCTTTACAAGATCGCGATCCGCGGCCATCAGCAACCCGTCGAGCAATTCGACGACGGTAACCTTCGATCCAAGATTCGCGTAAACCGAACCCATTTCCAACCCGATGTAACCGCCGCCGACAACCAACAGCGTTTTGGGAATGTCTACCAAGTTGAGCGCCCCGGTCGAATCCATGACGCGGTCACTGCCGATCTTGAAACTTGGCGGCATCGCTGGAACACTACCCGTCGCGAGGATGCAGTGACCAAAAGTCAACTGACGTTCCGCAGGGATTGATTCATGGTCCCCTTCAAGTCGCAACGTGGTGCTGTTCTCGAAAACACCTTTGGCTTGAATGACGCGAACGTTACGGCGCTTGGCCAATTGCCCGAGTCCACCGCTGAGCGTTGCGATAACCTTTTCTTTGCGTGCACGAACTTTGTCGATGTCGACTTTAGGTTGGTCGTAGGTCACACCCCAATCAGTTCGAAGCTCATCGACTTCTGAAATCACTCGAGCGACATGCAACAGCGCTTTCGAAGGAATGCAACCGCGCAACAAGCAAGTGCCCCCGAGCCTCGTTTCGGCTTCGACAATGGTGACTTCCATGCCTTCGTCGGCCGCCAAAAAAGCTGCCGCGTAACCGCCCGGGCCTCCACCAAGTACTACCAAATCGCTATGCATCAGTTTCTACCAGTAATTTACATGCCATTCGCTGAATGCAGATTCCGGCTTCGAAGGCCAGAACTCGGTAGCGGAATGCGTCAAGCATTTCGGCCGCGGCGCGCTGAGCCGCAAACGCTCAAAACTCGAACTCCGAAAGCCTTGACGGCTTCCGCTACGCAGCATTCTTGCAGGAACAGATCCCTGCAAGAACAGGATAGTCAACGCGTCTACCAAGCGTAGACTAGCGCGACAGAAATTCGACCACAATGTTAGCGTTCACTGGCAAGCTGATATCGTTAGCCGTTGGCAAGCTAAGCACGGTCAGCTTCAGGCCTTCTGAGTCCAGTGCCAACCAATCGAGTGGCTGAGGCGAGTTGTTTGCAATCACGCCACGGTAAAGATTCTTGAGGTTTTCGCGGCCTTTGACTTCAACCACATCGCCAGCTCGCAGTTGATAACTCGGCTTGGTAACTTTAATGCCGTTGACGCGGAAGTGACCGTGAACGATCCCTTGGCGCGACTGTGGACGAGTCTTAGTAAAACCTGCACGGCGGACAACGTTGTCCAAGCGACGCTCGCACATAATCAACAGATCCGCACCGGTATTTCCCTTACCGCGTGACGCCGAATCGAAGTAACGACGCAGTTGGCGTTCGCCGAGACCGTAGTAATGCTTGATTTTTTGCTTTTCGGCGAGTGCAGTACCGTAGTTGCTAGTGCGGCGACCGCGGGGATGCATCCCAGGCGGTGTTTCGCGACGTTCCATCGCTCGGACCGCGCCGGCGCTTTCGTAAACCATGATGCTCAAACGACGATTAACGCGGGCTTTTGGGCCAGTATAGTGTGCCATAACCTAACGAAACTCCAGCAAAAAACAGGTTCTACAGATGTCTCAGCTTCCCTTTCGTCGACCAGCGACGGGCTCAATCCCTAAACAACCGCTCCACTAGAACGGGTGGGTTGAGCCAATTTTCGGATGCGTTGAAGCCCGCTAGTATCCCGAATATCGCCCATTGTCACAAGGGCTAATACACTGTGAGTCGCATTCTGCCGGATGCGACCGCAGTTGACTCTGCAGCGAATGGTCGCACTCGGCAAGATGCGACCCACAAAAAACAAGGCCACTGCAGCGTTACCAAATGCTTCTTCGGTTGAACGTTCTGGTTAGTTGCCAAGTGAGTCGATTTGACAAATCCAACTGCTTGATCTCGACCCACCAAAATAGTGGGTTCTAACCACTTTCTTTAATACCTACGAATATTTTCCAAAACTTGGCGGAAAAGCGACTTCCGCTAATTGAAACCACCTTCTTGGGTCGCTACGCTCTTTCCCGCTAAGTTGGGTTGGATCCTACTGTCAGCGTTGGTCTTGCTAACTCCATACCACCCACGTGAACCATGTATTCCAATTTCCTTAAGGCATTGGCACGCACTAATGTCGCTTCTAAGGCTAGTCGCCGTCGATCACAAAGTACTAGATCGCGGCAACCTCGATCGCAAACCATCGAACGCCTCGAATTTCGTCAGATGCTAGCAGTAGCTTCACCTCCGGATCAAACTCTGCTCCTATCCAGTCCATCGATCTACCTCGGTTCAGGCCACTTCAATCTCGGTGGACCATCGGACCTGGTAAGCGTCGCTCGCAACGGCCGAATCGATGTCGCGACCAACAACAATCAAAACAGTTGGGACACTCGCACCACCTATCAAGTACCCGAAGTCTCCGCGACCAACCCAGTGCTCGGCGCCACCACCGCCCTCCTAAACAACGACCCATTCGATGACCTGGTCCTACAAACTACCACCGGCGTCGTGATGCTTACAAGCGACGGACGCGCAAATTGGCAAAGCTACCTTACAACTAACTACACCGGAGTTATCGACGCCGCTTCCCACCCAGCCGTCAAGCCAATCACCGCAAACCTCGGCAACGACACTCGCATCGATCTCGTCCTACCACTTCCTCAAGCCAATCAAATCGCCATTCTCTATGGCACAAACGACGGAAAGTTTCAAGCGCCCGTCTATCTTGCCACCGGCGCACCGAGCAGCTCGCGACCAGTCGTCGTCGCTAGCGGCAACGTGCTCGGCAGTCCAGCCAACGATCTGGTAGTCGGCTTTGACGATGGCTCCGTGCGTTTTTTCGAAGGCAACAACCAAAGCGACCTGCAACTCCGCAGCGATCTTACCTTAACCAGTTTCGTCGGTGCCGTCTCAGCTCTTCAGACTTTCGATTTCGAAAACGATGGTCTAAACGAAATTGTCGTTACCGGAAAATCGGGAGCTGCAGTTCTAAAATCGTTACCCGATCCACTTGCAACTTCACCGATCATCAACGGCGATTTCGCACAAGGCCTCAACGGATGGCATACCCAATTCGTTGGCCAGGCAACCAATGAATCGCCCGGCATCATCAATGCCCAATCGACCGTCGCCCAGTTCTCCGAAAATCAATCGTTTTTAACATCGCTCTCACAATCCTTCACCATCCCGCCTAACCCACAAAGCATCGAGTTCGACCTCGTGGCTTTAGGACTTGGAAGCGACTCGCCTAGCCAGTTACCCGACGCCTTCGAAGTCTCACTTCTCAACACTTCATCCAGTTCCCTAGTACCGACTCACCAGCCCTCATCGACCGCCTTTATCAACTTCGCTCCTGGAGGAATTCGATCGGCTGCAGCAGGTGTCACAATCCAAGGCACAAAGGTCAAGCTTGACATCTCGCGACTGACTCGAGGCACAACTGCAAACTTAGTTTTTGATCTCATTGGCAATCCCAACACCAGCCAATCGACTGCAACGATAGACAATGTCCGTATCGCTCCTGATGTCCTTCGCAACGATGCATTCAGCGTCACCAAGTTGACGGGCGCTTTTGGTAATCCTACGGACGTAGCACTCGGTGATGTCGACGGCGACAATCTGACTGACATCGTCATAAGCGACTCAGGTCTATCGACCATCATTGTCTATAACGGCACGGGTGGAGATTCATTCACGAGATCCGTGACAAACGTAGCCAGCATGGGCGGACCTACAAAACTCGCACTCGGAGCTTTTACCGCTCCAGATCCAATTCTCGATATCGCTGCCGCGTTCAGTGGCAAAGCGCAGGCTCTCACACCCCTCGTCGCCGACACAACAACGCCAACTGCGATGTTGGTTTCACCCTTGCCCACTGTCACTTTGAACACGAACGAGAACGCTTCTGCAACACTTGGCACTGTGATTGTAAAATTCTCCGAAGCAATGCAAGTTACCAGTGCAAGCACATCTGGATCAGCTAACAACCCACGTTCTTATCGATTCTATAACTTAGGTCCTGACGGAGTCGACAACCGCGGTACCGGAGATGACATTCTCTTCCCCATCACCTCAGTCAACTACAACACAACGACCAATCTTGCCACACTGACCATTGATCCCACATCCCTAACCGACCCAGCCCACGCTGCCGGATCGATCTACAAAGTGCTCGTGCTAGGTGCCAGCCAAACCAACGGCCTTCGCGACCTCGCCGGTAACTTGCTCGATGGCGGCCAAGATTTCTTTGCAGTGGTAAACGTTTCCCGTCAACTTCGATTGGACTTGCCGCAAGCCTTGGTAACGCAAGAAGGTACCTCTGTATCTTTTAATGCACAGTTAACTCACTACACCTTTGGAACGAACTACACCGCAACCATTCAGTGGGGCGATGGAAAGACCACCAACGTCGTTGGCAACGATGCATTCCCAATCGAACGCTTTTCTACTTCCCACGTCTATGCGACCCATGAAAATTTTACAGTCACAGTCACCGTCAACGATAACAACAACGCACCTGTTGCAACGCAGTCAACAATTTTACAGGTTCAGAACGTTCCTCCCGTTCTCGGCATTCTGCCTGCGATTTCCACAAACGAAGGAACGAACACACCCTTCCAATTCACCGCGACCGACCCCGGCTTCCAAGACACTCTTATCCAAGGCAACCTAACCGCTTCCATCAAGTGGGGCGATGGCACAACATCGACGGTTCTGCCGACACGTGTGGCTAGCCAGTTTCAATTCACGACGTCGCATACCTTTCCCGACAATGGACTCTACAACGTTCAAGTCACCGTCAGCGATGGTACCGACGCGACAACTTCCACAACTACCGCTTCGATCGCAAACCTTCCGCCCAGTGTTACGGCAACAAGTGCAACAGCGACAGCCGGTCAGCCACTGAGGATCAGCTCGATCGCAATTTCCGATCCGGGGTTCAACTCAATCAGCGGTAGCGTCGAAACCTTCACCGCATTTGTCGACTGGGGTGATGCCACAGGCGAATTACCCGCAGTCATCACCGATTACGTCGCAGGCAAAGTAGGAACGCCGACAACCGCCAAGCTCGCACTGACGCACACCTACGCATCCGCTGGCTCATTCACCGTGATCATCACAGTAAGGGACGACGATGGTGCGATCGTGACAAAAGCGATCGTCGTCACCGTCCAGCAAAATACCAGTGGCAGCGCATGCTTGCCGATCATCGATTTCGATACCGATGCTTCCGGCAATGGGATCACCACCGGAGCGAAGATCGCCGACCCGTGGTCCAGCTGGGGCGTCCATATCACAACGAATGACGCTGCAAAGCATCCTCTCATTGTCATAAACACCACACTCGGCGGTAACTCGGACAGCCTTTTAGCCATCGCCGACAATCCATCCTCATCGACCCCCAATTCGTACAGCGGCGGTGGCACCGTCAACTTCTCGTTCGATTCAACCGTCCGCATCGATCAATTGCGGCTATTCAAAATCCCCCGCGGCCAGTTCGCAACCGTCCGTTGGTACGATCGCGCATCAACGTTGATCGGCGAATCAAAAGTAACCGGCGACGACAGCAAGCTCTATCAAAACGTATCGCCGAACGCCTTAGCTGTCCGTCGATTGGAAATTCAATTCACTGGTTCAGCTGGCATCAGCGATATCACTTTTTGCAGCGATCAAGTCCCCGGCGGAACCGTTCAAACCTCGGGAGCACCGACGACTCGCGAAGGTGATAAGTACGTATTAAACCTAACCGGCCTGGCCAACACCGATGGTTGGACAGTCAACTGGGGCGATGGCAACGTATCCACCCTACCAGCTCAATCGTCACGTGCCGATCATGTGTTCACCGACGGACCAAGCGCAACAACCATTCGAGCCTTCGCCCGCCAAGGCGCCAGTGTTTTTGCCGCTAAACCACTCAGCCTCGCTGTTGAAAACGTCATTCCCAAGCTTACGATCGCAGGCAATGCAAAGGTCAATGCTAACGAGTTATTCACGCTCTCTTTGGCGGCCTCAGATCCTGGCAACGATACCATTCAAGGTTGGTTGGTCGACTGGGGCGATGGAAGCAAGCATCAACTTATCGCCGGTAATCCCAATTCAGCCACGCATACCTATTCGCGTCAAGGCACGTACTCCGTTCGCGCTCATGCTTTTGACGAAGACTACGATGGACCTCGCTATGCACCTTCAATCGGATCACTGGTACAGATCCAAGCTCGTGGTGACGAAGGAGGCGAACGCTTTGACTTGTTAATCGACGACCAACTCGTGCAAAGCTTCGTCACAACGACCGACTTTCAAACTTTTCGTTACGCAACCACCAAGCCTGTTGCCCCCAATCAAATCAAAGTTCGCTTTACCAACGATCTTTACGATGCCACACGAGGTATCGATAACAACCTGATTGTCGATTACATGATGATCGACGGAAAAGTCTATCAAACAGAAGCCCCCGATGTTTACTCGACTGGAACATGGCAATCGTCCGACGGAGTGAAACCTGGCCTTCGTAAAAGCGAATGGTTGCACGCCAACGGTTACTTTCAATATGACTCCGACGCCAACGACGGAACACGGCTTGTCATCCGCGCCCGCGGAGATCAAGGCGATGAACGTTTTAATCTGCTCATCGACGGCCGCACTGTCAAAACATATACCGCCAAGACAGCGTTCACCGACTACGAATATCGATCTTCTCGCATCATCACCCCCGACCAGATTTGCATTGCCTTTACCAACGATCTATATGACAGAGTTAGAAAAATCGATCGCAATCTGACGATTGATTACATTCGCTTGAACGACAGCGTCTACCAAACCGAGGATCCCTCGGTCTTTTCAAGCGGTACTTATCTAGCCGCCGATGGCTTTCAGCCGGGCTATGGTCGCGGCCAAACGTTGCAAACCAACGGTTATTTCCAGTACGCCGAAGTCGCTGCACGGTCGCCATTCGATACCGCTTGGGTCTCCAATACGATCAGTGTCTCAGTGCAGCCTGAAAAGAGCATCACCTTACCGACAATCGACTTCGAACGAGCCGCCGATAGCACACCTCTCAAAAACGGCGACAAGGTTGTCAACCAATTCGGCTCACTTGGTATTACCGTTTCCACTAACCGCAACGACACAATCGCGACGATCATCGACTCGAACTCGCCGCTCAAAAATGTCTTGGCGATAGCAGAGAAGGATGATGATGAACATGATGATGATGATCACGACGGCGACGACGATGATGACGATGATTATTTAAAACTTACTAGTGGGACGTTGACCTTCGCTTTCCGCTCTGCTGTGCAGATGGATGAAGTCCACTTATACAACGTGACCTCGAGCGGATCACGAGTGCGACTGTATGCTTCCGATGGAGCACTGATCAGTGATACCGCAGCCTCAAATTTGGGAAGCAAAAGTTTTCAAAAAGTCATTTTGAATGCGACTGGTGTACGCCGGATGGAGATCATCCTTACCAGCCCCGCGTCGGTCGCAGCCGTCGTATCCTCGCGACTCGCTTCACCCATCGCCGCCCCCGCAACCAAGTTCTATGTTGTTGACACCAATGACTTGACTTATCGATACACATCCGCGGGTTATTCGATCGGCCAGTTCAAAGTCTCGTCGACTTTGAATGCACGTGATATCACAACAACACTCAAAGGCAATCCGCTGTGGATACTCAGCGACGAAGGTACGAACAAACGAATCTACGTGACGGATAGCGAACAAGAAAAACTCTTAGGTTCATGGACCGCCACCGGCTTGACCAAACCCGAAGGCATTGCCACCGATGGCCAGACCATTTGGATCGTTGACGATTCAACCAATCGCGTCCAGCGTTACGACGATGCCGCTTTGCGTCGCAGCGGATCCCAAGCCAAGACCAGCCAATTTACACTCGACTCACAAAATCAAAACCCAAGTGGGATCACAACCGACGGTGAGTTCCTGTGGGTAGTCGATTCAGCCAGCGACAAAGTCTTTATCTATGACCTCGCTGGCAAGCTGCTCAATTCGTGGCGACTCGATCCAGAGAACGCCGATCCGACAGGCTTAACGATCAACGCCTCAGGCGACAGCATGTGGGTCGTCGATTCAGTCGATGACCGCGTCTACGTCTACTCGCTCAACGGGCTCGGGTCCAATACTGCGACAAGAGCCCCCAGCAGCTTCCGGCTCGCATCCACCAACACCAACCCACAAGGCATCGCTGATCCGGGCGGTTTGTACACCATCGGCCAAGTTCAAACATCAAACATTGCCACACCGGGCGCTATCGACGACTACACCTTCAGCGGCACTGCTGGACAAAAAATCTACGTCAACTTTCAACTGCTCAGTGAAGGTGGCTTGCAGTCCAGTCTCTTTGCACCCGACGGCAGCTTGCTCTACACCCGCGACGATCCTCGCGTCTTCGTTCATAACTCGGGCACGATCCCTTTACCGCAGACCGGTTCGTACACCCTTCGGTTAGCTTCCGCCGCAACGCCGTCTTATCAATTTCAAATCTTCGATGTCCCGTTACCTGACGTAAAACCGGTTGTCTTGGGTCAACCCAATTCGGGAGCCATCGAAACACCAGGAGCCCAAGATGAATGGACCTTCACCGGTCAAGCAGGAAAAAGTGTTTACTTGGACGTCCTTTCATTGAATACCGTTTTCGGTGGCGATACAGTCTTTACCATTTTCTCGCCTGATGGAAGCAACATCAGCGAGAAAAGTTCAACGGTCGAGTTCCGCGTTGATCAAGGTGTAACACTGCCCCTCGATGGTCAGTATCGCATCGTTGTCAAAGCGGATTTTAATGGTGCCCAGCTGCCGACCTATTCGTTCCGCGTATATGATGTTCCGCCCGATGACGTACGCTCGATCGGTTACAGGCAGCCTGTATCTGGAGCTATCGAAGTCCCCGGTGCCAAAGATCGCTGGACGTTTAGCGCCACTGCCAATCAAAATGTCTTCTTAGACTTTCTTACTGTTGCAAGCGGTGAACTGCAAGTCACTCTTGGCGCACCCGACGGCACGCTGCTGTAGGACAATTACTCCGGCGCCGAACCCATTCTCGATCGTGAATTTGTCCTGCCACAAACGGGAACCTATACGCTAACAGCCCGTGCGGCCCTCGGCTCGCCGTCGCTCAACAATTACAGCTTCCAGCTCTGGGACATCCCACCCCAAGTCATCCAGCCCGCTGTGCTCAACGAAAACATCACGGGCAGTCTTGTACCGGGTGAATCCAAAGTTTTCGAGTTTGTCGCCGGGGCCAACACGCCCATCCTGCTCGATGTTATCGAATCAAGCAACAGCACTCTCGGCGTGACCATCATTGCTCCCGATGGAACAACAGTGATCGATAGTGTCATCAAAGACAGCTTGCTCACCCTTGTTCAAAAAGGCACGTATCGCGCCATCGTTCAAACGTCTTCCACCGACCCCTCAGCCCTCGATGCCTTGGGACCCTTTGCGTTCCGCTTGCAAGATGCTAGTTCACCATCGCTCGGCGGAACGGACAGTCTTGGTACTCGTTTCTACCTCGGATTCCCACGCAATCTGCTCGGCCTGCTCGGCACAAGCACTCCGAATTATTCGCTCTCCATCACTTCGCCAGTCAACACGTCTGGAACCGTTCAAATCGCGGGCGACAAGTTCTTCTCGTATGACGTGCTGGCTGGGCAGACAACTACCATTGCACTGCCGCCTGAAGTCGAAATCTTTACACCCGACCAAACGCAGAACAAAGGCATTCTCGTTACCGCCATTGATGAAGTTGCAATCTATGGCCTCAATCAATTGACTGCATCAACCGATGGTTATACTGCTTTACCCGTCGACGCGATTGGGCGCAACTACGTCGTGCTTGGTTATGGAAATACAGTGAACCTCGGCGGAGGCGGTGGCACAAACTTGACCATCGTCGGTACAGCCGATAACACCAACGTCACTATTACACCGACTGTTACCGCACAATCTCGTCCAGCCGGCACCCCGTTCACAATAACACTTAACGCCGGTCAAGCTTACACACTCCACGCCGACACTCAGCCCAATAACATCTCCGGCATCGTTGACTTGACGGGAACCCTTGTCAACTCCGACAAGCCGATTTCACTCTACGGCGGTAACACCGCTGCATTTGTGCCAGCAACTTTCGAAGCCGCCGACCATCTCATCGAGCAATTACCGTCGACCGATACTTGGGGCAAGCACTTTATCACCCAGCCTCTAGCAACTCGCACTCGCGGTGACACCTTCCGCATCCTCGCACAATTGGACAACACTCAAGTTCGCATCAACGGGACACTCATCGCCACCCTCGCCGCAGGGAAATTCTACGAAGCGATTCTCACCACAACGTCTTCAATTACCACATCGCAACCCGCTCTTGTCGCCCAGTACGCAAACGGCCAGACTTTTGACAACGTGCCCAGCGACCCGTTCATGATGCTCGTCCCACCCACCGAGCAATTCCAATCAGACTACACACTTAGTACTCCAGTTACTAATTTCGATATCAACTACGCGAACCTCGTCGTACCTGTAGCTGCCATTTCAAGTGTTCAGCGCGACGGCCAACCAATCCCAAGCTCCGCCTTCACCACCATCGGCACAAGCGGTTTCGCAGGTGCTCAAATTCCCATCGGCGTCGGTTCACACCACTTTACCGCCGACACACCCTTTGGCGTCTCCATCTATGGCTTTAGAGAAGTCGAATCGTACGGCTATTTCGGTGGAACAAGCCTTGCTCCATTAACTCGCGTTGCCAGCCTATCACTCTCGCCCAGTACCATTACCTTGCCGCTCAACACGCAGCAAACGATGACTGCCAATATAGTCGATCTGCAAGGCAATCCTCTCAGCGGTGTGCGGGTTGAATTCGCCGTGAATGGAAAGAATCCGACTCACGGATTCAGCTTCACCGACACAACCGGCCGAGCCACTTTTCAATTTACTGGTTCAGTCGCCGGAACAGACAACGTCACCGCCACCGCAGCCGGTCGAACTCAAGTCGCCTCCGTTGTCTGGTCCGCCTCACTGCCAACCATCGTCATCCAATCGCCCACTTCCAACGAAAATTTGCCTCTTGGCAAACGCGTCCTAGTCGGTACAGCTCGACCCTCTGTTCCTGGTTCCGTGATCGTTGAAGTTCTAGTTGATGGCACTCGCGTCGAAGCCTTTGATACCAGCGGCAACTTCATCGCCCCCATCTCGATCATCACCGGAAACCAGTCGTTCACCGTAACTGCCATCGATTCCATCGGTCAACTCACTGCGACATCGATCACCGTCACCGGTGTTGCCGATGACTCTACCGGATTCATCAATACTTCAGGTGTCGATAAAACATCAACTACCCAAGTGCAATTCACCGGTACGACATTCAATCGAGCCACCAATCGATTGGCCGTCGACATGCGCGTCAAGAATTTAGCTTCCGATGCGATTGACCCCAACACCGCCGTCCGCTTTGATGCCATCGATCCCACTCGAGTCGATTTGCTCAACCCCGATCAACGCACCGATAGCGGCCTTCCACTTGTATTGTTCAATTCAAAAATACCGACTACTGGACTTGGAAAGGATCAATCGTCGACTTCTTCGGCGCTCGCCTTTGATGATCCCCTCCGCGATCGTTTTGCAACCCAAGTAACCGTGCTAACCCGCGTCAACAGGCCTCCTCAGTTCACATCCGCTCCCTCAATCGAAGCTACTGTCAACCGACCTTATCGCTATGCGGTAACTACCGTCGATCCTGATGGTCCATCCGTCTTGACTTATCAACTGCTCGCTGCCCCAACCGGTATGACCATCGACAGCGTTACCGGCTTGATCATGTGGACCCCGCGAGCCGCCGATGTCTCAACGCATACCGTTAGCATCAAAGTGCAAGATGCCCGCGGCGGCGAAGCCATTCAGACGTTTGCGTTAAACGTCGCGTCCAGCCGAATCAACCGGCCGCCCGTGTTCACCACTACGCCTGTCATCACCGCTGCACCGCTAACCACATATCTATATACAGCCTCTGCTCGCGATCTCGACGGCGACGCGATTGTTTACTCCTTGTCCCAAGCCCCAGTCGGCATGACCATCAACTCAGTCAATGGGCTGGTAAGACTACCCAACATACCTGCCGGAGCTTATCCGATCTCGATCACCGCCAGCGATTCGCGCGGTGGCCTCGCAATGCAAGATTTCACTTTGTTCGTTGGCACGACTCCCACGCGCACAGCGCCGGTCATTACCTCCACACCGCCCGTAGTCGCTTACGTTGGCCTGACCTACGTCTACTCAGTCGCCGTCTCCGACTCGAACAAAGCTTCCCTGCAGTTTCAACTACTACAAGCTCCCTTAGGAATGACGATCAGTTCTACAGGTCGCGTCACTTGGCTCCCTCAAGCAACTCAGACCGGCCCGCAAGCCGTTCGACTTTCCGTCACCAACCCCAGTGGCGGAGTCGCCGCTCAATCGTTCACGGTCGAAGCGATCCAACAGCGACCCGACCTCGGCCCACAGTTCTCTTCGACTCCAATCCGAATCGCGTCAGTTGATCAAGACTATCGTTACACAGCTATCGCCATCGACCCCGACCAAGCCCCGTTGACCTATTCATTAGCCTTCGCTCCGACCGGCATGACCATCAATGCCCAGACCGGCGTCATCTTCTGGAAACCCACGGTTTCGCAAATCGGTTCACAGCGGGTGCAACTTAAAGCGTCCGATACGCAAGGTCTTTTTGCAACTCAAACGTTTGCCATCGATGTCCGCCGTGCCAACACCCTGCCGACCTTTTCGAGCACTCCCATTAAATCGATCATGGTCGGTGACCCTTATCGTTACAACGCGCTGGCTACTGATCTTGAAGACTCCGTAACTTATTCACTCTTTGCTGGTCCAACATCTGGACTTAATGGAATGATGATCGACCCACGCAGCGGTGCCATCACGTGGCAACCTCGCGCTGCCGACATCGGCAATTACAAAGTAACCGTCCGAGCCACCGATGAACGGGGTGGCCTTACCGATCAAACGTATGACTTGTCCGTAGTCCCCGATCGTCGCGCTCCTACAGTATCCATTCGCCTCGAACGAGCCACTATCAACGTCGACGAAAGCACTCGCATCGACGTACGAGCCTACGATGCCAGCGGAGTCGATTCGGTATCACTCTCTATCGACGGGCAGGTAGTAACTCTCGATCTCAATGGCAGTTTTTCATACACCGCCACCGCTAGCGGCATTCCCAACCTCATCGCCACCGCCACCGATCGAGCTGGCAACATCGCCACCGTATCCGCCGATCCCGCGTTGCGCGTCCTAGACGCCACCGACACTGAACCACCTCTCATTCAACTGACCGCGCCAGCCAGTGGTTCAACCGTTTCTTACTTGACCGACATCATCGGCACGATCACCGACCGCAACCTCGAGTACTTTGAGCTGCAGTACTCGTTAGCTGGCACCGATCAATGGACCACCTTTGCCCGCCGTCAATTCCGACCTGGCCCAATTAACACTACTGGTGGCAACGGCATCACCAGCGGCCCGCTTGGCATCTTCGACCCAACGATGCTCGCCAATGACACCTACCAAATCCGCGCCCTCGCCCAAGACACCAACGGCGCGCAAAGCGCTTCCATCATCGAACTATCCGTCGAATCACAAGCCAAGATCGGAAACTATCACTACGATGCAATGCAGAAAAGCTGCACCGAATGTCGAGCAGGTTTCTCGGATTTGGACGTTAATGTCGCAGGGATTCCAATCAGTATCCAGCGATCTTATGACACGCTGGATGCCAACTTCATTGGCGATTTCGGCTACGGATGGCGAATGTCGATCACCAATCCTCGAATTCGCGAAAGTGTCCGACCGAGCCCTTCGGAACTAGCTGGCGGTGGCCCACTAACCGCCAATCCTTTTCGCATCGGCACTCGCGTCTACATGAACGCGCCCGATGGTCGCCGCGTCGGATTTACCTTCGATCCAGTGCCGGTGGGCGGTCTGCTAGGAACGATTTGGACGCCACGCTTCACGCCTGATCCTGGCGTTAAATATCAATTGGAAGTTGATAACACTCCGCTGTCGCAAAATACCAATGGAGCCTTTGGTCTTTATCTCCTCAATCTGCCTTATAACCCGGACCATTATACACTGGTCAGCAAAGATCAAATTCGTCTGATCTACAACCAGTTTTCCGATCTGCAACTTGAGAGCGCCACCGATCGCAATGGTGTTCAACTGACATTCACCGAAGACGGAATCTTTTCCAGTCTCGGACCCAAGGTCGCTTGGACTCGCGATAGCCAAAACAGAATAACGTCAATTACCGATCCGGAAGGCAATGTCCTTCGATACCGTTACAACAGCGCCGGTGACTTGGTCTCCTTCGAAGATCAAGTCGGCAATATAACGAGCATGAGCTATCTGGCTGATCCAGCTCACTTCCTCAAGTCGATCGTTGACCCGCGCGGCTTCGAAGTGATGAAGCTGACTTACGATGCGGACCATCGCATGATCGGTTTGGCCGATGCCCTTGGAAACACCGAGACTCACGATTATGACATCGAAAACAACACCGAAGTGGTAGCCGATCCCAGCGGCAGTGAATCCGTACTAGTCTTCGATGATCGTGGCAATGTGACTCGAATGACCGATCCAGAAGGGAATGTTTTTGGAGCCGTCTTCAATCAAGATGACAAGCCCATTCGATTGATCGACTATAACGGCGGCGTCACTGAAGTCACCTACGACGGTCTAAGTAACGTAACTCAAGTGATCGATCCAATTGGTAACATTTGGAAGACCACTTACAACGCCAGTAATGATCGGACGTCGAGCACGGATCCGGCCGGTAAGCAGATTACATTTGAGTACGACGATCGTGGCAACCTTGTTAAGACAACAGACCAACTGGGACGTACGTACACGTTGATCGTAGATTCCGTCGGCCGAACGACTTCGCTGACCAACCCTGCTGGTAAAACATGGACGTTTGATTTTGGCGAATTTGATTCCGCTTCGCGCATCACCAACCCCGACGGCACCTTCCGGGCTGTCGACCTGAATAACTGGGGTGAAATGGTCGGAATGACCGACGAAGAAGGAGTCACTTATCAATTTGATCGCGACGCAGCCAATCGAGTCACCGCCGTCGCCCTCGTCAAGCCCGCTCCTGCAGGCGCCCGCATTCAGGCTGCTGAGTCCGACGATCGACAGCTCATGGCTGTGCGAGTTTTTCTTTACGATGTACTCATTGAAGAAACAGACGCCCTAGGACGTGTTACCAAATACCACTATGACGCTAACGGCCGAATCGATGAAGTCACTGATCCTATGGGAGGAGTATCCAGAACAATTTATGACAAGCTAGGTCGAGCAGTCGACAAGTTCGATTCCCTTGGCAATAAGACGCATTATGAATACGACCGCAATCATCAACTTACAAAAGTTGTCAATGCTGCTGGCGGTACAACTCAGTACACCTTCGACCCACACGGACTTTTATTTCAAGAGATTGATGGTGCTGGATTCGTTACAAACTACACCTACGACTTAGGATTTCGACGGACGAGCGAACAACTGCCTGATGGCTCATTAATCAAGTTCAACTACGACGCATTTAACAACGTCACGCGAGCGACAGGTCCTCGCGGCGAAGTGGCGCAGTTCTTCTACGACGACGCTCATCAACTGACGAAGATGATCGATCCCATGCAGAACGTCTATCAGTGGGGCTACGACGCGACAGGTAACCCGGCTCTCTTTACCGATCCTCGCGGCAACGTGAGCAGTCATTTGTACGACGGTCGAAACCGATTGGTGTTGAGTACCGATGCGCTCGGCTTTAGTGAAAAGTTTTCTTACGACGGTATGGAACGCATCCTAAGTTACACCGATCAAGTCGGCTCAAACACCTTGTTCACTTACGATTCGCGAGGACACTTGTCAAGTCGCACGAATCCCGATGGCGGCATCAACCAGTTTGAATTCGACGCAGTTGGCAACCAAACCAAAGCCATCGACCCGCTCGGTCGCACCACACTCGCCACTTACGATGATCTTGATCGGCTTATAACTAGCACCGATCCTCGCGGCGCGGTGACTTCATTCAGTTACGATGCGATGAGCAACCTGCTGTCCCTAACCGACGCGTCGCAGAACACGACCCGGTGGACCTACGACAACATGAACCGTGTTGTCGTTTGGACCGATCCGCTGGGTGCCGCCGAGTCATTCACCTACGACGATGCCATCGCCGGCAGCACCGATCGTCGCGGTAATTTGGCGGTTCACACCGACCGCTTGGGACGCAAGATGGTCTATGGATACGACTCTCGCAATCGCAACACCACCGTCCAGTGGCAAGACGTGGGCGGTTCGACAATCGATACCATCACCCGTCAATACGACCGCAGTAACAATCTGATAAGCGTTCGCGACTCCGACAGCAGGCTCGCGTTTACTTATGACCTCAACAGCCGGATGTTAACTGCCGACAATGCTGGCACAGCCAACGTGCGGCCTGTAGTCCTAACCAACACCTGGGACGTGGCCGGCAATCGAACTCGAGTGCAAGACAGCGACGGAGTTCGCGTCGACTCGACCTATGACCCTCGCGATCTGTTATCAACGCTCACTTGGTCTGGAACCGGCGTTTTACCAGCCGTCACACCCGCCAGCGTCAAGATGAGCTACAACGGTCGCGGCCAGTTAACTGACATGCTTCGTTACTCCGATGCCGGTCTGACTCAACTTGTCAGCAAGACACATCGCACTTACGACATCGCTGGCCGCAGTGAAAAGATCTCACATCTCTCTGCTGTTGATGCTGTCTTGGCCGAGTTCGACACCGAATGGGACACTGCCGATCAGCTCACCAAGTTGATCATCGACGGCAAGGAGACCGATTACCAATACGACCCCACCGGTCAGTTACTTTCCGCCAAGCACCTTTTTGGCGGCGTTCCCGATGAAACCTACACCTACGACGCCACCGCCAATCGCACTTCCTCCTCGCAGCTCACCTCGCAATTAATTGGCACCAACAATCGTTTGCTCTCCGACTCTCGTTATGAATACAAATACGATGCCGAAGGAAACTTGATCGACCGCCGCGAGATCGCCACCGACATTCACGATCTCTACAAGTACGATCACATCAACCACCTCACCAATGCCCAGCGAGTGACATCTACCGGCACAGTACTATCGACCGTCGACTATCGTTACGACGCTCTAGGCCGTCGCATAGCTCGCACCGTTGACACTGACGGAGTCGGCCCTGCTGCCGCAACGTCAGAGTATTTTGTCTACGACGGCATGGACGTCTGGTTCGACGCCGATTCCGCCGGCAACGTAACCGCCCGTTACTTATTCGGCGACGAGATCGACCAGCCCCTAGCCCGTTATCGTCCCGGCGAAGGCACCTCATGGTATTTGACTGACCACCTAGGCAGCGTCCGCAACATTCTCAACAGTGTCGGCACTATCGTTGACACCATCGACTACGAGAGCTTTGGCAACATCCTTTCCGAGACTTCCGTTCAATCCGGCGACCGTTATAAATACACCGCTCGCGAATGGGACAGCCAGCTCGGCCTCTACTACTACCGCGCCCGCTTCTACTCCCCCACCACCGGCCGCTTCACCTCCGAAGACCCCATCAGCTTCGCCGGCGGGCAAGTGAATTTGAATGCTTACGTTGGGAACAATCCAACTTTATACATTGACCCGAGCGGATTGGCGGCTCTTGGTGAATACGTATTCGGTCAGAAATTTGGTGAGCAAGTTGAACGCTCTGCAACAGTTGCCGCAGCCGGGGGAGCTTTAGGATACGCGTGTGGCTTCGTCGAGGGCTTGTACAGAACAGGAACAGTCGAAGGCGCCCACGCGACGGCCGTTCAACAAGCTCAAATCGGCGCAGGCGCGGGTGCCGTCCTTGGCTTTCTTGGCGCGTCTCAGACAGTTTGGGTAAGGTATTTCTCAGGTATTTTCGGCATTGGCGCCGCGGCGCTTGCAATCGCCAACGGTGATGATTTAGTAGTCAAGACTATTCGCAGTGCGTGCGCAGTGATAGGATTTGGAATGGGGCGAATGACGCTAAAATCCCCCCCATCAATTCGCATCCCTGAGACCAGAGCACCATGGGAGACTATAGCCGAGGGGTACGGACAAGCGGCAGAAAGAAACGTTCCATTCACCGGACCGAGAATTCTCGTTCTTGGTAGAGGTTCTCCGGAAATCTTAGGTGACGTTGCAGCGGCAGTTGGAGGAAAGCCCATTAACAATCCCCAACTCGCGAAGGATCCTCGCTTACTTTGGAAGCACATCTACAGTGAAATGCGAAATGCAGATCAAATTCTACAGGTGATGGACAATATCCCGACGAAACAAGTTAGTGGAAAAGGTTCTGGAGAATGGGCAAGAGCAGAAAAGATTTTCATTGACAGTATGAAAGACATTCGCTTGAAGACGAGACGCGTTACACGAGAAGATTTAGGACTTGAATAACATGACAATTGAAGAAGCATATAATTTAATTGAAAATCTCGATTATCCAGAGGGTCTAAAACGCAAATTCGCGCCTCGTTTCTCTCTGGTTCAGATTGACAAGTTAGGCGAGATCGCTTGCGTGCAACGATACAAGTCACGGCCTACCGAGGCCGATCAGCTCGCGTTGCTGAAACAATTCCCTAAAACGGTTCAAATAAATGGAGAGCCAGGACTGTACTCCTCTGTAGATGCACTCAAGCAAAATGTTAAAGATAGCATGTGGTTGTTTGAAAAATTTAAAGACAAACCAAAGTGAGGTGTTGCGTGTGGAAGCTTTGGCGCTTGTCGTCGATATACTGTTACGAGACGAATTGTTGTCGCATTTTCGCGCGGCTTGACGGAGGTGATAGCGTTGCTTGCGAAAACGACTGCGATGCTCGTCGACACGATTCGATTGGCCAGCAACCAGGCTGCAGTTTGGAAAAGGGGTCAGTTTGGAAAAGGGGTCAGGAGGCTATTTGATAGTTTGGGGAAGTTTGCGTGGTCGGCTACGTTTCCTTAAGGTTGATTCCAGATGGTACTTTCGCGCCGTTGACTCGCCCCATCCGTCGTTCCCCAAAGGCTGACTGCGTTGTATTGCTGTACTAAGCTGCTGCTGTTCCTTCACACTGACCGGTCGGTTGACACGTTCTAGCCAATTGGGCAACCTTGGCGATGGCCAACTTGCCAGCTTAATTCCACAACTTCCGCCAAGCCAATTACATCACTGCCAAATAGCCACTGCTCAGCATTGCTAACCAGTCCTGCTGCCAGCGTATTGCGTTCAACATAGCGACGTAACACAAAAAAAGTGTCCGTCACTCTGGACCGGGATGCTCTTGAATCGACCTTGATAAAGATGCCCACTACCAGTTGTGTGATAATGAGCGTGGTGCCGGGCGGTATGCGTCATCGTCACCCAAATATGAGGCGACTGAGTGCTCCATCTTCTCGCGGGCTAAGGACCATATGCCAGTGGTTTGGCATCCATCGAAAACCAAACAAACTGACTGGCTACTTTTCGAGTCATTCATCAGAGAACTCGCTCAAACGCCTCGTAGTCAGCATCCTTGTGAAAGATAGTCAATCGCCCGTTGCCTCTATTGACGACGTTGTAAATCTCCCCTGCAGCATCCGCTCGTTGCGGTCTAGGCATCGAACGGACTACAATCACGGAAAGATTAAGGCGTGAGCTTACTGCAATCTACCCGCCTATTTTTGCCTAGCCAACAAAAACGGCTCCTGACCTTTTCTT
Organism: Planctomycetia bacterium; assembly: GCA_031412515.1. GTDB lineage: Bacteria > Planctomycetota > Planctomycetia > Pirellulales > Pirellulaceae > Aureliella. The sequence goes on along the minus strand of JANODD010000091.1, from coordinate 11,251 downwards.
TTCCCGTAGATACATCGCGGTCCATCTTAAGAAGATAAGTCCGCGTTACCGCGAAAGGGGCTGATTGACCGCACATTAATCGTGTTGGTCGAGTGGTACTAAAACTATGTTGGATAGCCAGCTAATCTTGCACCTTCGTCTCGCTGAAAAGTGGCAATTTGCCTCAGAAATTCCCAGATATCGTTTCGCCGTGACGCTGATGCGCGGATCTGATTCGCAGCGTAATTCGCCCACTCGGCCTTCTTCTTTTTGCTTGGACCAGTATCAACCAAATCAGGCACCCAATCTTCCAGTTCGCCCACAGGAACAAGAAACACTCCGACACTTCTGCATCGACTTAAAAATGCAACTAAGTCCGGATAAATGTGTTTATCTTTTAGGCTGTTCAAACCACTTTTCAATCGCGAGGTTTGTGATAGCCCGTTACTTAAATCGGAAAGTTTGCCTCGAATCCGCTGAATTTGGCTCGCATCTTGCCAATCAAAAGTCTCCTTCATAATTTCCATCAACTCTTTGCGAGTTGTGCTTTCATCGAAAATCGGCCCAAGTGCCTTTACCTCGCTGATAATTCGACGGCATTCTTCGATCAGTTCTTTTGCAACATCGGCAGGAGCGACCGCCTTCATGATACTTTCGAATGTTCCCAATTCGCGTACCACATCAAGATCCGCCGCTACGCAGACTGGTATCTTTAGATTGCGATAGAGTGCACACGGATCAGCGATACCGCCGAGTCCACCGACGGAAACAAAGTGAATGTCGTGACGGAAGTCGCTTGCAATCTTGTCCCACACAGTTCCGTATACGAGCCGATCTCCTTCTGATTCCACCACGGTGACTGCTTCAGCAAATAACCCATCAAGGACACTTTCAGCCTTCGTACTCGGCTTCTCAACAGACGCTTTGAGCATTTCCTTCGAGACGCGGCGACCGACGAATTGAGCCCCAATCCGTGACAGACGAATAATCTCAAGCTGCTCCGATTCTTCAATTATACCCCTCAGCACGTGACTGCTATGAGTTGCTACAAAGGTTGCACGATCAGTAGATACTCCGTGCTTCCCTATGAACCTCCCCAGTGCATATGCCTGCGGTGGATGGAGACACATCTCTGGTTCGTCGATGAGTACCACAGGTCGCCGTCCAAGTAATAGCGTTAAACAGATTGCGACGTACGATTTGAATCCATCGCCCTCATCTTCAATTATCCGGAACTCTCGCATCTTTGTCGGTTCCAGACGATCCTCTGCCGAAGGCATGTCTGGTCCGTGGCCAACGCGAAGACAAAGAGAGTCCCCGCGAGTATTGTCCAACCAAATTGCTCTTCCGAAGACGTTTTGGATTTCGGCAGCGAGCATCTTTCTCGCATTAGGGTCAACATATAGCGATTGAAGTTCGTTTGATGGAAATGTGGTCTCGCTGTCAAAATTACTGACTTTGTTAGTGACGGTAAGACGCCGATCAAGAAACAACGACGCGATGAACGATCGCCCAAAATATTCCAAAAATTTGTCGGAGGCCCCATCGCGTTTGGTAGTTCCGACAGAAACGGGATTGGAAAAAAAATTCTCGACTTGATGATTGGGTAATGACCAATTCGAGCCGCTCCCGCCAAATTCAGGAATGCGGGTATCGATATAGATATTGTTATTATCATCTACGCGGCGACGAATGTGATTCTCGGCGTATAGTGCTTCTAAAAGTGGTTCGAGGGTTGTAGGACGGCTAATCTCAATTTCGTCGCAAACGACCAGACTGCGTGAGCTCCCCAGCATCCGACCGTGGATGTCGCGAAGCAACTGCGTTTTTCCCGCAGAGTTTGGTCCGATCACGAGAACAAGCCCCTTTGGCACGACCCTGCCAACTTTTGGAACAGCGATCGATCTGAGTGGGTTAAATTCGAACAGTTTGCGCATTTGTTCTTTGTTGCTGAACGTATCCATGTAGGCCCTGCATTTGGAGTCGGATTCGAACCCGTAACCTCATTACCAACCAACCGAAAAATTGGTGTAAGTTATCCATCGTATCAACTTTCCGCCGGTTCGAATCGATCCAATAGATAACCAGTCTCCTTCTCCGCTGCCGCTCGACCTTAAAGCGCTGTCCCTCGGAGAAGAAAAGGGGGCAGGAAAGAAAATGGGTCAGGAGCCTATTTGAAGGGGGCAGGAAAGAAAATGGGTCAGGAGCCTATTTGGTAGATTGGGGAGGTTTGCGTGCTCGGCCATGTTTCCTTAAGGTTGATTCCAGATTGTACTTTCGCGCAGTTGACTCGACCCACCCGGCGTTCCCAAAAGGCTGACTGCGTTGTATTGCTCTGCTAAGCTGCTGTTGTTCCTTCTTGCTGACCGGTCGGTTGACACGTTCTAGCCAATTGGGCAACCTTGCCGATGGCTAACTCGCCAGCGTAATTCCACAACTTCCGCCAAGCCAATTACATGACTGCCAAATAGCCACTGCTCAGCATTGCTAACCAGTCCTGCTGCCAGTGCATTGCGTTCAACATAGCGACGTAACACAAAAAAGTGTCCGTCACTCTGGACCGAGAAGCTCTTGAATCGACCTTGATAAAGATGTCCACTACCAGTTCTGTGATAATGAGCGTGGTGCCGAGCGGTGGTTCCCACAACGCTCAGTTTGTAACGGTCCGTTCATCGGATAAGACAACGCGGTCGTAGTTCATCGAAATGGATTGCGCGCCTTGGGTGTAAAGCCATGCGATAATCGCCGAGTAGGCAGCGACCGAATCACTAGGCTCATCCAGATAGATCAACATCTCTGTATCCATGCTTGCGGCTTTATCTTCTTGCGCCTCGCGGGACACACCTTCTTCTCCAGAAGTATCTGCGTACGCCACCGCACTCACTCCGTAGCGATATGCGGGCGAGGAACTGTCGACATAGCCAAGCGCCTCAGCCGATTCGGCGAGATAGTCACTCAACTCAGGGAATTTGATTGCCTGTCCAGAAGATTCTAATCCGCTACGCTCGCGTGATTTCTCATACGCTTGCCTCGCCGTCTCTTGATCTTCATCAAAACGAAGCAGGGCTTCAATCATTTTCTTTGTCTCGCCAGTTGACCGCGCCAAACCATCGTTTATCCACTTTTTCTTCAGCTTCGCATTTTCAGCATCTCTTCGTCTACCTTCTTCTTCCAGCTTCGCCCAATACGCATCAACTTCCTCTTTTGACTTCTTATCGAATTCATTTGGCCTTATTTTTGAATTGTCCTTTTCGTCAACCACCCACGGTAGTTTTTCGGCACGTTCTAAGATTACATGGACAAAGGAAAAGGGGTCAGGAGCCTATTTGGTAGATTGGGGAAGTTTGCGTGGTGGGCCACGTTTTCTTAAGGTTGATTCCAGAAGGTACTTTCGCGCAGTTGACTCGACCCACCCGGAGTTCCCGAAAGGCTGACTGCGTTGTATTGCTCTGCTAAGCTGCTGCTGTTCCTTCTCACTGACTGGTCGGTTGACACGTTCCAGCCAATGGTCAATCTTAGCGATGGCCAACCCGCCAGCGTAATTCCACAACTTCCGCCAAGCCAATTACATGACTGCCAAATAGCCACTGCTCAGCTTTACTCACCAGTCCTGCTGCCAGCGCATTGCGTTCAACATAGCGACGTAACACAAAAAAAGTGTCCGTCACTCTGGACCGGAAAGCTCTTGAATCGACCTTGATAAAGATATCTTCTCCCAGTTGTGTGATAATGAGCGTGGTGCCGGGCGGTATGAGTTGTAACGCTCGCTATGCCACTGAACAGCTTCTTTTTTGCTCGACATTAGAGAAGTAAGACAATATCTTACACAGAATGAAAACACAACTTTCTTCCAAGGGGCAAATCGTACTGCCAGTGGAACTACGCGAGGTGGATCATTTGGTTAATAGCCAAGTGTTCGAGATTCAAAGATTGTCAGCAGGTGAATATTTGCTTAAGAAAGTTCGCGAACCAGGTCAGACTGGGTTAGTCCAGTGGCTTCTGGAATGTCCGTCTTCTGATTGGTTTCAGTCACTGGAATCTGAATCGACGGACGGGCGCTGAAGCATGCAAAGAAGCGGTGGCGTTTTGAGCCGCTTTTGATTCGGTAAGTGGAAAGCGAGGTTGTACTAGACCCAGATTCCCGACGCGGGACAGGTTTCTCTATACCCGAAGTCACATGCGTAGCTGAGTTTGGATGCACCACAGTTGCACGGGACGAGGCAGTGTTACGAGAACACCGACGGTGCCGAAAGCCACTATTCGTTCTCCAGTAGCCACTGGACTGCTGCTCGAGATAGTTGGGCGGCATTGCTGATGTCAAGTTTGCGTTTGATATTCTCGCGGTGGGTGTCGATGGTGTGTGGACTGAGGAATAGACGCTCCGCTATGGCTCCGCTGGTCAAGCCCTCACCGATCAGGCGGAAAATCTCAAGTTCCCGGTTGGTAAGATTTTCAATCGGCGATTTTGTCTTGTCGCGAACACCCAGAGATTGGTTGATAAGGCGACGTGTCATCGCGGGGCTTAGAAATCGTTCGCCAGCCAGCACGGTGCGGATTGCTTCCATCAACTTTACACTTGATTCCTGTTTGTTCAGGTAACCCATAGCGCCTGCTCGGCAAGCCCGCTCGGCGTAGAGTGACTCTTGAAAACCGGAAACGACCAACATCTTGATGGCGGGATTATGAGATCGGATGCGTTTGATCAACTCGATGCCATGGCCATTTTTAAGAGAAATGTCGACCAGAACCAAGTCAGGCGATGACTGTTTCACGAGTGTGAAGGCTTCCTCTTCGGAGTTAGCTTCACCGCAAACTGTTAAATCCTCATGCAAGGCGATACGCAACGCCAATCCATCTCGAACGGATGGATGGTCATCGACGATAAGAATTTTCGTGGGCGGACTTCGTTTTGTCATGGCGATTCGCTTTCGTGCGCCTGCAACGATACACACTTGACTGAGGTTCCTCCAGTTTTGCGACGCTCGATATGCAATGTACCGCCAATAATTCCGGCTCGGTACCGCATCGTGCGCATCCCCATACCATGATCTTTCTTCGCTTCGGCAATGCGACGGTACGTTTCGTCAATCCCGATTCCGTTGTCTAGCACCTCCAAAACGATCTCGTTGCCATCTTGCTCAAGCGATAGGACTATCTCATTGGCTTGACTGTGTCGAAGTGCGTTGTTGACTGCTTCTTGTGCGATCCGGTATAGATGCGTCGCAGCCGAGTTATTGGAAACGGTTACGGGCGACGGGCATTCAAATCGACAGCGAATTGTTGGGGGCGTGTCGGTTGATTTAGCCAACTCTTCCATAGAAGATTGCAATGCTCCGGCGTCGATCTGCACGGGCATGATGCCGTGCGAAAGTTCATGAACGTGTCGGTTCGCCACGATAAGCTTGTCATTGATCTTTACTATCGTGTCACGAATACGATTAAAGGCATCTTCACCGAGTTGACGCTGGGGTTGCCCTTGGACGTTGATGATCGGTAGTGCGTCCATCATTTCGAGCAACGCCGCAGATGTCAGCGAAAGCCCCGTTAGCTCCTGGCCCGTGCCGTCGTGTAACTCGCGACCGATGCGACGCTGTTCCTCTGACGATATTTCTAGAATATGCCGTTGCAAACGTTTGCGATCCGAGATGTCGCGAATAATACCGGTAAAGTATCCCGAGTGGTCGACTTGCGTTACCGAGAGATCGATTGGAAATATCGATCCGTCTTTGCGTAGGGCGACAAGCTCGCGAGGCGTATTGAGGATCCTTTCCTGGCCCGTCAAGTGATAGCGTTGAATATAACCATCGTGCTCTTCACTATAGGGTTTGGGCATGAGAAGTTTGATGTTTTGGCCTAGTAACTCCGCCGACGTGTATCCAAAGATTTTCTCTGCCGCTCGGTTGGCCGTCTCGATCAGCCCACGAGAATCTATCGTAATGATTGCATCAAAGGCGGAGTCCCAGATGGCTTGAAGATGTTCATGCTTTTCGCGAACGATCTGCGTGCGTTGTGCGACAAGTTCTTCGAGTTCCTCATTTTGCCGCTTGAGCCTAGCAGCAGCAACCTTGGAGTCGGTGTCATCGTATACATATCCTTTTATACGAAGCAATTCTCCTTGAGCATCGAATGTACCTAGGACCGTCTCAATGACATGTCGAATTGTCCCGTTGCTATGGCGGCCCGCCCGTTCGTGTCTTTCTAAGACCTTGTTCTCAGACAGTAGCTGAACAAACGACGGCCAGGAAACGGGCGCAAGGTAAAGATTTGCCAAATTGCTGCCGACCGCCTCCTCGCGACTTTCGAAGCCGAAAATATCCACGAACGCTTGGTTGCACAACAGTATTACACCATCCGGCGTAGCCAGATAATCGCCCGTCAAATCATCCTCAAAAATCAAACGAAATCGTTCCTCGCTTTCGCGGAGCGTTTCCTCGGCCAGCTTCCGCTCGGTGATATCGGTCAGTAGGCTATCGTAGGCGATTAGCCGGCTATGATCATCATGATAGGGAACGACCATTTTACTGATCCAACGCAACTGACCATCCTTGCGATGGATGCGGTATTCGACCGCCGGCGATTGTTCCCCCGAGAGCACTCTCTCCAATTGCCGCTCGATGAGCGGACGATCCTGTTCGACAACAATCGCGATCCAAAGCTTAGGGTCGGCAGCGTACTCTTCCGGATTGAATCCCGTTATTTTCTCACAGGCGTTGCCGTGAAGCTTGCGTAAGCTCCGGTCATTCTCAACCTGGACGTGATAGTGGTAATCGGCAACGGCGTTGCGCAACCAGCGATAACGACTTTCGCTTTCGCGGGCCTGCAATGCCGAGTGAGGGTTGTCCATATTGGGCGATGTCTGCTTGTGGGCCGCGATTCGAATTCTCTTGGTTGGGTGGTGTGGTTACCGCGACTCATTGTAGCAATTTCCGCATCGTCGGCAGGTGGTGGATTCCACCAGAACGCAATGGTTCGGAAGGCGATTTCCACACGAGTCTCAACATCCCATAATCTCTTTGTAAGTGCCTTCAAAAAGGCTTCTATAATACGACACAACACAACGGCCCCCTTACTCAGCGCTAGGGAAACGAAATGCGAGTTGAATCGTCGTCTGTGACAGACTCTTAACAAACTCCGAGGAAGGCAAAACAGTGGATCTACTTGCAGTAGAGAATTTGCACCAACTTCCTGCAGAGGAAGTACTGCAGCTGCTGGGAACGGATGCCGAAAAAGGGCTCGACATCCTGGAGCTTCAGAAGCGTCAGGCGAGCTACGGCCCAAACTTCATTCCCCCTACGCGCGGGCAAGGACCGTGGATGCGGTTCCTACTGCAATTCCACACACCGCTGGTCTACATCCTACTGGCGGCGGCGGCGATCACGGCAGTTTTGCATGAGTGGGTCGATTCGGGGGTGATCTTTGGCGTCGTCCTTGTGAACGCGGTCATTGGGTTCCTCCAGGAGTCCAGTGCTGCCAATGCGCTGGCGGCACTGGCTCAGACTACGTTGACGGAAGCCAGCGTCCTGCGAGCTGGCGTGATGCGGCGAATCTCCTCCACTGAGTTAGTGCCCGGCGACATCGTGCTCTTGCAGTCCGGCGACAAGGTGCCTGCGGACTTACGGCTATTTTGCTGCCGCGAACTCCAAATCGATGAATCAGCTTTGACCGGTGAATCCGTCCCTGTGCACAAAGTAGCGGACGAGATAGCTGCTGATGCTTCGCTTGCCGAGCGTCGAAATGTGGCCTTCACTTCCACCTTGGTAACCTATGGTCAGGCACGGGGAGTGGTCTTTGCGACGGGCGCAGGCACCGAGATCGGACACATCTCAAAACTGATTTCCACTGCCGACGTGCTGGAAACGCCTCTGACTCGCAAGATCGCGAAGCTCAGCCGTCTGCTGTTAGTCGTGATTGTGGGGCTGGCTTGTGTAACGTTTCTGGTGGGTTGGTTACGCGGGCAACCGGCGTTCGAGATGTTCATGGCAGCCGTGGCGCTGGCGGTTGGAGCGATTCCAGAAGGACTGCCGGCGGCAGTGACGATCACGTTGTCGATTGGTGTCGCGCGGATGGCCCGTCGGCGAGCCATTATTCGCAAGTTGCCTGCGGTTGAAACGCTAGGAAGCACCACCATTGTATGCACGGACAAAACTGGCACACTCACGGTCAACCAAATGACTGTGAGCGAAATCCTCGCAGGAGACACCGTGTACGAAGTTTCCGGCAGCGGCTACGACCCACTCGGCAAGATCAAGACCGTGAGCGAGGATGGCCCCGCCTTGTCCGACAACATTGCTGCACGGGAATGCTTGCTGGCGGGACTGTTGTGCAACGATTCTGCGCTGGCCGAAAAGTCGGGAGGTTGGGAAGTACATGGCGATCCGACGGAAGGCGCGTTGCTTACCTCGGCGGCCAAGGGGGGCTTGGACCAAAAGGAATGGTCCGCACGTCTACGCCGGATCGATGTGATTCCGTTCGAGAGCCAGCATCAGTACATGGCGTCGCTCCACGAGAACGGGGGTGGGTCTCAGCGAAAACTGTATGTCAAAGGCGCGGCGGAGGTGGTGCTGTCGAAGTCCGTCACAATGCTTGACGCGCGTGGTAACAAGGTTCCGCTCGACGCCGTGGCCGTGCAACGGCGGCTCGAGGGCCTAGCCACGACAGGGCTGCGAGTGTTGGTGCTGGCGTCCGCCGACCTGTCCGTTGACAAGCAGTCAATCAACCATGCCGACGTGAACAAGCTGACGTTTCTAGGGTTGCAAGGGATGATCGACCCACCGCGCGCGGAAGCGATCAGTGCGGTGCGGGCCTGCCAGTCGGCAGGAATTCACGTCAAGATGATTACGGGCGACCACGCGCTAACTGCCCAGGCCATTGCCCGGCAGATTGGGCTGAACGGCCGGGACTCGGCACGGCCCAACAGCCCGAAGGTGCTCACCGGTCGCGATCTGGCGGGGTTGTCCGACTCTCAACTGATCGACACTGCGGACCAAGTGGCTGTCTTCGCACGGGTCACGCCCGAACAGAAATTGCGATTGGTGCGAGCCCTACAGGCCAACGGTCACATTGTGGCGATGACTGGGGACGGCGTGAATGATGCCCCGGCGCTTAAACAGGCCGACATCGGCGTGGCCATGGGGGTCAGTGGCACCGAGGTCGCCAAGGAAGCAGCCGACATGGTCCTGACCGACGATAACTTTGCAACGATCGAGGCGGCCGTCGAAGAAGGACGCGGGGTATTCGACAACCTGACTAAGTTCATCGTTTGGACGCTGCCGACAAATATGGGCGAAGGCTTGGTCATTCTGGCCGCGATCTTCGTCGGCACGCCCTTGCCGATCCTGCCAGTTCAGATTCTGTGGATCAATATGTCCACGGGGTTGTTTCTGGGACTGATGCTGGCCTTCGAACCCAAGGAGCCTGACATCATGAGGCGGCCTCCGCGCGATCCCCAAACGCCCATTCTAACTGGCGTTTTGATCAGTCGCATTCTGCTCGTTTCGCTGGTCATGCTCGTGGGGGCGTTTGGCTCGTTTGAGTGGGCGGAGGGCAAAGGGAACGAGTGGGGACTGGGCACGGCGGCCAGCGACGCCCATGCCCGAACCGTGGCAGTGAATGTGATTGTGATGGTGGAATTGTTCTATCTGTTGAATTGCCGTTCGCTGACGAAATCGATATTTCAAATCGGCCTATTCTCGAATCTCTGGATTTGGGTCGGCGTGGGAAGCATGGTGGCGTTGCAGTTACTGTTCACCTACGCGCCGTTCATGAACCGGTTCTTTCATAGTGCGCCGATTGGTTGGGACGCCTGGTGGCGAATCTTGCTGACCGCCGTGGTGGCCTACGCGATTGTGGGCTTCGAGAAGTGGGCCCGTAGGAAATGGCAGTTACGGCAAGAGGAGTTGCGAGACAGCACCCCTCAGTCGCCAGCGTCCTATGAGGAACTTCCACACTGAAAGAGACTGCGAAGGATTCAGGGCCGACGCGATGGTCGCAATTACGCACACGTGCAACAAGCCGTAAGCGCGTAGTGATTGTCACAATACACTTAAAGGAGCCTTGTTATGCAAACGTTAGTTCAGTCAGCAGTGCAAAACAATTTGCCACCAAGTGACTGCGAGACGCGGAATAAAATCCAAAGTGCAATCGAGCTGAGCGGCTATTCGGAACTACGGAAGTTGTTGTTTACTGTCGAGCGCGGTGTCGTGGCTATTCGAGGCCGCGTTGCTTCGTTTTACCTCTGTCAAGTCGCAATTGAATGTGTCAAACGTGTTCCTGGCGTCGATCGAGTCAAGAGTCATATCGAAGTCATTTACGATCTCAGTTCTCGACTAGATAGAGTTGAAAGTGACGGCGAATCAAAGCCAGATTTGCGGTCCAGCGTCGAGCTAGCCGTTTCCGAAGACGTCACAGCGGCATCCAAGGGCTGCTCTTGGGCAATACGGCGGAAAAGGTGCTGCGAACCTGCGACTGCAGTATGCTCACAGTAAAGCCAGACGACTTCGTATCTCCTATTGAGCCTGCGTCCTGGTCGTTACACCCCAATCCTAAGGACGATTAGTGATGAAATTCGCTTTAAGGGGGTAACGCATACATGATCATTCGTACATTTCTTCAGAAAAGGAAACGCTCTTGAAACCAATCAATGTGCTATTGCTGTCGCGATCCGACATCGTCGGACTCGACTTAACGCCTCAGCAGGTTGTTGACGTGATCAAGCATGCGTTGATAGAACACGCCGCGGGCACAGGAGAAATGCATCCCAAGATTGGTGTTCATCCAACCGAAACGGATCCCAATCTTGTCAATTAGATTGAGCAAAGACAGAAAGATCCCTATCGGCAATCGTCGAGACTATCGACTGACTCATTGGTTTCCCGGTTTCGCAATTTTAGGAACTTACAGTTCTTCGAAGCTCGGCATGGATTTGCTCGCTGGAATTGCACTTTCAGCCATCTTGGTGCCAGCAGGAATGGCCTATGCGATGGCCGCAGGGTTGCCGGCCATCTCAACGCAAATCAAGAACTTGTTGCGATCGGCGTAGCGAATTTGTTCACCGGTTTGTTTCAAGGCTTTCCTATCGGTGGAAGTGCTTCGCGAACTCCGGTTGCCGAATCCGCAGGTGCCAAGACACAGTTCGCCGGATTGTTTGGGGCTGCATGTGTTGTACTCTTGCTACTAACATCACCGATGCTGTTCGAGCACTTGCCTATTGCTGCACTTGGAGCGGTCGTGGCTTGTGCTTGCTTTGGGCAAATAGAGGTAGCCGGAGTCATTA
>JANODD010000090.1:0-3805 GCA_031412515.1 Planctomycetia bacterium | reverse complement strand
ATCGGTTAACGCCACTTCAGCCAGTGCGACTGAAGGCAACACGTTATGGGCACTGACAGATCACTTGGGAAGTGTTCGCGACTTAGTCGACAACAATGGTGTCGTTCGCCAGCACTTGGTATTTGACAGTTTCGGACGCCGTGTTCGCGAAGTGGACTATAGCACCACCGGCGCGGTAATCGCCAGCACCGATCCAGCCGCTGTCGACGAGCTTTTTGGCTACACCGGCCGAGATTGGGACACCCACACCGGCCTGCAGTACAACAGAGCTCGTTGGTACGATCCCAACACTGGAAGATGGCTCAGCCAAGACCCGATTGGCTTCGCCGCTGGCGACGCCAATCTGTATCGGGCCATGGGCAATGGACCGACGAATGCGACTGATCCGAGCGGGTTGGTAAGCCCAAAGAAATTCTGGGATGAGTGGACGCCCGAACAACGCAGCAAATGGTTCGACTCATTTTGGAGTCGCTACGGCACCGCAATTATGTCATCGGCGCAAAAGCACCAAGTCCCAGCTGAACTGTTGGCGGGAGTGATTGCGAATGAGATGATTGACTACCCATTTCGCGAGTGGATTGGTGAGAACTATCTGCAACGTGGAGATTCTCTCGGCCCAGCGCAGATCCATGTAAGATTAGCCGAAAAGTGCGAACTCTGCGAAGGTGTCGTGACAAAGGATTGGATTCGAGGGGACGGTTTGCTTCATCCAAACGAAGTCTTTCGGCGTAGTCAACTGTTCCCGATGTTGCGTCGCCACCAAATTCGTGAATACCTCAACGATCCCGACAAGAACATTGATGCAGCTGGGAAATTGATGAGTATTTTTCTCGATCGCCTAGATCAGAAGCTATCCCCTTACGGCCCGTATCCTCCTGGTTCTGAACCAGGTCCATGGGGCGCACTGCCAGATGAGTTCGTCAACAAGATTATTATGATGGCGGGATCACAGGCTTCTCAGTTTCACGATCAAGTTCGAAGGCGAGGTAAGAATTCCGCCGACGTCGTAGGCATGAATGTTAGTCAAGGACTCCTTCGTGCCATGCAAGCTTTGTTTAACGACGATGAAGATGTGATGCGTCCAGGCGGATTCAATTTGAACGTCTACGAGCACGTTCAAAACATAGATGGTCTAGACAATAAGTTTCCTCGAGAATGTAAACCCTAACTCACTAAAGAGTCCTTTCAGGTGAATGAGCACGGCAATCCATACTCGCCCTCGGTTTCGACGATCCAAGCGTCTAATCATTACTTTGTAAGAGCGACTATTAGAACCGGGCTACTTGTGGTTCTTATTACTGTTGTCTCGGGGATCCTCAGCACGACGATGTTGAGTGTGGTTGTCCCAAGGAAAGCGGAGGGCGTCCGTAACGTACCGGTAGTTTCATGGGTGGTGTATTCGGGCTTGGCTCTCGCAATCCCAATAGCGGTTTCAATAGCCATTATGTTTGTCTTCTTTCGAAGTTGGAAACAACGCTTCGCGCTCTCATTTGCGGTGCTAACGATATGGTCGTCGGTATTTGGCCTTTTTGTCTGGGACATACTACTTCGTGATTTTAAGGGCAAGTTCTAGACCGGAGAAAACAAAGGTGACAGGACTCAACAGTGCGTCCATCGGAATTAAACCGACCGCGCGTTGGTGATTGGATTACCGCTGATGTCATTCGCGGTCGCAACTTGTTGACGGCTTAGGTTCCGAAGCGGCGAGAGGTTGAGCGGTTTTTCGAGTGATGATGACCGAGACGCGGGCCATGTTGTCGGTTTGGGGTCTGTGGAAGGCTGCGCAGGGGTCAGACTTTGGATTCGGGATTCAAAACTGAGCTTGTCTTGACGGAGCTGGAAAGGTGTCGGGTACCGTTACTAACATTCTAGTCAGTTCTAGGTACGATGCGATGAACCGCGTCACGGCGGTTTCGCAGGGTACCGCCGGTCAGGACGCAGCACTGGGCGTCAATACCGTAGCGCCCAAGTCGGCGTACTTTCAGTTCGATGCGGCCTCGCAGCTTACCGACCTGCGGCGCTACATGTTACGGGCCGAATTGATGTCGCATTTTTGGCTGAATTGTGGCTGTAGGGTTTTTGAGTTCTTGTGAGGGGTGCGCGGCCGAATTGTTGGAATTCTGGAGGAGCGAGCGAAGCGTGAATTGTGAAGTGCGAAGTTTGCAAGAGGCGATGGCCGAATTGCGTGTTGCGGTCGTAGTTTTGCAGTTGGCTATCAACCTGGCCAAATTGTGGTCGTAGTCTTCGATCTCTTGGAGGTTGGCCGACTTGTGATCGTAGTTCTCAGCCTGTGAGGCATTGGCGTCAACTCCGATGGGCTGCGCCGGGGTCAGACTCGGGATTCGGGATTGCTTGAACGTCCCCGCCAAGCATCTAATTTAAGACATGCAGAGAAATCAGCAGCCACCCAGGCGAGGGAGAAGAAAAGCTCAAACTAAATCCTGGAGTTGACTCCCGCGATGGTCCCATCACAGGAACGCGTCGGTAATCTACAATGCAGGGCAAATTGCTTCTTACAGCAATTTATTCTATCGCAGCAAGCTTGCCGCCAATCAGAATAATGACCCTTCAGTCCCAGCAAACTCGCTTTACTGGGAATTGCTGCCTGTTCAAGATCTCCAAACAACTTACAACTATTTTGGAAATAATAACGAAGTCACCGTAACGGAATCGAATGCCGGGTCGGACCCGGTCAGGTGCGCCGGGGTCAGACTCGGGATTCGGGATTGCCACTCTGGAACCTCCCCTCGAAGCGTTTTAGACATGCGAAGATATCACCAGTCACCTAGGCGAGGGCGAAGAAAAACTAAAACCCGAATCCCGGATTTGACTCCAGCGATGTTCCCCTGTCATATGGAACGCGTCGGTAATCTACAATTCCGGGCAGATTGCTTCTTACAACAATTTATTCTACCGCAGCAAGCTTGCCGCTAATCAGAATAATGACCCTTCGGTCCCGGCAAACTCGCTTTACTGGGAACTGCTGCCTGTTCAAGGTGTCCAAACAACTTACAACTATTTTGGAAATAATAACGAAGTCATCGTAACGGAATCGAATGCCGGGTCGGACCCGCGGGTCTCCAAGGCTACGCTGGATCGACTCGATCGAGTGGTCAAAACAGTAACGCCCGATCCAATAACTGGAAAGTACAGTGTTTCCGGCGAACAAATCGAAGGTGGCGGGTACGTTACGACCTACGGCTATGATTATCTGAGCAATCAGACTAATGTAAAAGACTCGCTGGGGCGTGACTCAGTTTTCGCATACGACTTGCTAAATCGCATCACGTCGCTCACTGAGCCTGGACCTACTCTCGGAACGACTTTTGTCAGCACATTTGATTACTCAGAAGAAGTGGCCGGATGGAATGTTAAAGTGACTAACCCAGCCAACGAAGTCGTGACAACTCAACTGGACCAACTGGGGCGGGTGATCGATGTCTCGGGCAACACGCCCACTGCGAAAGCGTCCTATTGGCTAGATGGCAGCTTAAAGTCGACTACGGACGAACTCGGGAAAGTGACTGATTTTAGTTATGACAATCGCGGAAGAATGACCTCCGTTATCGCTCCACCCGACGTGCTCGGTGGTATGCGTTCGACCACCAATTACATTTACAATGTCGGCAATGACGACTTGGTGGATTCGATCGCCGATCCACTCGGTAGATCGACTGCCTTTGTTTACGATCCCGGCGGACGACTAAAGCAACTGACGCAACCAGACCCCGATGGCGCAGGTACTTTGCTTGCCGCATGGACCATTTATACGCGCGATAGCCTGGGGAGTGTTACAAAAAGCATC
>JANODD010000089.1:0-1913 GCA_031412515.1 Planctomycetia bacterium | reverse complement strand
GATGCTTTTTGTAACACTCCCCAGGCTATCGCGCGTATAAATGGTCCATGCGGCAAGCAAAGTACCTGCGCCATCGGGGTCTGGTTGCGTCAGTTGCTTTAGTCGTCCGCCGGGATCGTAAACAAAGGCAGTCGATCTACCTAGAGGATCGGAGATCGAATCCACCAAGTCGTCATTGCCGACACTGTAAATGTAATTGGTGGTTGAGCGCGTACCACCGAGCACGTCGGGTGGAGCGATCACGGAGGTCATTCTTCTGCGATTGTCATAACTGAAATCGGTCACTTTCCCGAGTTCGTCCGTAGTCGACTTTAAGCTGCCATCTAGCCAATAGGACGCTGTCGCAGTGGGCGTGTTGCCTGAGACATCGATCACCCGCCCCAGTTGGTCTAGTTGAGTTGTCACGACTTCGTTGGCTGGGTTAGTCACTTTAACATTCCATCCGGCCACTTCTTCTGAGTAAACAAATGTGCTTACAAAAGTCGTTCCCAGACTAGGTCCAGGCTCGGTGAGCGACGTAATGCGATTTAGCAGGTCATATGCGAAAACTGAGTCACGCCCCAGTGAGTCTTTTACATTAGTCTGATTGCTCAGATAATCATAGCCGTAGGTCCTTACGTACCCGCCACCTTCGATTTGTTCGCCGGAAACACTGTACTTTCCAGTTATTGGATCGGGCGTTACTGTTTTGACCACTCGATCGAGTCGATCGAGCGTAGCCTTGGAGACCCGCGGGTCCGACCCGGCATTCGATTCCGTTACGATGACTTCGTTATTATTTCCAAAATAGTTGTAAGTTGTTTGGACACCTTGAACAGGCAGCAATTCCCAGTAAAGCGAGTTTGCCGGAACCGAAGGGTCAGTATTCTGATTGGCGGCAAGTTTGCTGCGGTAGAATAAGTTGTTGTAAGAAGCAATCTCTCCAGCGTTGTAGCTTACCGACGCGTTCCATGAGCTCGTGAATTGACTTTGTCCCGGTGCATTGGCGATCGGTATGTTGCCAGCGGCATAGCTTTCCAATTGCACAGTCGTAATGGCGGCTGAGCTTGCCGGCGCTATTAGCACCTGTGACGCGGTTCCCGATACAAAGTACCACTGTACTGCTGGGTTCTGGGTGATAACTGAAATCCTCCGGTTTCCAGCATCGTAGGTGTAGCTGGTTTTGAGCGCCGATACTCGCAGGATACTAGACGCGTCCACCCAAGAATTGATCAATTCAGTTGCGATTACGTTATCAAAAACGTCGTAATCAAATCGCTCAAGGACTGGCAGCAATGGATTTGCGGCACCTGCGCCATCGGGGTCGGGCGACATGCGGGCGATCATTCGATCACGATTGTCGTACCACATTTTTGTAATGCGTCCGGCTGGGTCGCGAACCGAGGCCAGATTGCCGCGGCTGTCATAGGCAAACTCACTGTAAGAAGCGTCCGCTTCGGTGATGCGGTACAGCTTAGCGTGTGTGGCTCTGTTTCCGGGAGTATTGTAGTAAGTATACGTTTGAACTTGATCGCCAGAGCTACGACCAGTCGCGATGGTCGCTTGGGAAACCAAGTCGGATGGAATTCCGGCAGGATTGTTGAAGAGGTAATCCACTTTAGCCACGGCAGTGCTAGCTACCGGATTGGGACCGAAGGTGCCATCGTTTAAGGTGTTAATCACCAGCAACGCATCAATTGGAGAAATTAGGTTATCTCCGCTGACATCGTAGAACGGAGCGGGATTTCCGGCCAGTTTTGACACAGAGCCTTGTCCGCCAGAATTGAGCAAATTATTGACAAGAAGGGCATCTTGGTTCGTTAGGACTCCGTCATTGTTGACATCTACGGGACGAATTGGGTTTTGCCATTCCGGGCGGGTTTCCCAAAGTTGTTGCGTTACACGGCCATTAGCGTCCACATTTTGACGATATC
>JANODD010000088.1:0-37499 GCA_031412515.1 Planctomycetia bacterium | reverse complement strand
TAATGGATAAAAACCGGACGCTAACGCGTTCCGGCTGATTAGTCCAACCGTACTGAGGTGTTGCGATTTTGCAAAGTCGAGAAAGTGAGTGACATTGGGCGAGGACGCCCGCGCTCCGAAAAACCGGTCATCCACTTTGGCTAACTTCTGAGAACGTTTGTGTATTGCTACGAAGTCAACAGTCTCCGCTGGCTATCGAACAAACCTGTTATTGCTGCGCAAGCTCGAGGTGGCTTAGCGGGACGTAAAACTTGCGATAACGTTTTCCATCGCCGTACAACTGCCCCTGAGAATCGACGACCAAGACGGTTGCTCGGCGAGTTATTCGATTGACAATGCCATGGTAACGAACGCCATCGAGCACAAACTGCACATGCGACCCAACACGGACGTTGAATTTCTCGGATGCGCGTTCCTGCTGAGTAATCAAATTGTGCTTGTGTTCAGTATGACCAAACATTCGACCTGCGATGGTCTGGAATCGCGGAGCCGCACAGCAGCTGTCATCCCACACCAACATCTCGATCAAGTGAATCATCTCATGCTCTAAAATCCGCTGCATGGCTTGCAGACGATTCCTGCACAGTAATCCAGTAACGCGAACGGGGCGGTCCAAGTCACCAAACGTTTGAAACAGCAAGGTTGCCGATAGTACTATTTCGTAACGCGTTGATGCTGCATTACCGTTGCGACCGGATTGAACATAGCGAACCGTTTTTCCGCCATTACTCGTCATCCGCTTCGACCAGCGAAATTCGATGCCATGGGAGCGGGCAACGGCGAGTGAATGCCCGTCAAAGAACTTCTCGTCGTATAGTTCTGCCATCCGCTGCAAGTCCGCGCCGGAGGTAACTTGAAAATTGTGGCCGCCCATGACTTTCGATTTTGACAAGACCGTTTCGGCAATTTCGGTCCATAATTGCTCGCGATGATCTTTCGCAAATTTGCGCTGTGAAACAATGGCTTTGAGTGCCTGATGTCGATCGACGATATCACTAGCGATAGGTAGGGTCGGCTTTACGATTAATCGGTCTGCTCCATTCGACATAGTTCCCTCTTGTAGCCTTTGCTCCGTGCGTTTCCATGGGGCTTATACGCGAAGTCCCAACTTGCCTCGCCTTACAATAGCCTAGACCGTTTTCGCTGACATGGCAACGGTTCTAAAAGAGTTCTGCAATCGTTATAAAAAGCCACCTGAATGACCTACCTCGATTACGAACGCTTTCCCCTAAGATATGGCTCATCGGCCAGCCCATCGTGAGCGGCAGCAATGAGCTGCAGAGCTTGCTGCAGTTCTTCTTCGGAAGTTGTCCAACCAATTGAAACACGCAGAGCGCGGGCCGCTTGCTGATCGCTGACACCCATGGCCGCGTAGCTGTTCCAGCGTTTTGCGGAAGGACTGTCGAGCACAACGCCGGTCGGACCGAAGCAGATTTCCGGTAATCGCTGCTGTAAAGCTTGGGCTGTTACGTTTGGCAATTCGAAGCACAACACATGTGGCAGCCGAAGGGCTCGCTCGCCGTATACTTTCAACGGCATTCCGAGAAGGCTTTCAAGTTGATGATGAAATCGATCGCGAATCTGCGCCAACCGATCAGCCGAACTTTCTGCTCCGGTCATTAACAACTTCGCCGCTTGCCCGAGCCCGACGATATGCGGGACATTTTCGGTTCCCGGCCGTAATCCACCTTCATTTCCCTCGCCGAACAATATTGGCTCAATGGCAACTCCCATTCGAACAAACAATCCACCCACGCCCTTGGGTGCATACAATTTGTGGCCACTAAAGCTGAGCAAATCCACGCCGAGGCTTTCGATGTCCATTGCGATTTTACCAACTGATTGGGCTGCATCTGTATGCAGGATAATGTCGTCAGCAACGCACAATTCAGAAACCTCAGCCAGCGGTTGAATAGTACCAAATTGGTGACTCGCATGAATGACACTTGCTAGTACGGTATTGGGCCGAATGGCAGCTTTGAAGTCTTCTAATCGAATCACACCATTCACATCGCAGCCGATGACGGTTACTTCCCAACCACTCAATTCCAAGTGCTCAACACACTTGCGGACCGACATGTGTTCAAGGACCGTTGTGATCAGATGCAGCTTCTCGTCAGGCATGGAGCGATTGAGTACTCTTGCAGCGCCGATTAAAGCCAGGTTTACTCCTTCAGTCCCGCCCGAAGTGTAAACGACTTCGGAAGGGTGACATCCAAGCAGGCAAGCCACATTGCTGCGAGAGTCTTCGATGGCTTCCTGCGCGGCGCGACCGAACCAATGAGCGCTGGATGGATGGCCGTAGAATTCGCCCAAAAACGGCAACATACTTTCGCGCACGCTCGCTGCGATCGGGGTGGTGGAACAAAAATCTAAGAAGATCGACCGCATAGCGAATTTCAGTCAGTTGCCAAATTTCATTCAGTTGATGGTCGCCGTTTCGAACCCAACCGTTCTATCTAAATCACTCGCCCGTAAAGATTAACATCGATTCACACCTTCGACGGAGCAATTTCTCAAAGTAAGTCTATTTCAAACGATTGTAGGGGTGAATCGATCGGTCTTCGCAAAGCATATTAAAGGGTGGATGGTATTTACTTCGTTGATCCGTCACAATCTCTTACCCTATCCAGCCCCCAAACCAAGGAGTTCCCACTCATGTTTTCAAAATATTTCTTGTTCGCGCTAGTGCTCATGACAGTCCTCGCTTCCAAAGACTCTGATGCGCAGGAAAAGTTCCGAGTTTACCTTGGAACTTACACAGGCCCAGAAAGCAAAGGGATTTATCAGTGCGAACTTAATTTGAAAGACGCTTCTCTTTCGCCCGCAACGTTGGCCGGCGAGTCAAGCAGTCCGTCCTTCCTCGCCTTTCATCCCAACAAGAAGTTTCTCTACGCAGTTAACGAATCCGACGCGACGATCAGCGGTTTTGCGATTGATCCTTTAACTGGCAAACTGACTTTTCTGAATTCTCAACCATCACAAGGCGGAGCGCCGTGCCACTTGATCGTAGACAAAGCTGGCAAGAACGTGTTGGCTGCGAACTACAGTGGCGGCAGCTGCCTCTCCATTCCCATTGATGAAAGCGGCAAACTGAGCTCCTCGTCTTCGTTCCAACAGCATCAAGGCCCAAAGAAAAATGGCCACTCCATTCATTTGGATCAAGCCAATAAGTTTGCACTCTGCTGCGACCTCGGGCTAGACAAAGTCATCATCTACTCATTTGACGCAAACACTGGAAAGCTTGCTCCGCATAGCGAGTTTGATACACCCAAGGGAACAGGCCCTCGTCACTTTGCTTGGTCATCAGATGGCACACGAGCTTACATCAACGGCGAGAGCAACTTGACGATCCTGGCCTGCGATTATGATGCTGAGAAAGGTATGTTAAAGCAAACTCAGGTTCTTTCCACGTTGCCAACGGATGTCAAACGCAACGGTGGCAGTACTGCTGAAACTGTTGTGCATCCTTCGGGCAAGTTTGTCTATGTATCGAATCGCGACCCCTATAACTCCATCGCGATATTTTCGGTCGACGCAAAGTCCGGTGAACTGAAAGCGGTGGGGCATCAAAGCGAAGGAATCAAGACGCCTCGCAATTTTGCAATCGAGCCGACTGGTCAATACATGTTGGTTGCTAATCAATCGGGCGGAAACGTGATCGTGTTTCGCATCAATCAAACAACCGGTGAGTTGATCCCGACCAAGTCGAGCGTCAAAGTAGCCAGCCCCGTCTGCGTTCGCTTCATGGCACCGTAGCCTAGGCTTCCAGCCTGGTAAGGCGGAAAGTCGGTAGCGGAATGCGTCAAGCATTTCGGTCATGAGTAACGAAAACTCAAGTTCAGCTTCCGAAAACCTTGACGGTTTCCGCTACAGTGAATTTTCTTCCCCGACTTTTCGCCATTCCAGCTTCCAGCTTGCCGAATCCAGAACTGACGGCAAGCTGGAAGCATTACCCCACTAAAAATCCAAGTACGCATCAGCCATCGCTTCGCCAAGAAAGAGCGTCCCCTTGGTTCCAAAATGGTGACGCTCATGCGGCAATTGCGATGTCTCAAAAACGATAACACCAGGATCATTTCGAGCCAACTCGCGCAGGCCGTCATTAACTCGATCGATGTTGCCCCACGGTGCCTTGTTGTGCTGCTGTGAGATGAACCAGCGAAGTTCAGGTTGTTGTAGGTCGATACGAATTTGATCAATCAACTGCTTTAACCATTTGGCATTATTCTGTGCATACGGTCCGAAATAGGTATCGTTTTCGCCGGTATGCCAGAAAACGGCTTCGAGATGACTCTCAATCCCACGTTGTTTTAGATCATCTTGAGCGGATTGAATGAACGAAATCAGTTTAGGATAGAGATTCCGATGAGCCTCTTCCGAACCCTTGGGAAACCAATCGGGTCCTTGCGCGCCGCTGTGCGTGAATTTTACAATAGCCACGCCGTCCGTAGCATCGATCGATTTCCGCAACTTCGCACCAAGACTCAGTTCTGGGCCGAAATTGCCCAGAAAATCTACTCCACCGAGAGGCTCCCAATCGGAAGACTCTTTCACGCCGCCGCCAAGCGAGTAGCGGAAGAGCACGTCCTTCTGAACTTTGGCCAAGGATTCAAAACCAGCTTGTTTGGTTATCTCGGAAACGTACGAGTCTTCTCCTTCCATGTTACGCTCACCAGCCAACACGAACAGACGCACCGTTGAAGACTTGTCGATAGGCAATTCACCTTTGTACGATCGATCTGTCTTGGGCTTCGCAAGGCCTTGATCGCTAAGATACTTTTCGGCAAATGCTTCGCCCAGTTGAAGTTGTCCTTGAGTGCCGAAGTGATAGTGAGGTTGTCCGCTTCCCATGACTTCAAACGCGAGATGGGATGTTGGCACCCAATGGAGCAGTGGATCTGCGTTTCGTACTTGCTCTTGCTGCTGTCGAAGGATGCCGAGATTGCTGCGGTGATCCATCCCCCAAATTCCTTTTTCGCTTACTTCGACAATGTACCACTCCAGTTTCGGCGCATTCAAATCCGCTCGCAGTCGCGCTATGAGCTTCGTCAATCCCTCAGCATATTGTTTGTAGAGATTGCGATCAAGCATGTCGTTCTCGCCTTGATGCCACATGACCGCTTCAAGTTGATAACGAACGCCGCGTCGGTCGAGTTCACCGAGTGACTCGCGAATGAGATTGAGCGTCCGTGGATAAAGTTTCTGCCCTTTGTCCGGCGCATCGGGATTCCAGTCAAAGGCGACAGTCGTGCCACCAACCGCCGACTTGATGATTGCAATCGGAAAAGGAGCTTGCTGCTTGACGCGACGACCAAAGGTAACCTCTGGCCCGAATGAACGAAGCGGTTTTAGCGGTCCCCAGCCCTTCGAAGCCTCGTCGCCGTTACCCATAATGTATGAATAAAGAATTTCGTTTTGAACTTCGCCCGCACCACGGAAATCCGGGTAATCATCGATTCGCTTTGCATCCGCGTCCGCGCCAACCATATTGGATTGGCCGGCAAAGATGAAAACACGTGTGACTTCTTGTGCCCAAGCGCAATTCGTCGTCAAACCGACCCACATTGAAAAGGTTGCAAAGGCAGCGACATACACAAACATCGATTGAATAATATTGCACCTACTCATTTCTCATCACAGTCAGTCAACGCAAGCACGGCAAAGGCGGTGCCCGCATGGGACAGAAAATGTTTGTTGTCTTTGTTCGATGAACGCGTAAACCAACGCCCGCTTTCACGCTGGGTCCGCCGCAAGCACATTATCCCCAAATGTGAACAAAAACAAAAATGCCAGAACTCTATGCATTTTGGTGCGTCCAATTCTAAAATTACAACTTCTGGAAAGACAAAGCAGCATACACTATAGCACGAGCGATGCAGCGTACACGCGATACAAATAGCTGAACCTTTCTTGGTATTGACTGTCTACTTCATGCGTGGTTTTGCGTGGGCAATGCAACTCAGTAGGCACATTGTTCCACGCAGAGAGTTGGGAATCATTGATTGAAAATTCACGCGTGGGAGGGAGAAGTACGTTTTCCCACGGATGGCATGGCGGTCCCACGGATAATAACATCCTTTTGCCCCGACTTTGCTCTGAAGCTAATGTTGTTTAGTCAGCACTCTCAAGCTCACGGGCCCGCATAACAGGCTCGATGGATTCTCGGTACAATGAAACCTCCCACCTCACATCCTTCCTGCGAGCCTACTTCCAATGTTGAGATACTCTGCAATCCTCTGTGCATGCCTTATACACGTCATTATCGGTTGCAACACCACTCATGCTCAGTTGCGGGCTGGTGCGGCGACGAGCAACATAACGCCCGAACTGGGCTCGGATATCATCGGTGGTTTTGTTCCGTTCCCTGCAAGTCATGTGCACGATGAACTTCATGCCAGATGCTTAGTACTCGACGATGGCAAAATCAAACTAGCCATCGTTGTCTGCGATCTGCTTGGCATGCACCGAAGCCTGTGCGTTGAAG
This sequence comes from Planctomycetia bacterium, assembly GCA_031412515.1. Lineage (GTDB taxonomy): Bacteria > Planctomycetota > Planctomycetia > Pirellulales > Pirellulaceae > Aureliella. The sequence goes on along the minus strand of JANODD010000088.1, from coordinate 31,012 downwards.
CGCGACGACTCGCCCAACAGTCGACAGGGATTCCCTCCGACAATGTGCTCATCTGCGGCACGCATACCCACTCAGCCGCCTCTGCGCTCGGACCAAACCGCTATAGCTCGGATGAAGAATTGACGGACTATCAAAAGTTCGTGGCTCGACGAGTGGCCGATGGTGTTAAGCGTGCATCGAATCTGCTGCGGCCGGCTGAAGTAGCGTTCGGTCAAGTCGATATACCAGAGCACTTGTTCAACCGACGTTGGTTCATGAAAGAGGGGACAGTACCAGTAAACCCATTTGGTCGGTTCGATAAAGTGAAGATGAACCCGGCGGCAGGAAGTAAGGACTTGATCGAACCAGCTGGCAAGACGGATCCGACGGTTTCGTTTATCGCGCTGCGTGAAGCCAAGACGGCCGAAAAGTCGCATCCGGCGATGATCGCAATCTTCTCGGCTTACTCGCTGCACTATGTTGGGGGCGTTGGTGATGGAGCGATCTCAGCGGACTACTACGGATACTACTGCGAGGCATTGAAGAGAATGCAAAGCCAGGACGCAAACGATCCGCCGTTCGTGGCACTGATGGCTAACGGGACCAGCGGCGACGTGAACAACATCAACTTTGTCAAACCGCGAGGGCGCAAAGCGCCTTACGAACAAATGATTTACGTGGCTGAGGATGTTGCAACGAAAGTCAACGCGGCACTGGCGAATCTGACTTGGGAGAACCAAGCTGAGTTGTCAGCCAAGTATCGTGAGTTAGATCTAAGGTGGCGACAAGTGGACGAAGAGTTGATGAACTGGGTCCAAGAAACAGAAGCGAAAGTGCCGACGACTTTGAGCAAGAACGATTTGGGACCGATTTATGCGGGACGGATTAAAAAACTGGCTCAGGCAAGCCCAGAAACGAAAGCCCCAGTCCAAGTCCTAAAAATCGGCGACATCTGCATTGGAACTAGCCCCTGCGAAACATTCACCGAGACCGGACTGGAGTTCAAAGAGCGGTGCTCGTTCAAAAAGTCGTTCATGGTCGAATTAGCCCACGGATATTATGGTTATTTGCCCACTCCCCGCCATTTCGAGCTCGGCGGATACGAAACTTGGCCCGGTACAAATTACCTAGAACCGCAAGCTTCGGTAAAGATCATGGACCAATTGATCGAGATGAGCCAAACTTTGAAGCGATAAGTCCCGGTTCCGAGTGGCCGACTGGGCAAAATACGCCTCGAACTTTTGCCGATTTTGATACAATGATCAGTCATTCGGCTTTTCGATTCAACAATTAACAATCGTTCAACGGATGCCCACAGTGGCGTCGTTTTAGGAGTGCAATATGCCAGAAGTACTTTGCGAAGATAAAGTTCGCGAGCAACTGAAACAGGTCATCGATCCAGAATTGTTCGTGAATATCGTCGATCTGGGACTGATCTATGTCGTCGACCTGGCACCCAACACGGAAGACGCGGAGAAGACGGACGTCAAGGTCGAAATGACACTAACCAGTCCCATGTGTCCAGCTGGTCCACAGTTGGTAGCTAACAGCCGACAAGTCGTCGAAGCAATGGAAGGGATCGGATCGGTCGACATCAAAGTCGTCATGGACCCACCTTGGACTCAAGATCGCATGACCGATGACGCCCGCGACCAACTCGGTATTTTTTAACTGCGCGGGGGTAGTTGGTTTTATAAAAACCGGCTGATTGAGTAAGTCAACTTTCACCGAATCCGGTTTCTCACGAAACCAGCTACATAAGCCGCGATAGGTTACGTTTTAGCAATCAATTTAAGGTGCTATCTCAATGCAACGTTCGAGTCTTAGGTCGTTAGTGTTTTTTGTGTGCTTTTGCACCTGGGGCATCTGCTTTATCTCACCAGCGTCAGCGCAAAAGACATCTGAATCACCTGTCGATGCCAAGCGTCCCGACGCTTCCCCGGACGATGCTAAACCGCAAACTGGAACGAAGTCGGACTTGCCAGCAAATGCCGCCGAATTGCAAGCCAAGTTCATGACCGAGATTCGGCAGTTGACCTTTGAAGGCCGACGAGCCGGTGAAGGTTACTTCTCCAAAGACGGCCGGCAGATGGTTTTCCAAAGCGAACGCGAACCCGGCAATCCGTTTTTTCAAATCTATTTGATGGACCGTGAAAGCGGTGATGTCCATCGCGTTTCTACAGGCAAAGGCAAAACGACCTGCGCATGGATCAGTCCAGCCGGTGACAAAGTGCTGTTTGCTTCAACGCAATACGATTCACACTCCGAAGCCAAACAAGCTTCTGAGTACGAAATTCGAAATTCGCCCAAGAAACCTCGATATAGCTGGGATTACGACCCAGAGTATGAGCTGGTGGAATTTGATTTAAAGACACACGAATATCGAAAGGTCACCAACACTGAAGGTTACGATGCCGAGGGTTCCTACTCGCCGGACGGCCAGTGGATTTGCTTTGCATCGAATCGAAGGGCTTATTCAAATGAGTTGACTGAGGAAGAACGTGAACTGTTCAAGATAGACCCGGCTTCGGCGATGGAACTTTACATCATGAAGGCCGACGGCAGCGAACTGAAGCGATTAACGACTTCAGTAGGCTACGACGGAGGGCCGTTCTTTTCGCCGGATGGGAAAAAGATTTGCTGGCGTCGCTTTACCAAAGATGGCGCTACGGCTGAGATAATGATTATGAATCGAGATGGATCGGACCAGCGGGCGGTTACGAAGTTGGGCGCAATGAGCTGGGCACCGTTCTTCCATCCGTCGGGCGAGTACTTGATATTCACAACCAATCGACACGGTTTTGCGAACTTTGAGTTGTACATGGTCGATGCGAAAGGCGCTGGAGAACCGGTTCGAGTTACCTACCGCGAAGGTTTTGATGGTTTGCCGGTATTTTCGCCTGATGGCAAGCAATTGGTTTGGACGAGCAACGGAGGATCAATCAATTCGCAGCTATGGGAATCAAGTTGGAACCACGAAGCGGCCCGCGAGGCACTGAAATTGAACTCGGCAAGTGCAACGGCCTACAGTGTGGCTCAGGCGGTAGCCGACAGTGTGGCTCAGGCGGTAGAAGCTAAACAAACAACTGCACCTGGATTTTCTGCAGCCGATGTGGGACGACACGTAGATTACTTGTGCCGACCGGAGCTTGGCGGTCGATTGACCGGGACCGAAGGAGAGTTGAAAGCGACCGCCTATGTTGCCGCTTATCTGGAGAGCCTCGGATTCAAACCTGCTGGCCGAAATGGAACTTTTTTCCATGAGTTCGAATTTACGTCCGACGTGAAACTTGGAAAGAGCAACCAGTTGCGTCTAGGCGAGAAGGCTTATCAAGTCGATCGCGATTGGCGCCCGATTTTCTTTTCTAAAGATGGCGTCGTCGAGCCAAAGGAAGTTGTTTTCGCTGGTTACGGAATTGTTGCGCCCAAGGACGGAGATCAAGAAGAATATGACAGCTACGTTCATTTGGACGTCCGCGATAAATGGGTCCTCGTCTATCGCCAAATGCCTCAAGGGATCACCGCCCAGCGACGTCAGGCGTTGGCTCGTTATAGCGACTTGCGTTATAAAGCGATGGTTGCCAGAGATCGTGGAGCGGCTGGATTGATTGTTGTCAGCGGCCCGACCAGCCAAGCCCGCAATCAGCTCGTTCCACTTAACGTCGACGGTAGTTTGGGCACTTCAAGTATCTCGGTGATCAGCGTGACAGATGCCGTGGCCAGCGAATGGTTCAAACTGTCCGAGTTGGATTTGGCTGAAGAGCAAAAATCGCTCGATGGTGGCGAAATGGCGATGGGGATCGAGCTACCGAAGGTGAAGCTCAGCGCTGAGATTGATGTCGAGCCCGTAGCAAGCCGGGGCCGCAATGTGTTGGCACTGTTACCGGCCGGGAAAGAAGCAACCAGCGAAATGGTACTGATCGGGGCTCACATCGATCACCTTGGAAACGGCAAGGGTGGCTCCCTTGCGCGCGAAGATGAAATCGGTGGAACACATCGCGGCGCGGACGATAACGCCTCAGGTGTCGCTAGTATGCTTGAAATCGCGCAGTACTTGGCCAACGAACAATCCAGCGGCAGGTTGAACATGAAACGCGATGTACTGGTCGCTGCGTGGAGCGGCGAGGAGTTGGGCTTGCGCGGTTCGCAAGCGTTTGCAGACGACTTTGCCAAACTGTATCCTGGTCGTCAGGCGGTGAACCGGCATGCTAACAGCACTGAAGGTGCGGCAAGTAGCGATGCTGTCGCAGCAGCCCACGCGGCGCACCGTTCTGCTGCGTCGCTTTACCCACAGATTGCTGCGTGCTTGAATTTGGACATGGTCGGAAGATTGCGTGAGCAATTGATTTTGCAAGGACTTGGTTCGTCGCCTTATTGGGCTGGTGCTATCGAGCGACGCAACGCCGTTGTAAAGCTCGCACTGACGCTTCAAAGCGATTGCCATTTGCCTACGGATGCCAGCACCTTCTTTCTCCATGGTGTGCCGATCCTCGCTGCGTTCACCGGTTCGCATTCTGAGTACCATACTCCGCGCGATACTCCTGAGCTGTTGAATTACGAAGGGGCAGCTCAAATTGCGAGATTAATGGCGTTGATTGCACGCGACGTGGTTCAGGCGGACTCTGCGCCAGAATACCAAGAACAAGCGGCTCAACCAGAGATGCGCGCCAATCTGACGGCCTATCTGGGTACCGTGCCCGATTACGCTAAAGGAGACATCAAGGGTGTCGCACTCGGTGGTGTTACCAAAGGAGCACCCGCAGAGAAGGCTGGTATGCGAGCGGGCGACGTTATCGTTGAACTTGCTGGGAAGAAGATCGAGAACATTTACGATTACACTTTTGCAATCGAAGCTTTAAAAGTTGGCGAAGCGATCAAAGCGAAAGTTAAACGAGGCGAAACGGTAATTGAATTGGAAGTAGTACCTGCATCACGCCAGTAAGTGGAATATGCTTCCAGCTTGCCGACTTGCTTGCCTTACTTGCAAATCCACATTGTCGGTCGACAAAAATAGGCCGATTTAAGCGCATGCTGAACATTTTTAAGCCAGCTAGGTCGCTAATCGACCGCACCACTGGTCAGTGAACGCCCATTGCGAGGAAGTAATGTTGACTTTGCCGACTTTTCTGTTGCGTCCTAATAAGCTCTGTCGCATCCTAATAAGCTACTGGGTAATGATCAGCGGTGTGTTAAATATTAATCGCAAACTTGTCGATGTTTTGCAGCAAGCAAGCGGCGATAAGGCATTGATTGCGTGACGGCGATCGAAATATTTCAATGCTTTACCCAAAACGGCTTTGACTATATCGCCCCACTCAGGTACGAGCATTGTCGCCAGGCACATGTTAGATTTTGTGCATTCGGCTATTGTATGCAAAGTAGTACTGAACCGACATTCAAGTACTGACATGTACCCCTCGGTTGGTAGGGGCCGGACATGGTTGCCTGGATAGTCGTCTATCAGGTTGAGCATTGCGAACAAATAAACTGAGCATTGCGAACAAATTCATTCCGGGCAAGGAGCGCTAGGAGCGATTTTTAATGGACCTCATCTCATTCCCATTCTTCTTATTGTCTTTGGCAGCAATCGTAGGACTACGTCTGCCTTTGCCCAAGCTCGCTCGCCAGTTGGTTATTTTCGTACTTAGCTCCGTGTTCTTTGCGAGCTATTACACAACGGTTCGCGAGGCGCTTCCGATACTTGGTTTTATCGCCTTCGGATACTTGGCAATTTACCTGGTAGAAAAGGTTAGCATTCGGGCCGTTTTGCCGTTGTTCGTTGTCTCGATTACGCTGGTCTTTGCTTGGCTAAAGCAGTATCCGGTCATGAGCCTCGTAGTCTCCCAGACCGACACGCCTTTCAAAGTCGTCGGGCTTTCTTACATCCTGTTTCGGATCCTGCATTTATTGGTAGACGTCGCCCAGAAGGCGACATCTTGCCCGAACTTGATTGGCTATGTGAACTACTGCTTGTTCTTTCCTGCATTTGTCTCTGGGCCGATCCAACGTTACCCAGACTTTAAGAACGAGATCGAGAAGAAACCTGATCGGTTGACCAGTAAAGATATTGAAGCGGCGCTCAGTCGCATTTTTCTCGGAATTTTACTGGTGATGGTCGTGTCGACATTGGCTGTCGATCTATGTTCCGTTGTGCAAAAGAAGCTGTATCCGCATTTGAGCCTTGAGACTTACCGACACTCAACCGCAAGTTATTTGGCAGTTGCCGCGTCGGCCTATGCGGTCAACATCTTTGCTAATTTTGCAGGCTACATGCACCTAATCATCGGTGTAATGCAACTAGCAGGAATTCAACTCCCCGAGAACTTTAATCAGCCCTACCTCGCGAAAAACTTTTTAGATTTCTGGGCACGTTGGCACATGACTTTGTCAGACTGGTTCAAGACTTACTTGTTCAATCCGCTGATGATGCGAATGACCAGGGTCGTTAGCTCTGAATGGCTATCACCGTATCTTGGATCGATCGCTTTTTTCGTTACTTTTTTTGTGATGGGTGTGTGGCATGGCACGACGTTGTTGTTTGTCTATTACGGTTTGTTCCTAGGGCTCGGTGCGACCATCAATAAACTCTGGCAAGTTTACTTAGCTAAGGCGATCGGCAAACCAGCTTACAAAGATCTAGTTAAGCGAGATTGGTACTATCAGTTGTCTCGCTCGTTAACGCTTAGCTATTTTGCAACGTCGCTTATCTGCCTCTGGATCGATCCAGTACGCGCTGGATCTTTCAGTTGGCTGCGAGCAGGCTTCGTCGGGTTCGAGAGTTTTTGCCTTCTAACTCTGCTAGGCATGGCTGCGGGGGTGACATATTCGGCGACAACAAGAGCGCTCCCGGTAGCAACGCAAAACTGGTCGGCAAGACGGCTTGAGTATGCGCGTATTGCGTGGTTGGGACTGCAGTTGTTTTTGATTGTTAACGTGCTGCTTGCTACAGGTGCGAAGGCTCCCGAGTTCATTTACAAGGCTTTTTAGAGATGGACGTTGTTCGCTACTTGGCAAGTGTTCTGTTGGTTGCCTGCTCACTTCAAGGTCTGTATACCGCAGCCGTCTGGAGTTACGCTCGCAAGGATCGAGTCGTTGACGCAGCTAAAGGTCAAGAGACCATATTTCAGACAGAAGCAAGAGTAGTTGTTTACAAGACGCCGATTATCGCCGAATGCTCGTCGAAACCCCAGGTGATCATTCTGGGATCGTCGAACGCCAATTTAGGCTTTCGCCCAGAGGAACTTCAGCCGCTGATTGGCGACGTAGGAGTTCACAACTTAGCGATCGGCGGTCAGAACATGCGATCGCTACGACAGATAGTGGATTTGATCCATCGTCAGGTGCCTAAATCCAATCGCCGCAATCTTACTTTCGTCGCAGCCATATGGTACGGATCATTGGTCGACGACAAGCGGCGATGGCCACAGGGGATGACCGACGTCGATTTAGAACTACTGCGATATGGGTTATTTCAGAAATCGAATCTTGGCGCAGTACAACCCGTTGTTCCTGACAAACTACTCGCTTCCGCTTTTGTTGCAACATGGCCAATTATGGTTCCCCGTGCTGCATACGCAGAGACGGCTAGGAAGCTCGTACCCAATAAACTACCGCCGGGCGTTCCGCAGCCTTGGCATCCGCCCGCAAAGGTTCGAGATTCTGTCATCGTTTCTCCTGAGCAGAAACTGGATCAAGTTGGATCGTACTGTAACTACATGGGTCCAGTCGCGGAGCAAACGGATGGAGGCCTGCAGCAATTGGTTGACTTGGCCGAATGCATCTCGTCCAAAGGTGGCAAATTGGTGGTTCTCGATCTTCCTCTTCCGACTTGGCACAGTCAAGCATCGATGCCATTTGAAGACTACGAACGACGAAAAAAACCATTCGTAGAGAAATTGCAATCGATACCCCACGTGGTTTATAGCAGCCTTCAAACTGGGTTCTCTGATGACGATTTTTTTGATGGTGTTCATCCTCGACCAAGAGCCACACTAACTTTGTCGAAACGTGCTGCGGAACCAATCCGCGTCGCTCTAGACTCATGCACATCGCTTAACCGATGACCGGCCCAAACCCCCTTTATCTCCAAATAGGCACACATGACCACCATCGACTATTACCAACGACTTACACCGATTTTCCATGATATTTTCGACGATGAGAGTTTGGTACTTAGCCCTAGCATGACCGCCAGCGATGTCGACGAATGGGATAGCCTGAGTCACATTCGACTTGTGCTGGCAATTGAAAAGGCGTTTGGACTGAAGTTCAATGCATCTGAAATCTCAAAGGTTCAGAACGTGGGCGAATTTGTGGACCTTATCAAGTCGAAGCAATCGTGATAACTCAGGAATCAGACATCCTGCGCTGGGAAAATTTGGCAGAAGGATTGCAAAAAGCAATCGAGTTTACCGTGTCCGAGGAGGACATGCGGGCGTTTGCGGTTATTTCGGGCGACTACAACCCACTACACATTGACGACGATTTCGCAAGGCAACGCGGTTTCGAAGGCAAAGTGGTTTATGGCGCGTTGATCGTCGCAAAAGTGTCGCAACTGATTGGCATGAAACTTCCCGGTCAGGATAGTGTATGGAGTACACTATCTATGCAGTTCCATCGCCCGCTGCACGTTGGCCAAGTCGCAACTTTGACGGGAACTGTTGTAAGCCTCTCGTCGTCAACAAACATCGTTGAAATTAAAGTGGATGTTCGAACGATGGGTAAACTGCTGGCTAAGGGCCGTGCCGAGGTGATGCTTGCTGCAAAGTGATTCAACTGCCAAGCGGTTTCTTGTATCGGGTGGTTCGGGTGGCATCGGAGCGGCCGTTTGCGATCTGCTCGCTCAGCGCGGTTACGTTCCCATTGTTGGCTTTCAAAAGAATGCGACCGAAGCCGAAGCTGTTGCCAAGCGCACAGGTGGGACCGCCGTTCATTTGGACTTAACGTCGCCAGATTGCATTCGAGATGCTTGCGAGTCGATCGCGTCTGACGAAACGCCTTTGGCCGGAGTGGTTCTGGCTGGTTCACCTCCGCCCGAGCTCGGTCCTTTTGGCAAGATCTCGAGCACTGATATGAATTTGCAGTGGCAAGTCAACGTAGCCGGACCGCAACTGATGCTTTCGGAGTTGGTCCGTAACTGCTTTCGAAAGCATAAGCAGGGTGTTGTCGTCGGCGTGCTTACAAAAGCTATGGGAACCGAAATTGGTAATGCCGCCTCAGGGATGGGGGCTTATGTCATTGCCAAATACGGTCAAGCGGGATTGTTGGCAGCTCTGGCCGCTGACTACACATGGCTGCGCGTCCGCTCGGTCAAACCGGGCTATACCGAAACTCGAATGCTCTCTTCTTTTGACGAGCGATTCCTCGCAATGCAAAGAGAACGAGAAGCATTTCAAACTCCTATCCAAGTAGCGCACGAAATTGTTCGAGAGGCAACGGAATCATGAGTAACGGACTATTTGTCGATTTAGAGTGGTTACCGCGAACACCTGACGACTTTACAGCCCAATGTCGACACGCGATTAACAGCGAAGACGTGGCGGCACGACTGCGCATGCTTGCGTCGTATTCGATGGATGAAAACCAACTCAATCGATTGGCGAAAGTACTGGGTCAGGCTCGTGAGCTGGGCAAAGCGCTCACGCCACTTATTCCGATTCGACTAGGAATTATCGGCAACGCAACGACTCAATTTATAGTACCGGCGCTCGAAGCGACTGCTGTGAGATATGGTTTCAATCTTGAAGTGATCGAAGCGAATTTTGATCAAGCCATGCAAGAGGCCTTGTCGCCCGACTCGGCGATCAATCGCGCTCGTCCTGATTTGGTACTGATCGCGATCGATCATCACGGTCTCGCTTTGCAGTCATCCCCCGGTGATGCCGCCGCCGCTGTCGAAACTGTAAACGCAGCCAGGGAAAAGATTGATTCTATTCGCGAAGGTATCAAAAAGAATTGCAACGCGGTTTGTATCGTGCAGACATTGCCGCGCCCGGTGGAGACCGAGTTCGGCAGTTTCGACGCGGTGCTTGCGGGTACGCAGCGTAGATTGATCGAAGCATTCAATCGCAGTTTAGCCGAAAGCGTCCACGGCACCGAAGATCTTTTGCTCGACGTTGCTGGAATCGCAGAGACGGTCGGCCTGGCAGATTGGCATGACACTACTTTATGGAATATGGCTAAACTTCCATTCGCGAATGTGTTCTTACCACTTTACGCCGAGTACGTTTGCCGCTTGGTTGCCGCAAAGCGCGGTCGAAGTCGTCGATGCCTCATATTGGATTTAGACAATACGGTTTGGGGCGGCGTTATCGGTGACGATGGGCTAGAAGGAATTGTTGTTGGGCAGGGGAATGCAACCGGTGAAGCGCATTTGGACGTCCAAAGAACCGCGCTAGCCTTGAGACGTCGTGGCGTTGTCCTTGCAGTGTCCTCGAAGAACGATGACGATGTCGCAAGGCTACCGTTCCAGAAGCACCCAGAGATGCTGTTGCGCGAAGAGCATATCGTGGTGTTCCAAGCTAACTGGAACGACAAGGCAACCAATATTCGCGCCATCGCTCAGGAACTGTCGCTCGGACTGGATGCGATGGTATTCCTCGATGATAACCCTGCGGAACGGAAACTGGTAAGAGAAATGTTACCTCAAGTCGCGGTCCCTGAACTGCCTGAGAACCCCGCTTTATACGCTCGAACACTTTTGGCAGCCGGCTATTTTTGCGCTTGTACTTTTTCCGATGAAGATCGCAATCGTGCTCAGTTTTATGGCGATAATGCTCGACGTGTCGCGTTGCAGAAACAGACAGGTGACTTGTCGTCCTACTTGGAATCGCTTGAGATGGTTATGACGACTCAACCCTTTGATTCCGTCGGCCGATCTCGCATTACGCAACTTATTAACAAATCGAATCAGTTCAATTTAACGACTCGCCGATACACCGAGGCCGAAGTTGAATCGATTGAAAACGATCCACATTGCTTTCATCTTCAAGTGCGACTGGCGGACACTTTTGGCGACAACGGCATGATCAGCGCTTTGGTCTGCCGACAAACAGGATCGGATTGGGACATAACAACTTGGCTTATGAGCTGTCGTGTTCTAGGTCGCAAGGTAGAGAATGCGGTGTTGAATGAAGTGATGCTCGCGGCATCAGAACGTGGAATCCGACGAATTATCGGGACGTACATACCGACCGAGCGAAACAAGTTGGTCGAGGATCACTATGCCAAGTTAGGCTTCACAGAGATCGAACGTCTCCCGGACGGGACCACACGTTGGAGCATGCATGTCAATAGCGAAGCTCAGCCTCCATTGCCAATAAAAGTTATCAGGCTGGGGTTTGAAAAGAGTCGTCTGGCCGCCTAGGTTGAACGCCTTCGACCACCACTGCCCCGAACTAATCCTCCCCAAACTAAATCAGTGCAGTTGCTTGCGTGATTCGGGTAGTTATATCAGTGAGCCGTCGGCGCTAGCCCCGGGCTTCGGCGTGATACTCTATCACAACAACCAGCCCCATTAAGCGCAAAGACAACGAACAAACAACTGCGTTGGATCGGCAGCTCGCAAATTCAACCGCCCTACTTCGAGGCCCGCAGCAAGCGCTGACGGCCACATTACATCTTTAGTCCCGCGTCATAGCCTGTAGTTGGTAATTGCGACTAATCCCAAAATCAAAGTTGGACAAAGCACTAGTGCTTCATCCAACTTTAATTTTGGGATTAGTCGATTATCAGGGTAGCGGAAGCCGTCAAGGCTTTCGAGGGCCGACACAATGCTTTCGAAATGCTTGACGCATTCCGCTACCCAAAATTAAAGTTGGATGAAGCACTAGCTTAGAATTAGTCCTTTCGATGACGTAACTAGCGTTTCGAATCCCGGTAGGAAATTTGACATCTACACGCGGCATCTTTAAGATGGGTTGAATAAGATCTTGGGCGTCTATAGTGGCATGAGCATGCGAGAGTTATTCAAAGGACGATTGACTCACAAATTCTGTGGATGCCTGTTCGTCGGTTCATCATCTTTCATTCTTGTCTTGATGATGACTTGCCTGAGCACACAAGCAGCCGGTTGCGGCGGCCACTCTGGCCAATGGTCTGGAGGAAGTTCGGACGGGATTGCAAAAATTTATGAGAACGGACGTTTCTATTACTACAAAGTTGTCCCTCCCTGTCCGGGACCAAGATGCGGTCGTCAAAATCCATCTTCAGTCACTTCTTTGCCGCCTATCATTGCAAATGAGCGAAGTAATTCGCTAACTTGGTTCACCGCTTATCCTGACTGCCGCATCCCTCAACAGACATCGTCGAAGTGCGCAGACCTACAACTAACTTACGTATCTCCCTTTTTCGAAACGCTGCTTAGACCACCGGTTTGAGCTCTCTTTACATCGATCGTCATAGTGCCTGCTAAAGGTAATACGACTTTCGTTTCTTTAATCGCGCATTTTACAAGCTTTCATACTGTATGCACGTCGCGTTTGCTGATCGTTGCATCGCACTGAAAAACCAAAGTCGGAAGGGTTCATAATGAAAATATTGCAAATAACTACGTTGAAATTGACGATCGTCCTCGAAACAGTCGCCTGCGTATTAATACTTGCGGGGGCAGTTGAGTTGAATGTTGCGAATGCTCAGGCCGGAGCCGCAACGAACGCGCAATCGAGTTGGAATGCGTGGGAGAGAATCTCTGATGAACAAGCTTGGGATTTACTTCCTTCCCTTGCAAAAGGGGATCGCCAGCCATTACCAAACTGGATCAAGCCAGTTGTTATTCAGATGCCGCGGACAGCGGCAGCGATGTTGGAACTCGACAATGCATTTCGAGATGGAGGACCTCTGGATCCAATACTGAGAGCCAAGTTGAGATGGATCATCGCTCATGCGAACCATTGTGAATACGGTGAGGCGCAAGCGCTTGCAGATTTACGTCGCGTCGGTGGCAACAACGTAAAACTGGGTGATTTTACGGGCGAGCCTGCCGCGTGGCCCGCCGCCGATGCGGACGGGTTTCAGTTCGTTCGCTTGTTAACTGTTGCAGGACCAACAGTTCCGGATGCATTGTTCGAACGATTGCGAGTCAAACACGGGGATCGTGGCGTGGCTGCGATGGTTCTCTTAGCGGCGTATTCCAACTTCCAGGATCGACTGTTGCTCGGACTAAACGTATCGATTGAGAAGAGCGGTCCTTATCCCCCGCTGAAACTGAAGTTTGCAGAAGGTGCGTTGCAAGCGATACCGCTCATTCCATCCGAGAATGGTGTCGCTTCTTACGTCGAGAACGGTAAGGCTGTCACGCCACGTGATAAGAATTGGACAGCGGTCACTTATGACGAACTTCAGCAAAAGCTCGAAAAGCAACGGGAACGTAAGCCGAGACTGCCTGTTCCAACCTGGGACGAAGTTAAGGGCAAGCTACCCGATGCCATGGCTGTTCAACCAACGACAATTCGCTGGAGTTTGATGAACTATGGATATGCCTCAGAATTGGCTATCCCATGGACTCTAACCACTAGAACTCACTGGGCTGAATTTCCTTCCAGTCGCATTTTCGAAGAGAGCCTCTTCTGGGTTCAAACTCGAGCCGTCGAATGCAATTATTGTATGGGGCATTGCGAGATGTTGCTCGAAGTCGCTGGCTTGAACAAAGAGGCCGTTGAAAAACGATCGCGTCTGTTGGCTGATACTGATTGGGCCAACTTTCCCCCTTCGGAGCAGCGTGCCTATGCTTATGCGAGAAAGTTAAGTCTCACGCCGCAAGAGTTGACCTCTGATGACTATAAGTCGCTCGAAAAAGATTTTGGTCCTAAACAAGCAATGTCGGTGTTCCTGTGGCTGTGTCGCGGGCTTTACATGACGCGGATCTCTGATGGGTTTCAGTTGCCTTTGGAGCGCGAAAACGCTTTTGGAGCCAGTTCCCCAACACAGGAAGTTAACGATAGCGACACAACAGCGACAACATCCGTTGAATTGACACCCGAAGCGACCATTATCGTCGAGGAGCTTCGGAATTCAAATGACAAAGATTCGGAAGCCATCGCCATGCTGAATGACATCGTCGGTAATGGAAGTAATTTGGGTCCCGAAGACGGCTGGTTTCCGCTGGCGAAAGTTGCGAACCGCTTCGATTGGAACTACGTAACCAAGCGTTACGATATCAATCATGATCTTGCCATTTCGGCGGACGAGTTCAACGGTAGTGAAGAGGATTTTCGTCGACTGGATCGCGACAACAGTGGAACGGTTACTGATGCGGATTTTGATTGGAGTGAGCACTCTTTAACGCCAACGCCCGGGCTCAAGTTGTTTTTTATGGCAGATGTAGATGCCAACGGGAAAGTGACGAAAGAGGAGTTTACGCAACTGTATGATCAGTTAGCATCCGGCAGCGAATATCTTGCCATCGACGAACTCCGCGAGGCATTCTCTCAATCAAATTCAGGTCCAAGGCCCAAACGCGCGGACAGTCCTAGCCCAAGCACGCTGGTAAAGGCGCTCAAGAACCAAGAGTTAGGCTCCTTGCAAGCTGGACCACAACTGGGCGAGATGGCTCCGGATTTCACGTTGACCACACTGGATGGAAGTGAAATCACATTATCGAAAGTCACTGGTGAAAAACCGATTGTTTTAATCTTCGGTAACTTTACTTGTGGGCCGTTTCGTAGCCAGTCAGGAAACGTGGAAAAGTTGTACGAGCGTTACAAAAATCGAGCCAACTTTTTCTTGATCTACGTTCGCGAGGCACATCCGAGTGACGGATGGTGGATGCAAAGCAACCAACGTGCGGGCATTGATCTGACGCAACCTAAAGATGTTACTCAGCGGCGTGCCGTTGCAGAGACCTGTCAAAAGCATCTTAAGTTGAGCGTTCCGTTTTTAGTGGATACGATCGATGACCGAGTCGGAAGTGTGTACAGCGGGATGCCCAATCGACTGTATTTGATAGATCCTCAGGGGCGAGTTGCATTCAAGAATGGTCGTGGGCCTTTTGGATTCCATCCTCGTCAGCTCGAACAAGCTCTCATTTTGAGCCTAAATGAAATGGATAATTCCAAATGAAATCGACTACAACATTGCCTGTCCCATCGGGCATTTT
Organism: Planctomycetia bacterium; assembly: GCA_031412515.1. Classification (GTDB taxonomy): domain Bacteria; phylum Planctomycetota; class Planctomycetia; order Pirellulales; family Pirellulaceae; genus Aureliella. The sequence goes on along the minus strand of JANODD010000088.1, from coordinate 15,939 downwards.
GCTTATTGGTATCGCTTTTGCTGTATTTAGTTTGTGGTCGTAAGGTGCCGCACGGTTGCGATCTGCGTGTGTTGAAGAGATTTAAAAACAGAAGTCCAGAGGAAGTTGACAATGTCACTACGCTTATACGTTATCCGACACGGTGCCACCGAATGGTCCCGCTCCGGCCAGCATACTGGGCGTTCAGATATCGAACTGACTGACGTTGGTAGAGCGGAAGCGAAAGGCATCGCTGCAAGAATTCAGAAAATTGAGTTTTCCGAGGTATTTGTGAGTCCACTCCGCCGAGCGAAGGATACGTGCGATTTAGCAGGGTTGGAAAGGCAGGCCAGGATAGAAGACGATTTGATCGAATGGGATAATGGCGACTACGAAGGCCGGACCGCAAAGGACATTCGCGAGTCGCGGGCAGGCTGGAATGTCTTTCGCGACGGTTGTCCCAATGGTGAGTCGCCGGAGCAAATTACTATGCGAGCCGATCGGTTAATCGACTCGCTGAAAAAAATGCAAGGCAATGTTGCGTTGTTTACGCACGGGCACTTTGGTAGGTCTTTTGCCGCGCGATGGATTGGACAAAAGGTTGAGTTTGCGCAGTATCTGCTGCTAGATACGGCTTCCGTGAGCGTATTATGCCATCACCGCGACAATCCAGAGCAGCCCGCGATCTTGCTGTGGAACTCTTCGTCGTTCGAACTTTCGGACGATTTGTCTAATCCCGCGCAGCCCGGTCAGACTGAGAAACCTGATGCGGCTCCGCAGCCGATTGATCGATGGGAAAACGAGGGTGGCGAAATTCCTTTCCATGGAGTTGCACTCTCTTCGATCCCCACAGACAAAGGCGGACAGACGCATCTAGTGGAAGCTTACGAAGAAGCAGGCCAATCACCCGAGAAAACTTCAACCGCTCCGCCAGTCAGATAAACATGATTGGTTGCTTCGTCCCAACGCAAACGTAGGTCGCCACCAAGTAAGTGAATTAAGACTTCGCGTTCTGTACGACCAGTGAGCACGCCAGCCACGCACACAGCGCTGGCACCGGTGCCACACGCCCACGTTTCGCCGGATCCACGTTCCCAAGTCCGTTGGCGCAACTCAATCCTGGATAAGACCTCGATAAATTCGACGTTTGTTCGACGAGGGAACCGAGGGTCGTTCTCAACCTTGGGTCCCAAACCTAAAACCAATTCATCCGTAGCAGTGGGCACAAAGGTGACGCAATGCGGATTGCCCATCGAAACGCACGTCACTTTCAATGTCTTTCCACCGAAGTCGACCGGAAGGTCAATGACTGGTGTTTTGCTTAGGGTCGTGGGGACGCGCTCAGGCGCAGTGATCGGTTCGCCCATGTCGACGGTGATTAGTTCCGCGAAACCATTTTTGATCTGCAAATCGAGTGATAGAATTCCTGCGCCAGTTTCGATTTTCAAATTATCGCGGCGGCAAATTCCGTGATCGTGAACCAGTTTCGCAACACAGCGAATGCCATTGCCACACATTTCCGATTCGCTCCCATCGGCGTTGAACATTCGCATCCGCGCGTCAGCAACTTCCGAAGGCTCTACGAGAATCAACCCGTCGGCTCCAACACCAAATCGGCGATGTGAAATAGCAATCGCCACTTCGGCAGGATTCTTGGGACTGAGCTGAGTAAAGCAATTGACGTAGACGTAGTCATTGCCAGCACCATGCATCTTCACAAACTTCATCGATGAACTTCAATCAAAATAGGAGTTGTTGTTTTTCCGTAGCCTAGGCTTCCAGCTGGGATGGCTAAAAGTTTAACTTGTTACGGAGCAAAGTGTTAGGTGTTTTTTGCTACGAGCTTCTCGGAAGGCCTCTTGCTTTCGAGACGTGACTGTACTTGGGATGTTCGATGCAAGCCATGTTTGAACATCTTTGACTTTGACTTTTCTGAACGCGCTTGAAATCTCTTTGGGTGTGGTCGGCCTGAGAAGTGTTGCGAATACTGGTATGAGTGTCGTGAAGCCGCCGCGGCTGTGATGTCGCTCTAGGCGTTTGAAACTGCCGAAGCTCGACTCAAGAATCTCTGTGCTAATTGGTAGCTGTTCGTTTTTGCGAATCGACTTTTCACACTCCCGAAAATAGTTCACGGCTTTGTTTAGTATAGCCTTGCTGCTTGAACATGTTGCGAGGTGACCAACCTCAGCACGCATGTCTTTGGCGGCACCTCGATAAATACCATTGCTATTGGAGAATTTCAGGCAGCCCGAAATCACGCTTTGACAGGCTTTCCAGTTCTCGACCACGGATTCAAATCCTCCGGCCCAACCAAGCTTCTCCTGCATTCGCTCTGGCGAAATGTTCTTGCGAGCACCGGAGTCAGGATGATTTAGCTGCCAAAGAATCATACAGAACCATATGATGTGTTTTTGCAGGTTCATAAATCGCGATCGACGATTGAACGAGGGTGGTGCCAAGTGAGCCAATTCCGTCTGCTGTACCGCTGAGATCGTCTTGTGAATTTGTTTTGTATATTCCTGGAACGCTTCGCTCTTACCCACTTCAGCTTCTAGCGCGTTGGCTAGCAAGTGCTTTAGGTCTCGCAGCGCCAAAGGCTTTTTTCCTTTGGTTTTTATGGTTTCGATTGGATCTCGTAAATTCTTCCCACCGTCAGTAATAACGGCTCGTGGCGTACCGTGCACCTTGGTAAGTTCGCTATAAACTTCGGCCACTTTTTCACCAGTCCAACTAGTTGCCGGGCGAAAAGCTAAAACCCTCATGTCCTTATGCGCAAGCGGCTTATCTTTGTTTTGAAATTGCTCTCGCTCAACCGCCAGCACTGCCAAAACCTTTTCTTTACCAATTTGAACCGTCTCATCAACCAGCCAAACTGCGTCTTTAAGCTTGCCAGTCCTTCTCATTCGAGCGACACCCAGTCGTTGTAGCCACCCGCGAATCGTATCTTTTGAAGGTAGGCGTGGCTTCAGCTTTAGCCAACTAAAGAAAATCTTCAGTACACGAACCGTTGGACGAATGCCTATCTGCCGAGCTAAATTGATGCAGAGTTCTATCATGCGAGGCCCAAACTGCTGACCTGCTTGTGGTCGATCAGGTGGCAACTGTATGCGCATCTCTTTGGCGTGCTGTGAGACTTGTTCCCGCAAATCAGCGATCTGCTCTCCAAGCTCTTCATTTTCAACTTCAAGCTTTTTTTGAGCCGATCTAGCCTCCACCAACTCGCGGCGAGTTTCCTCAAGTTCAGCTGCCTTGCGCTGCAAGCGTAAACGTAATCTCTCTCTCGCATGAAAAAGACTTCGCGCAAGGCTGGATAAAGGGGTCTTGCAATACGACCGGAACATAGGCCAAGATGTAAGCACTGTTGCATTCCTTTGCATTGGGTGAAGCCAATTTTTAGCTCAAAGGAGTGCAACAGTTTTTTTATCCAGCGTCTATAGAAAATGGGTAATTCGACCGACTTTTAGCCATCCCAGCTTCTAGCTTGCCTTCGTGGGATATGCATCCTTGATTGCCATCTTGGATTTGCATCCCTGCTTTCCGTCCTAAATTTTGATCCCGCTTGCCATACCTATCTAAAATCGCAAGCTGGAAGCATACGCCACTTAATCACCAACCGCGGGATGTGCGATCGGATCGGCTGACGGGCCAGCATAAATGGTTCGACCGCCATCGACTGGCAAGCAAGCACCGGTAATAAACGGGCTAGTGGCGAGAAAAAACACTGCCGAGGCAACGTCGTCAGGAGTTCCCTCACGCTGCAATAGCGACTCCTGAATAATCCTCTGACGGCGCTGTTCACTGACCTCCTCCGCAAGTAGTACCGGCCCCGGGAGAACCGCGTTTACGCGAATATTGGGATTACGCATCGCTAACTCAACCGCCATCGATTGAGTGATGCTGACAACACTGGCTTTGCTAGGGAAGTAAGGCGCGAAGTCGCGGTAAGGACGAATCGTGGACCAGTCGCCGATGTTGACGATCGCTCCACCGCGAAGTTGCTGTGTCATCATGAGACCCAGGTGCTGGTTCGTTAGGGCGGTTCCCAAGGCATTGACGCTAAAGAAGTGCTTGAAGTCCGCCGCTGTAGCCTCTTCAAGCGATATCGGTTCCCAGATGGCCGCCGAGTTCACAAGCACATCAAGGCGACCATAGCGGCTCTGTATCTCTTCACGCCACTTACGCACTTGAACTTCGTCGCTGATGTCGCCAACGACCATGGACGCCGCGTGACCTTGCAGTTTCCACTCGGAGATCACCTTCTCGGCCGTCTCTACGGACTTGTTGGCATGCAAGACGATACGAAAGCCCGCGTCGCGAAAACGCTCAGCAATGCAGCGACCGACACGAGCCACCCCGCTGCCGGTGATTAACGCGACGGGAGACTCAGTCCCAAAAAGAGTCTGATTGACACTGCTATTGGATAAGTTGGTCATTGGCTATAGATTCGCTTGGGTTCTGAGATAAAAATAGTGGCTGCTATAAGGTTAGCGGCAGAGTGAAACGTAACGATTGAGCCTTAGTCGGGCTGTCCTGCGTACTTAATTTATTGGAGTCGATATGAGTGGTTGGAAGTTTCTTTCGTTGCTAATCTGCACATTGTCAGCGAGTATCAGTTTTGGTCAATCTAGCGACGATGCACTGCGAAAGGTCTTCGACGACTACCACGAGCAGTTCCTTATTCTATTCCCGCTGGAAGCGACCGCATTCGGTGATTCACGCTACAACGACCAATTGCAGATCGATATCTCGCCCGACTTTACTGCCAAGAAGGGACAATTCTACACGCAAACGCTCAATCGGCTGCAATCCATTGACCGCAAAGGTGCGAGTGAGTCGTTGCAGTTGTCGGCCGACATTCTCGAGTACGAATTAAAGACTCGTTTGGAAGCGATACCGTTTAAGTTCGATCGAATTCCTTTCAATCAGTTCGATGGACTGCCACTTTCTTTTGGCCAGATGGGCAGTGGCAGTGGCAGCCATCCCTTTAAGACCGTCAAAGACTACGACGATTGGCTGAAACGCATGGACAGTTTCAGTGTATGGTCCTCGGCAGCTATCGAGAGATTCCGCGAAGGTATGAAAGACAACTATGTGCTTCCAAAAATTTTAGTTGGAAAAATGGTTACCCAGTTGCTCGATCCAACCATCGTCAGCGATGATCCTGAAAAGAGTCTCTTTTATGGACCGATCAAGTCGATGCCTGCTGCGTTTCCAGCAGCGGATCGCGAGCGTTTGACTGCCGCTTTCAAATCTAAAATCGTTGAGAAAGTAATACCCGCTTATCGTCGAATGGGCGAGTTCCTTCGCGACGAGTACACTCCAGTGACTCGCGAGACATCAGGCATATCTGCGTTGGAGAGTGGCCGCCTGCAGTATCAATATTGGGTCCGTCGCTGGACGACGACTTCATTAACACCTGACGAAATCTTTCAAGTGGGTGAAGCTGAGGTTGCAAGGATTCGCAATGAAATGGAATCCGTCCGAGTTCGCATGGGTTTCGAAGGAAGCCTACCTGAGTTTTTTGAACACTTGCGCACTGCCCCTCAGTTCAAACCATTCAAGACACCGGAAGAAGTCATCGCCTTCTTTGCAGCCATCCAAGCCAAATTGGAACCCAAGCTGAAGTCAGCCTTTTTGAATCGACCCAACACTCCGTTTGAGATCCGCCGGACGGAAGCGTTTCGCGAGAAAACGGCCAGCGCCGAGTACATGCCCGGTTCCGAAGATGGTACTCGACCTGGAATTTTCTATACGCCCATTCCTGATGCAACTCAGTTCAACATCACAAGCGGGATGGAGTCGCTGTTTCTTCACGAAGCTATTCCCGGTCATCACTACCAAATTTCCTTGCAACAAGAGAATCAAGACTTGCCCAAGTTTGCAAGATTCTTGTGGTATGGGGCTTACGGTGAAGGCTGGGCGCTGTACTGCGAGTCGATAGGTAAAGAACTGGGACTTTATACCGATCCCAAACAACGCATCGGCACCTTGGGGGATGAGATGCATCGCGCGATTCGTTTGGTCGTGGACGTCGGTATGCACTGGAAGGGTTGGACGCGCGAGGAAGCACTCAAGTACATGTTGGATAACGAACCGATTAGTGAAGAAGGTGCCGTTGCTGAGATTGAGCGCTACATGGCTTACACCGCCCAAGCTTTGTCCTACAAAATTGGCCAGTTGAAAATCAGCGAACTTCGGAAGCGATGCGAACAACGTTTAGGCGATAATTTCAGTTTGCCAAAATTCCATGACGAACTTCTAAGAAACGGCTGCATGCCTTTGAATATTCTCGAAGCTAGACTTGATCGCTGGATACCTTGATTCCAACACTCCATTCGTGGCTGATGCTGCTAGCGTCAGCGCGGAGATGGCGCTCAAGCTAAGTTAAGGGCTCAAGCCGATTAAATTTGCGGTAGAATTAAACTTCGTTTTCGGGCGCTCGCGCCCGAGAATTACAAGTTCGGCCCTCAAGACTCTGATCGCCAAGAGCGGATGAGGCGGTTTTGGAAGGCGATCGATGAAGCGTGCGATCGAATCAATGCAGAGATGGAACGGAAGAGGCAGCAGCACCAGAAATAAACTAACGAATGTGACTCCATGCCGCAGAATGCGGCTAAGTCAATCTCCGCCGAACAAAAAACTCCGACTTTAAAGGCCGGAGTTTTCTATTTACACTATTTCAGCAGTAGTAAGAACTACTCTTTTGGCAACAGAACTGTATCGATCACATGGATGACGCCGTTCTTGCATTCAATATCAGTCTTCACAACCTTCGCGTCGTTGATCTTCACGCCGTCCTTTGCACTGATTTTCACTTCTTGGCCTTGAACGGTCTTCGCCTTCTCGAGCTTAACGACGTCAGCAGCCATCGCCTTTGCAGGGATGACGTGGTACGTCAAAATTGCAACAAGCTTATCCTTGTTCTCTGGCTTCAAAAGTGTTTCGAGAGTGCCTTTGGGCAACTTGGCGAAGGCTTCGTTGGTTGGAGCGAGCACAGTAAACGGACCTTTGCCGCTCAACGTTTCCACAAGACCGGCTGCCTTGACTGCGGCAACGAGCGTCGAGAAATCTTTGTTGCCAGCGGCAACTTCAACGATCGTAAGTTCTTTCGAGGGCTTGTCTTCAGCACGTACTGCCGAGACGCTGAGAACGGCAACTAAAGCGAGTCCAAGAGAAAGTAGAGTTTTCATAGTTGGTTTCCATTGATTGCAAACGGCAAGTGCTAGCGCAATTGCCATTCAAGTGGTAATTCGGTTAAACTATCAGTTCAACTGCACGGCCGGCACGTTGCTAGAACTGTTTGTGAGCATGGTAGAAGTGCGTCAAGTCTCCGTTGCCATGTTTGCAGAAAAAATTTTGATTCGCTGTGCATGCCGGTTGTCACCCGTTAGGACAGCGCTGTGAAGCATTTTTCTTAATAGGGTAGCTGGTTTCGTGAGAAACCGGATGCATTAGAGAGGTCACCGGTCCGCCCCGGTTTCTCACGAAACCGGCTACATTTGCTCGACAAAAATGCTTCACAGCGTTGCCGTTAGGAGTTAACAATGATTCGCAAACTTGTTGCCGCTGTATTGATGACTGCATTTCCCTTATGGACCCTGGGGCAGGACAAAGCCGCTGATGCAGTTACAGACCCCGTATCGCAGTATCGCGCTCAGGCGACTGAAAAATGGGAAGCCGAAATCGTAAAGCTCGAAGAGCGGGATCGAAGCCACTCTGATCCAAAAGATGCGATCCTGTTTATTGGCAGTTCCAGTATCCGCCGATGGACCGACCTGGATGCTGATATGTCACCCCGCAAAACCATCAATCGAGGATATGGCGGCGCAAAATTTTCCGACTTAGCGGTCTACATCGATCGTATCGTTAGTCCACACCAATTCAAGGCGCTCGTGATTTTTGTCGGCAATGACATCGTAGGCAATAAAGATGACAAGTCTCCGGCGGAGGTTGCAAGACTGTTCAATTACATCGTTAGTCAAGTTCGCAAGACGCACGCGACCCAACCGATCTTCTTGATTGCTATCACACCAACTCCATCCAGGTTCAAAGTCTGGTCAGAGATACGCAGCGCCAATGCGGAGTTGGCTAAAGCCTGTGAAGCTGATAAAGCGCTTTACTTCATCCCCACTGAAAAATCCTATCTTGATGAAGCAGGCAAGCCGATAGAAAAGTACTTCGTTGAAGACAAACTTCATCAAAATCGCGAAGGCTATCAAGTCTGGTCGAGCATTGTGAAAGAACACTTGGACCGAGTGCTCGGGACAGGGAAATAGTCACTAGTGCTTCAACACAATTTAACTTTGGGTTTAGCCAAAATGACGTCGTGCTGTGACTGCCGGATCAGTGAGCCGTCGGCGCTAGCCGCGGGTGAACGAAGTAGCTGTCGTTCATGACGAGAAGTTGATCTAGTTCCAATTCTCCTGATCTATATTGCCGGGCATTGGAAAGCCTTCTTTCAAGTGCACCTAATATCTCACGAAACAAGCATATCTCACGAAACAAGCTACCTTGCACGGGCGGCTTGAAGGATTAGCAGAAACGGCGATCATGAGAAGTATTACGGAACGATCCTATTGTTGAGCGTTGAGGCACTGATGACTCTTCCGAAGCGGATGATACTGGGAACACATAACGCGAAGAAATGTGGCGAATTGCGGGGATTACTTGCGACACTAGGTATCGATTTGCGTTCGTTGGCCGAAGTCAAAGATCCGCTGACCGTGGACGAGACCGGCGCGACTTTTATGGAGAACGCTCGACTGAAAGCCACTGAGCAAGCGATCCACTTGGGAGAGTGGACGATCGGCGAAGACAGTGGTTTGTGCGTACCCGCGCTGGGCGGCGCGCCGGGGATCTACTCAGCTCGTTATTCGGATCCGGACGCGACCGATGCAAAGAATAACGCTAAACTGCTGGACGAAATGGGCGAACTCGATGGAGTCCAGCGAGCCGCCTACTATGTTTGCACGATAGCGCTGTCCGATCCGTCAGGTAAGATATGTTTGGAAGCTGAGGGGCGATGCTGGGGACGTATCTTGCGTTCACTTCGAGGCGTAGGCGGCTTTGGTTACGACCCGATGTTCGAGATTCCGGAATACCATTTGACCTTTGCCGAACTCGGTGCGACCGTCAAGTCAGTACTCAGTCATCGTGCGCGAGCATTAGAAAAGTTCACCCGCGGACTTCGAAAAATGTGAGAGTAATCTCTTGAACACTGACCAAATCATCTCTGAACTGTTTCTTCCCTGGTGCAAGTTCTGGTGTTGTGTTTGGTTTGGTACAACCATGGCAGGTAGTGTCTTCGGAGAGTGTTGACTTAGTAGCTATACACAAACGTTCTGTGAAGCCCGCGAAAGTGAATGACCGGTTTTCAGGAGCGCGGGCATCCCCGCCCAATGTCACTCAGTTTCGAATGGCTGTACTCAATATAAGGATAGTATTCGCTTGCCGAGGTTAAAGACTATCAGCCGGAACGCGTTAGAGAGCGTCCCGCTTAGGAGTTTGAACTGAAGCTGGTCATTATGGTGGTATAGTCCTATCAGCCGGAAGGCGTTAGCCTCCGGTTGTGTATTGAACCGGAGGCTAACGCCTTCCGGCTGATAAATCACCTGTAAATCCGCGTTCTCAAGTTCATTCCTAAGCGGGACGCTCTCTAACGCGTTCCGGCTGATTAGTCCAACGGTACCGAGGTGTTGTGATTTTGCAAAGTCGAGAAAGTGAGTGACATTGGGCGTCCTCGCCCGCTCGGGACTAAGTGACTTGCAGGTGAGTTTGAAGAGCTCACTTTGTAGAAGGTAAACGGGCTCTTTGCTGTCGCCGCTAGTCACCTAGCGGGTTCAGCGGGCGGGACGCCGCTTTTACATGTCGTAAATTTCTTCGTCGACGTTCGGGGCTTGAGTGATGCGGCGATGGATGCCTTTGAGTTTGCTTTCGCCGGTTGCGAAAGGATCTTCACCGTCGAGCACATCGCCGAGCTCTTCTTCGACCTTGTCTGGATCTTCACCTGCTTCCATGCGACGCATCGCTTCTTCCATTCCATCGCCCATTCGCATACCGGTTGTATCCATGAGCTTGCGCATCATCCGGGCCATCGCGCGAGGGTCTTCTTCGTCCATCCCTTCGACTTCGCCTGCCATCTGCATCATGGCCGCTTCCATCTTCTCGTCATCAAAGTCCGGTTCAGGTCCGTCACCACTGGGTGCTTCCGACCGTCCGCTTGAAATTGCAAAGCGCGACATCTGTCGACGCAGCTTGTGCCGAGCATGCTTGGGGCACTTTGGAACTGTCTCAGTGTCTACACGACGCGCGAAGAAACTGAAAATCGTATGGCAATCACGGCAGTAGAATTCATAGATCGGCATGAAAGGGCTCCTTGCAATGCTCTAATTGAGTACACCGGTCGTGATGTATTTAAGTTGTTATTGTACGTGCGAACGAAGACCCTTGGGATGGGCCATTGGAGAACGATTTGGAGCATTGTGGCGAACAGGTGTAGCTGGTTTCGTGAGAAACTGGGACGCACCGGTGAGCTTTCTGCTGCAGCCGGTTTCTCACGAAACCAGCCACCTTTCTACACTATCAAACTTCTTATCGACATGCCGCCGTTCAGATTCTTGACGTTTGCAAAACCTTGACCTTGCAGCCAACAAGCAGCGATGTGAGCTCGCTTGCCGGAGTGACAGACAGTCACCGTTGGACGCGCAGGATCCAACTCGGTCCAGCGCTGAGCGAGTTCATCGATTGGAATCCATTTCGCACCAGCCAACGGCAACTTATCAATTTCCGTCGCATTGCGGACGTCAACAATCTGCATACCATCCAAATCACTATCAAACTCAGCCAACGTTGGCACATGCTGCAAATCGTTCTCGGCAACGAAAGCAGCCATATGCAGCGGATCTTTCGCGGACCCGAATGGCGGGGCATACGCTAAGTCGAGCTTTGTTAAATCCTCGATCGTTCCACCAAAGTGTAATACCGTTGCAATCACATCCAGCCGCTTGTCACACCCCTCTGCACCGACCGCTTGAGCCCCCAACAACTTCCCGTCACCGGCCCGATAGATGACCTTGAGTGTCAAGTTCTTCGCGCCAGGAAAATAGCTGGCGTGATGTGGGGCTTGAATCGTGGCGGTTCGATAGTCAATCTTCGCCGCTTGACATCCCTTTTCGTTCAAGCCCGTTGAGCCCGCAGCGAGACCGAAGACTCTGACGATGCACGTTCCGATGACTGAGCCCATCGATGGAGATTGCTGATTGTTACTTTTGCCGAGAGCCGCGTGTGCACCGGCAACTCGACCAGCTCGATTAGCTGGCCCAGCCAATGGAATTCGCATGGGTTTATCGAAGACTCCATGATGGTACTCAACCATGTCTCCGACCGCATAAATATTTGGATCGTTGGTCTGCATGTAGGCGTTAACCTGCACGCCTCCGGTGTATCCAATGGTAAGGCCCGCTTCGCCGGCCAATTGTGTTCTTGGTCGAACGCCCGCTCCGACAATCACCAAATCAGTCGGAATGGAAGTTCCATCACTGAGGTTAACCGCTGTTGCGATATGGTGGTCATACGTAAAGCTCACGATTGCTCCTCCCAAATGCATCGCGACACCTTTGCTTTTCAGTTCGTCTTCAATCAGCTTCGCCATTTCGCGGTCGAGCGGTCCGAGCACTTGCGGGTTGCGTTCGATCAAGGTGACCGCGATGCCGCGATGAACCAGTTGCTCGACAACTTCCAGTCCGACAAAGCCAGCACCAACAACTGTGGCTCGCTGAACCGAGCGATCTTGCATGGCAGCCAACGTGTGATCCATGTCGTCGAGCGTCCACAGATGAAATACATTCTTTGAATTGGGTTCGAAGAATGGCGGGTGATTGGGCTCGGATCCCGTCGATAAAATCAACCGATCATAGGGAAGCGAAAAAGGTGTACCGTCGGTCGTGCGTCCGTTGACCCTTTGTTGTTCGCGATCGATGGATGTCACCTCATGCTGGGTTCGCACGCCGACACGAAATCGATTCCAAAAAAGTTCAGCGGTTGCTACGAGCAGCTTTCCTCGCTGTTCGATCTCGCCACCAAGATGATACGGCAGGCCGCAATTTGCAAAGGAGACAGCCGGCCCTTTTTCAAGGATCGTAATTTCCGCTTGCGAGTTCATGCGACGTGCCCTTGCCGCTGCGGTGGCTCCACCAGCAACACCGCCGACGATCACTATCCTCAGTTTTTCTTGGTTGCTTGTCATTCGTGGTACTTTGCTCATTCGAGTTCACTTGTTGAATGGACATATTCTATCGACCTAAGAAAAAGCGGTAAGGATCGCGCAGAAAATAACAGTTGGGCCCAGGTGAGGATTCGTTGAACCGGGAAAGCCAACGGCGACGAGAACCTGTCACCTATGTTGACCGAGCCCCAGACGCTAGTTTTGATGTTGCGCCTCTCAATTTCGTGTGCCACTGGCTTTCCCAATCGCATCCGGGAATCCGGATGCGATTTGGAAAGGCCAGTGTACCGAAGTGTGTGGGTTCCAATAAAGACGTTTCATTCCGATGCTTGGGCGCTTTGCACAATAGTGACCGAAGTAACCATCGTTGCACTTAGCGGCACTTTCCAAACAGATTCAACCTCTGCGGTGACGCATGTATTTGAATGATTGGAATTTCACTTGCGTCCAAACTTCGACAACTTTCACGGCCAGTGAGTTAGCGTTGGCACCCGTAACGGCAGTTCGAGTCACCTACTCCGTTTCACTGGCCTTTCCCTTTAGAGCCCTACATAAACCCGGACTTTTTGGGGGCAAGCCAGATGGCACACAGATCAATATGCGCAACATCAAAACTAGCGTCTCAGGCTCAGTCGCCGCCCAGCACTTAGACGACTGCGTCGGTGCCTGCAAGAAGCGTGCAAAGGCCAAAAAGCAATCGCTTTGCAGCGCGATTTAGACGGCTCGAACAATCCTACAAGCGAAAGTACAATTGTCGCCAGGTAGCAACTTTGGTGGGGTATGCTTCCAGACTGCCATTTCTGACGTATCGTTTTGTTAACCTTCTTGTGGAGCTCAACTGTGATTATTGGTGTACCGGCGGAAGTGAAGCAAGACGAGTACCGTGTTGCGATGTTACCTGTTGGGGTTGAAGAACTGACCACGCGCGGACACAAGGTTATTTTCCAAGCCGGAGCGGGATTGGGGTCCGGCTTGGCCGATCATGCTTATCTCGAAGCCGGTGCGGAGTTGGTTGCAAGCATCGAAGACGTCTACAAAGCAGCAGATCTAATCGTGAAGGTCAAAGAGCCGCAGACGAACGAGTATTCGCTCATTCGTTCCGGGCAAACGCTGTTTACTTATTTCCACTTCGCGGCCAGTCGTGAACTCACCGATGCCATGATCACCAGCGGCGCCAACTGTTTAGCTTACGAGACCCTGGAAGATGAACGCGGTCGGTTGTCCTTGTTGACTCCGATGAGCGAAGTGGCGGGTCGAATGAGTATCCAGGAGGGTGCAAAGTTTCTCGAACGCCCACAACAAGGCCGCGGTATTCTGCTCGGTGGAGTTCCCGGTGTTCCGCCTGCAAATATTCTGATCCTCGGTGGCGGAATCGTTGGCTCGAACGCTGCCAAGATCGCAGCCGGCTTTCGTGCCGATGTCAACATTTTGGATGTCAACATGGATCGCCTTCGTTACCTAGATGACGTTATGCCTCCGAACGTCAATGCACTCTACAGTGACCGCCATACGATTCGTGATCAGTTAAAGTTGGCGGATCTTGTGATCGGCGCCGTTTTGATTCCTGGCGCGAAAGCACCGCACTTGGTTCGTCGCGATGATTTGCGAATAATGAAACCCGGTTCAGTGGTCATCGATGTCGCTATCGATCAAGGTGGCTGCTTTGAAACCAGCCGACCGACAACTCATAAGAATCCGACTTATATGGTCGACGATGTGCTTCACTATTGCGTAACCAACATGCCTGGCGCGGTTGGTCGTACTAGCACGTTTGCACTTTGCAACGTCACACTACCTTGGGTCATGAAGATCGCCGACGCCGGTGTTAACGAAGCGGTCAAGAAGTACGCACCGGTTCGTACTGCAGCCAATGTCATGTGCGGCAAAATTACCAACCGTGCAGTTGCCGAAACGTTCGGCTTTGAACTCGCCAACATTTAGTTAAAGTTTCTCAATGTCGAATACGCATAGAAATTCAGTAACTCATCCAGCCGCCGTCCAGTGGGTTGGCGATAAGGGCGGTTATTTGCAACTGATCGACCAAACACGCTTGCCGCGCGACTTGGTGCTGCTTGAATGCTGTAATGTAAGCACTGTGTGGGAAGCGATCAAAATGTTGCGAGTCCGCGGAGCTCCCGCGATCGGAATTGCGGCCGCTTATGGTGTCTGCGCTGCAGTACGCAGTTGCCCTGCTGATGCGGTTTCAAGCGTTGCTACCGAAGCTGCAAAAAGTCTCGCGACTAGCCGACCGACGGCCGTAAATTTATTTTGGGCGCTCGATCGGATGCAGGCTGTTATCGATTGCGATTTGCAGTCCTCAAGTGACGGCGAGTCATTGCGAGCCGCATTGTTGGCTGAGGCGAGGGCGATTCACGAAGAAGATCGAGCGATGTGCCACGCGATCGGCCGCCATGGAGCTAAGTTGATTCCTGACAATGCAACTTTGATCACACATTGCAACGCAGGTGGATTAGCGACCGCCGAGTATGGAACAGCGCTAAGCGTCATGTTCACTTGCCAAGACCAAGGCAAGCGGTTGAAAGTGTTCGCTGACGAAACGCGTCCACTCATGCAAGGCGCTCGATTGACGGCGTTCGAACTGCATCAGCGCGGGATCCCTACAACGGTGATCTGCGATTCCATGGCCGCTCATGTGATGCAAACGCAAAAGATTGATGCGGTGATTGTCGGTGCCGATCGCATTACGGCTCGTGGGGACGTGGCGAACAAGATTGGCACGTATGGATTGGCCGTGGTTGCCAAGCATCATGGTGTTCCGTTCTACGTCGCGGCACCCAGCAGCACTTTTGATTTGACGCTCATGAATGGCTCTGAGATACCTATCGAGCAGCGCAGTCGTGAAGAGGTGGTTGTACCCAATGGCCATCACGTAGCGCCCGATGGTGTGGGCGTTTACAACCCGGCATTTGACGTCACCCCTGCCGAGCTGATCTCAGCCTTGATCACTGAACATGGTGTGATCAGTGAGGTTAATGTGAAGAACATTGCATCGCATTTTGCAGTTAAAGCTTAATGTTACAGCGACTTGTAATATCGCTTAGAATTTCTAGCTCGTTTGACCCATAGCCAGCGGCGACGGGGTCGGCTTGCAGTTGGCATGACGAGCGGGTCTTGACGGTACTAACGATGGCGGGGCTGTCGTTCAGAGCGGGCTCGGGTTACTTCTGAGATTGTTATTACCGGATGGATGCTTAGTAGTGCGGGCTCTAAGCCAACCTTCGCCGCTGGCTCCGGGTCAAACGAATGCGCGCTTGTATGACCTATAACCAGGGCTCGCTACTGGTAAAACGATTTACGCCAAGAAACACACTTGAGATAGTAGAAAGGCACCGAGTTTTTAGATCGCCATATGTTCCTTCAGTCGGGCCTGCAATTCATCGCTAAATTCGGCAAGATCATCCTGTACAAGCATTCCGACGTGCAGCATTAGAAGCATATCCATGACCATTTTCGATCGCCTATGATCATCGAGGCAATCTCGCAGCACCTTGCTTAAGTCTTTCATTTGCTCGAAGGTATCCCAAAAACGTTCCGTCTGGGTACGATTCGCAGCAGATAAAACTTGCAGTAGCAAAGCGTTCTGCTGCTCCAAGTAACGCTCGCGCACCTTTGGAACTAGGCATTTAAATCTCTTCCAATCGGCTTCGTTGCCCATACATCACCTTGAGACAATTCTGTGAAGCATTTTGGCGAGCAAATGTAGTTGGTTTCGTGAG
>JANODD010000087.1:0-9461 GCA_031412515.1 Planctomycetia bacterium | reverse complement strand
TTTCCTCCAGGTACTTAGATGTTTCACTTCCCTGGGTTGGCCACGTATACCTATGTATTCAGCATACGTTAATTCGGGAATCTCGGGATCAATACTCGTTTGTCAGCTACCCCAAGCTTTTCGCAGACTTCCACGCCCTTCATCGCCTTCTAATGCCAAGACATCCCCCATGCGCCCTTAGTAACTTGACCACCGAAATTTCGAACTCTCACAAACCTAAGCCTCACTGCTTTCGCAATGAAACCAAGCTGCTCAAATTTTAAAAATCAGCGTCCTAGGTTTGATCTACCTAGACTTGCGATTCAGCTTCTCAGCCAAATCTCGATCTTTCGTCTTTCTCTACCTGCAGCTGTTAAGTAGGCCGCAGGCTTCTCGCGCTCGCTCAAAATTGTTTCACCAATCCAAATCGGTAAAGACCCGACTTAAACTGGCAATCGTCGTGCAGTGCAATCCACTCCCGTAGGAGCAAATTCACTCATTAGATGCCTTCTTCCAATCAACCATTTTGTCAAAGATCAGCTGTCTCGCACTCGAAAACTTGTCTCGTGTGGAGCTCAGTAATTTACGCTTCAGAGTCCTTCGCGTCAACTGCAGTTTTGAAGTTTTTTTCAGAGGTGATTCAGAATCATCTCAGGGTCGTTTCAGTCACCAAAAGCTCTCGCTTGAGGTCTCTGAACGCAACCAACTTCAACTGCTGTGTCAGCGGTTTATCGTCTGCGTGAGGGAAGAATCATCGCGATTTCTCAGCGAATAACAAGGGCATTCAAAGACCTTTTTTGGTTTTTTCTCTAAGTGGCTTACCACACAGGCTTTAGGCAACCGAAAATCCTGCAAACTGCGGACCAAGATGCTGAAGCTGACCGGAACATGAGCCGTACTGCCGCCAACAAGCTGCTTTTTGAACTTTAAAACGACCCAGTCACTTACGGCCCGTCTAAGTCCCTCCTAACTCATCCCCCGCTACAGCGGATTTTGACAAAAGATCAGGGTGGTTCTTGGGCTCAAATGAAAAAGCTTGACCGAATCCACGGACTTAATTGCAGCTCAACGGCTCCAGTCGCAACAAATGAAACATGGCACTTGATTCGCCTTGTGTCTCGCGAGCCGGCTGTTAACCAGATCGAGCCAATTATCGGCTGCATAATCGGCAAAAAAATTGTCTGTCGCCTGTTCGCCCTCGGGGGACTTGGGTTTGTTGAGTTCATTGATCACCATCAAAGCATCAATGGGGGAGACGAGATCATCGAGGTTGACATCGATAAACTTATCCACCCCGAGCTGTGGTGGCAAATTTCTGTCGAGCTGTGAGTTAAGTCGATTGATGATGAGCAACGCATCTAAGGGCGACACACGACCGTCGTTATTAACGTCTAGCGGGTTGCGATAATTGTGCCAGGCATGTTCGTCTTCGTGCACAGTCGCTGAAGCGGTTCCGGACTCGAACCCCGCAGCAGAGACGGTGATAGTCACAAGTTGATTACCCTCGTAGATTTTGTTGTCGACCGCCGTACCTTCGATCGTGACTGAGGCTTCTCCAGCCGGAATAACTATCGAATTGGACGGAAAATGAACTCGCGAATCGGCCGAATTGTCGAGTGTTACCGTCAAAGATTGCGAAGGGTCGTCGATGTTCGACCTCGCAATGGTGGCTGTGACTTTTCCTTCTGACTCTTCAATTGTGTCAGTGTCAAATTGAACGCTTAAATACTCATGGTCACTCACATTGATGGTAAGGGACGATTGATTCCCAGCGACATAGCCGTTGGCGGAAGCCAGAACTTGCACGCTTTGTAATCCATCTAACAGCGCATCATCGACGGACGTGGCGAAAAAGCTTACTGACATCGCGTTGGCAGGAATTGTCACTAAAAGAGGCACCGTTAATTCGGTCGTATTGTTCGATAGCAAACTTACCAACAACGGTTGATCTGTATTGGTGATATTCCGCGTGACGGTGAAAAGCGTCTGTCCATCTTTCTCGGATACAATCGTGGCGTCCGACGTAAGCGAAAGAGTTTCATTATCCGCAATGGTTACCAAGTCGGATACGGCATCGGCAATCCCCGTCGCGCGGGCCGTTAACTGAATCGACTGTGTTCCTTCAAACAACGAATCATCGTATGCGAGGATTTTAAAGGACGCATTGTCTGCGCCGGCTAGGAAACTCACCTGAGTTGGCTCCACTGCGATCTGCCCCGGCAAACTGCCGACAATTTCGACTGCCAATGAAGGGAGCATAACTGTATTGCGGTTCAGCGTCACCGTAATAAAGCTGCTTGATCCCTCGGCTAAGCTATTGGAATCTAGAGCCATTATTAAAACTGGCGAATCGTCTTCTTGAATGGTCATCGAACTGGTTGTCGACAGCGTACCGGCGGCTGCGGTAATAGTCAGGTTTCGATCGCTGCCCGCAAGCGTGTCATTGATCGCAGCGACCGTGAAGTCGACAAAGAGCGCGCCTTGTGGGATGACAACTGTATTTAAGAAACCAACAGTGTTTGGCAGAGAACTAGTAATACCCACAACGAGCGAATTGGTGGGAGGCGAGTTGCGGCGGAGTCGAAAGGTCGTAGAACCGTCCTTTTCGCTAATGTCCGTGCTACCGATTGGCTCCAAGGTCAACGCTGGCAAGTCGATTTCGATGACCGAAACGTCGAGCCTGGCACTGGTCAGGCCGGTCGCATCGGCAGATAAGCTGGTCGTCCGCCCACCAAAAGCCAGCTGGTCGGCTACCGCCTGTACGTCGAATATAACCGAGCGTTGTCCAGCAGGAATCGTGATCACCGTTGGGACAGTCAGGATGCTGATATCGCCCGAGGTCAAGCGAACAGAGAGCTCACCATCGACAGGTGTATTGCGAGAGAGCGTGGCTACACCTTTGTCACCTTCTCGGATGGTGGGGCTTAGCTGAAGAGTCAAGGTGGCAATGTCATCATCGATTATTTGCACTTGCAAGGTCGTGCTGGGCAAACCGCTTGCGGTCGCCAGGATCTCGATATCTTTAGGGCCACTACCGATAAGCCTGGAAGCAATAATGTCATTGACGATTCTTGCGTCAAATACGACTGTATCCACATTGGCTGGGAAAATAACCGTTGACGATGGCAACTGGATAAATTCGGAATGATTGCTCGTCACGTTCACTGTCAGCGAATTGGTGATGGTCGTGTTGCGTTGCAAACTGAATCGTACAGTGCCCGCCGCTTCGCTGATCGGACCACTTAATGGAACGAACTCCAGCGGTGCGCCGGCTGCTGCGATGGTAACCTGAAATTGGGCGACGATTCCGTTGCAGGTGGCAGTAATGAAAAAGCTACCGGGGACATCGTTTACGGTGAACGCGGGTGCTTGGGCTTCGCCCAAATTTGATGTCTTCACGCTGACACTGGCTTGGCCGCCAGCGAAGGTTCCGCTCGATCCGCTGCTTGG
This sequence comes from Planctomycetia bacterium, assembly GCA_031412515.1. Taxonomy (GTDB): domain Bacteria; phylum Planctomycetota; class Planctomycetia; order Pirellulales; family Pirellulaceae; genus Aureliella. Next base: position 6,032 of record JANODD010000087.1, on the reverse strand, counting down.
AGCCTCAAAAACAACAGTCGCACCCGGAATTGGGTTTCGGAATTCGTCGACAACCTTGAGCCGATGCAATAAGGGCAAGGCACGATTGATGATCACCTTTTGATCGCCACCACTACGGATATCTATTTTGAATGGAAGCGAAGGAAGCACTATCATCGTTCCAGTTATGAACTGGAACGAGTAGTTGCTGGCGGAGAGATTTCCAGCTGCAATGTTGATTACATAGCTGCCGACGGTATTTGTAGCCGAAGGATCGACCGAAAGCACGGGAGCATTGGTGAGCACTTGCGCGTCTTCACCCGGTACGAAGCCAAAGACGGTGTAATTCAATGTGAAGGCTGTTCCCGCGACGCGCTGCAGAATATCAGTAGCCCTGAACGTCAAGACTTTTTTCGTGATCTGCTGAACGAAGTTACTCGAACTGGCATCGAAATTCCCGTTGTCGCTGGTGAAGTCGACAGTCACGCTGCGCGCTCCAGCGTTCGGAAGCGTTAACCGCAGTTTTGCTACGCCACTGATGAGCACTACTGGACCGCCGATGACCACACCATCCACTTTGAATTGCACCGTCCCGGTCAACGTTGGTGCAGTGGGAGCTTGAGCTGTTACCATGGCGGTGAACTCGATCGCGTTGCCATATTCAATGCCTTGCACTCGATTGGAGGTAATGGCAATATTGACGGCACGTCGATTGGGCGTCGAGTCGGTCAGCGTTACTACGTAAATGCCAACGCTGGTAGAGTGCAGTGGGTCCGCGTCAATCAGAACGTGAAAGATGCCGCTGCCCGGTAAGATGAAATTCGATATCGTTACCACGGCGCCGGCTGCTGAGCTGATTACCGTCCTGAGCGTGTTGTTAGAGGCATCTAGCAATCTCATACGCAACCAAAGACCAGCCCCGGGACTCGCGTCGAGACTCACCCAGCCGCCCTGTGTGCCTTGGAATGTCCAGTCGTGCTGCTTTTGCGTTGAGTCGATTGTGCCGGGCGTGGGGGAGTTAAATGGCAACGCGCCGCCACCTGTAACGAGTTGATGTGTGCCACCACCTAGGTCGGTCGTAATCGTGCCTTTCGAGTTGCCTGTGCCTAAGATCGTAATGGATCGATAGTATAGGTTGAGTAGTCCAACGTTAAGATTAGCATTGGCTTCGATGACCAAGGAATTGACGTAAACGGCTTCCCTCTTTGTGTCCGGTGCATTGTCCACCAAATCGATCAGTCGCAACTTAGTGTTGTTCTTTACCACCAGCGTTCCCAACAAATAGTTGGAAGTTGAGAATCCTAGTGCAATAGGGCCGAGATCCTGACTGAGTCCCTCGAGCAGTTGGGGGCTGGCGAGCGATGACGAGCCGGTGAAATTGTTGGTACCCAGCAACTGAATCTTGCTTGGATCGCGGCCATCGAAGGAGAGGTTGCCGCCGAAGGTCGCCGAGCCGTTGCTAGACGAAACAAAGGTGCCAACCGCGGGTAGCGTCATCGACTGGGTGATGCGAACATCACCGCCTTGGCTTTCTAGTCTTCCGTTGGCAACCAGACGTCCGCTCGGAAGATTGACCCTAATAGCACCACTTGTAATTGGGTTACTTGCCAGGATCGTTCCATTGAGAACTACAGTCGGACTGGTTGTCCCTGCCGAGATGTCAAAAATGGCTGACGGATCACTGCCATTGCCGCCACCACCACCGCTGATGACAACGTCGGGTCCAACGGTCAGCGTCATGTTCGCGCCTTTGAGATTGAGCGCGTTACCCGACTGGTTTTGAAAGAAGATATTAGCGCGGCCGCCGAGCGTTTGGTCTCCCAAAAAAGTAATTGTGCTGCGCGCGCCTAGCGTGGCTCTTCCATCGAGCGTCAGGCCGTTGACGATGTTCACTTGAGTTTGAGCGGCCGAGAAATCGGCATCGCCTGATATCGTTACGCCGTCAAGTTTCCCACCGAAACTTGAAAATAGGAGGCGATTTGTGCTTTGAAGTATGCTTCCGCCAACAATAGTGCCGCCGACTAAACTCCATGATCCCGTGACATTGTCAAAGCTGAGCGATTTGAGTTGGTTGTCCAGCGTACCGTTTATCTTGATGACGCCACCTTCCGAGCTCTTGACGATCCCAAGGTCTTCGCGCGTAAAGAAGCCGTCCAGTGCGATGTCTCCTGACTTGGCCTCAATGATCCCGACGTTAATCAATTTGTTGGTCGGCCGGATACCAAGCTGTCGACCGGGCAGGTCGGCAATAACTTTGCCCTCAATCCGCACGTTCGTGTTCTGGCCCTGCCCGTTTAACAGGAAGGTACCTTGGTAATTGCCGATGAAGGTTGCGTCGCTGTTTGCGGTATGTCCGCCACGGATGGTAACGTCTTTGCCAATCGTTAATGTCATACCGTTCTTTCGAGTGACAAGCCCGCTAGTTGCATTATCCGAAAAGAACACTGTTCCATTGCCTAATAGCGACGCATTCTCACCATCAAAGAAGATCCGGGATTGGTCGTTGAGCGTCGTCGTCCCACCTGTCAGCGTCAGATTTCCTAGAACCGCTACCCGGGTGTTCGCTCCCATGTTGGTATCGCCATCAAGACGCACGTTGGAGAGTACTCCACCAGAGGTGGTGAAATCCAAATGGTTGGTTACCGACTGAGAAATGGTGCCGCCGGTAATACTACCGCCGAGTAGATTCCAAGATCCGGTGTTGGTTGTGAATATTAAGTTGTCGCCCGTGTTATCCAGCGCCCCTTCAATATTGACTTCCCCGTTTGATCGTTTGATATTGCCAAGTCCTCGGGTGGTGAACTGGCCATCGACGTAGAGCTTACCCGTGCCTGCATCCAATGTGCCAGTGTTGACAAGTCGTGAAGGCATTACAGTATTGCTATTGGTAAGCCGATTGATGGCAATCGATTTACCGGAGTCGACGACAATTCTTCCATCAGCTTGAAGCGTAACCGAAGACACCGTTGCATAAATTCTTGACATTGAATTCGAAGTTGCAGAAGCCGAATTTCCACCGCGAATGGTGATGCCAGCACCGATCGACAAGGTCATTCCGAATACCGTGGCAACAATCTCGTTGTTCGTTTGGTTATCGAAAACGACGGTGCCGTTGCCTATCAGACCCGCCGTTAGACTAGAGAATGCAAGGCTCACACCCTGACCGAGAGTCAGAGTTCCGTTGTTGTAGGTCAGATTGCCTACCACCGACACCTTGGTGCCTTGGGCCATCGTCGTATTGCCGATGATGGTGACGCCATCGAGCGTTCCACCGATACTGGAAAAGATCAACCGGTTGGTGGCACTTTGCGTGATCGTGCCTCCGATGATTTTTCCGCCCACCAGATTCCATGCGCCATTAGATAGATTCCAATTCAGGCCAGTATTGTCCAATTGGCCAACTAAGTTGATCGAGCCTCCATTGGACTGCGTGACTCTTCTAGCATCCGCGCCAGTCAACTTTCCGGCGATGTCCAGAGTGCCTCCTTGGGCATGTAGCGATCCAGCGTTAAGTACTTGAACCGTATTAGCAAACGGTGAAGAATCATTGGCGGTATCGCAAATGCGAATTTTCATCCCCGGATCAGCGATGATTTTGCCTTCCACACGCAGCGTGGCCGTGGTCACACCGAGTGCGCCGCCGACTTGGGATGTGCCCTGCTGCGTATTGCCTCCACGAATCGTCATACCTGGACCGATAGTCAAGGTCATCCCGTCGGTACCTGCCAGGATACTGTTGTTTCTTTCGTTTTTAAAGAAAACGCTTCCCGTGCCGAGCAGTGAGGCCGTGTTACCTTCAAAGGCTAACGTAGACCCTTGGCCTATCGTCAATTGATTATTGTTGAGCGTCAAATTACCTTGAACGACCGCTCCGACGCCTGTTGTACTATTTGCCATATCGACGCTACCACTGGTCGTAACGTTGACAAGATAACTTGGATTTGAGAATAAGGTGCTGATCCTAAGCGACGTGGTCGCATCGATAATTGCATTTTTGATTGTCGCGGCAGTAGCGCCCAGATCGATCCCTCCGCCAGCATGCAGAGTTGGTGTGGCTCCCGTTAAGTTTAGACGAGTGTTCTGTCGCAGTATCACGGAACCCGTCGTGCTAAATTGCCCGGCGTCGATGAAGCCTCCTGAATTAAGAGCGACATTGCTGCTCGAATTCAAACCACCAGTGACCGTTAGCTTGCCATCGCCACCGACGGTGACTACACCCGTCGCACTAAATTGAGCTGCATCAAGGTTACCGCCAGTTAATGTGACACTACTCTTGGAGTCGAATGGTCCGGAGACTTTAAGCCAGCCCAGGTTGTTTACGGAGACCGCACCTGTCGCATTAAACTGTGCCGCATCGAGATAACCTTGCCTTTCTAGCGTGACAGTACTCTTGGAGTCGAACGCGCCGGTGACTTTCAGCCATGCAGTCGCGCCAATGACCACCAAGGGCCCGTCGGTGGTAAGACTTTTGACCGTTGAAACATCCTTGCGATACGTGACCGTCTGAGGGCCGATCTTCACATCCTCAGTGGCCAGTGGTGCATGCCCGAGGCTCCAGTTGGCATCAACATCCCAATTGCCGCTGGCCACAGTACTTTTCCAAATATTGGTAGCCATCAACCGACGACCTTCGAGCAGTTCATATGAGAGCGCGCGCCTTTGATCACGTTCCTTGTTGAAAAGCATGCTCGATCCTTTGGACGAACGACGATATGGGCGAGTGTGGTTAGTCATTTTCGGTTCCGTGGGAAATCGTTGGGGCGGGCGAGCTTCATAGAAAGGAAGGCCAACTACCAGGAAAGGCAACTCGGAATGAGTAACTGTCACCAATACATGGATTTTTTTAGAGATTGGCGAGGGAAGTTACAAATGTCGCCTTTCGCTCCGCGAAAGTAGCGTGGACCGCGAAATAGGTGCGCGCTTACACTAGTCGTTACTGCGCTACTTCCACTGCGCTACTTCCACTGCGCTACTTCCACTGCGCTACTTCCACTGCGCTACTTCCACTGCGCTACTTTCGCGGAGCGAAAGGCGACACTCAATCAATGGCCGACGGCACACCTTGTAGATCGGCCACTTCCTCGCGTAGAAGCCGCATGACTCGCGATGTGATGGAATAGACGCTGCCGACGCTGATGCCCATTGACGTAGCGACTTGCGCGGGCAACTTTTCCTTGAACTGTAATTCTTCAAAGACCGCCCATGTCTTAGGATCGACCCGGCGCTTGACGCGGCCCATGGCCCGGCTCAAGAGATACTGGTCGTGCTCTTCATCCCACCGCTGAGAAGCAAGACTAGCGGGATCCTCCCATTGAGCAAGTTCCGATTCCAAGCTCTGGATCTGCGCCACAGTCATAGGGAAACGCTTGGATTTCCGCAGTGCTTCAAGTATGCGATGCCGCGTGGTCGAACGAAGCCAACGGCGAAAGCCACCCGGCATCCCAGGTTTCCAATGCGGTATGCTTTGGGCTACAGCCATCAAAACCTCCTGAACGATGTCGTCTTCCCAATCCTTCAGCAATGGATACTTGCAGATCTGCCCGGCAATGAACGGCGAGTAAAGCTTTAAAAACTTCGACCATTCTGCACTCTGGCTGTCCGCTCCCAGTCGATTAAGCATCCCGTGCGATGTCTGAAACGGATCTTGCACTTGGTCATGTTTAACGTGATCATGGCCGTTCGGCGGTCGATTACTCTCAGGGGTCACAAAGAACTCCATAGTTGGTGGGCGGGAGATTCGTCCTCTTCTTACTCCTGCCACGTAGGCGAGTCTCTCCGAGACTCACAATCTGACCAATCTTCATCGTTGCACAATCTAATTTGGACAAAACACCAGTTTAAAGTATGTTCCCCACAGTAAACAAGAGTTATATGCTAATCCTGCGACAGATTCCTGGTCGCTGCTTCCTATATTAACCCGGATTATTCATACTGAGCAATTGGCTGGTTGGCAACTTGATTTCGAACATTTAGATGGCAAGTTGGGTGAGCTAATTGGTATTTGAGTCGATTCAAGGCGCACCGCCCCTTACCCCAACGTGACTTTTTCGATG
>JANODD010000086.1:0-10131 GCA_031412515.1 Planctomycetia bacterium | reverse complement strand
CGTGGACCGCTTGGAGCACTAAAGCGCATGCCATTACTTCCGACCGCTGAGGCGAACGCAACGCTTCCCGCAAAGTCTTTTCAATCTTCTCTGACAGGTCTGGATCCTGCGTTCCAATTAATTTGCAAGCTTCTTGCCAGCCAATCGGCTTGGACAAATCGACTAGAGCTTGAGTTCCCGTGGCCGCTACTTCCTTTGAAGGAGTCTGCGCTGTGACAAAGTGGATATCTATCAACGACACAACACAAACGAAACAAATGATTAACTGAAAACACTTAAGTTTGCTATCGCGTTTCATCGATGCACCGTACTACGCCTTCTCAATACAAACTGCCACCGTTTTCCGTGTTGAAAGCCGTACCCTTAGATACACTGTTCTATAACCGAAATGACGAAAACGCGACAAAAACAAAGACATTTTAAGCAAATTGCTTCGACGCGCCACCACGAGTACTTACCCAGGAAGCAACCCCGCACTCTCGCAGGGGGGGCTAGGCTTCGAAGTAACGCCCTAGAGGTTCACCGTATCGCTATTCGGTTACAGGGCCTCAATGGGGCAATCCATGGCTTCCAACGCGGCGGTCAGCTCTTGAATAGCCCAATCAGGATCATCGCTAGCAAGTAGATATCGTGGACCGAGTTCAGTCGTCGGAAAAGTGGCACTGGCTACTAACCCCAACCGGCTCGCCAGCAAACGATGGAAATCTTCCCACGCAGAATCAGTATCAGGCACTTTCGGTGCAAGAACTATCAAGAGCTTTCGGTTCTCAACTTCCACACAAATCTCATCAATGTCCATTGTGTCCAATGGCCGCAATGAAGTCCGTGCAGAAACCCATCGCTCTGTGACCCGTTGTTCGGATGTCAGCTCCTCTGCAAAGCGAGTTCGCCACTGGGCACCAGTACGTCGGGCGACTTCAGCTAGCAAGCTTTCTACATTGCTAGAAACTTCCCCTACGATAACGAAATTGCTGGGGCCGTTCCGGACGTTGTCGGCAAGTTGACCGATTGTCCATCCAGATACGGGATCGATCCAATCTTGAGCCACATCGACAGCTGGCAACAAAATGAATCGCCGCATGCACATCCTTGGATGAGGAATCTTAAGATGTGGCGTCCAGATACGTTCTTCACCATACAGCAAAATGTCTAGATCGATTCGTCGCGCTTCCCATCGAAGATTGCGTTGGCGACCAAACTCCTTTTCGACATTACGAATGCAATTCCAAACCTCCCAAGGACTTGCTTGGGTATGAATCGCAGCAACGGCATTGATGAAAGGAGGCTGCCCCATTGGGCCACCAACAGGCGGCGTTCGAAAACAACGACTCAGATGAAACGAATCAGCAGGGGGCGGCGAGCCTTTAGACTCCGCACACAATTGTTCCTGTAACCGACCCGCTGCAGCTTTGATGGTCGCCCAAGCGTCGCCGATATTGGCCCCGAAACTAATCAAACACCGTGCCATTGCGGCAACTATTCCTTAGCCGCGCTAACTCTATCGACTTCCCAAGTGGCAATTGAAGACAAGCCAGGTTTGGAAACGAACTGACCGATGACTCGGTTCATCGACACTTGAAATTTTTTCGAAGGTTCCGCAGAATCCACCATCAAGACAGTCACCCGATTTGAGGTGCTGTTCACACGAACAATATCGACTCCTCGAACAAAATTCCATTGTGCGTCTTTGCCGTGTGACATAATCTCTTTAGTTGTCAGGCTCGCCAAAAAATCTTCGACTTTGTCGCTAACCGTCGGGCCTCGCATATTATCCTCCGCAGAAGACTTTGCTGACGCGGACATTTCACTGGCTTCTTTGATCAGCCCTTTATAGTGAGCTTCAACATCCGTCCCCGTTACTTGCCGATTCGCTTCTGGCTGTGTTAGTTCGAACGCCTCAAGCTGCTTTCCAGCCGAAAGCAACTGCAAAAACGTTTTGGCATTTTCACCAGCATGCAAAAAGTAAAAGGACCTCGTCAACTGCGTCGCGGTTAACCCCCAGGTGCTTCCCAAAACTGCACAGCATAAGCCGATTTGAGCCAATCGCACGCCACCAACAGTCGAGTCTCGCGACAACTTCCAAGTTAAAAACGCGCACAGCAAAGCTACGATGATGGCGAATGGAACGACACTGACTGTGATGGCGGCAGTTAACGAAAAAATGCCAAGCACCATTGCAACAACTGCCAAAGGGCTAATGGGAGGTGTTAAGTCTGTATCGAGACCGGGCTCTAACGAATTGAATACGGGTCGTTCCGGCATATGAAGTGTTGACATCGAATAAAGTCCTCAGCGAATGAAGTTGGCTGGTTTCGTAAGTAACCCGGTCGTACACGTAGTTGGTTTCGTAAGAAACCGAATTCTCACGAATCCAGCTACTCAATAATTCTCGGATAGCAGCTTACATTTTCTCTAAGCCTTCGGTGGCGCCAATACTCGTTGAAGTTCTTGTAGGCTTGTTGCGCCGGTTGCGACAGCAAGAACGCCTTCTTCTTGGATAGTCAAAAAGCCTTGTTTGCGAGAGACTTGCAAGATGGACTCCGCGGTCGGATTTTGTAACAGGACTTTACGGATTTCGTCGTTGATCACCAGCAATTCGAAAATCGCCATGCGGCCGAAGTAGCCTCTACCATTGCACTTGGTACAAATCTCTATCTCAATCGGGTTTCCTTTGGCATCTACCCGTTGTTCTGGCGGTGGCGGAACGAACGGTTGATACAGGGCACTCACGCGGCCCGGCGGGATACCTAATTTTTGAAGCAATTGAGGCGAAGGCGGAAAAGCTTGCTTGCACTTGTCGCACAGTCGTCGCACCAAACGTTGATTGAGTGCGCCGGAAAGGATCTTGGATAATCGCTTACTCTCTGCCGGAAATGCCGCTAGCAGTTTCAAAATAGCTTCAACCGCAGAACCGGCAACCATGCGAGTGATGCCAAATCGATGCTGGTCAATGATCTGATCGCAGACGACCTCCACGGTATCGCTATCGACAAAATCTGGAATAACCAAGACGTCGGGCTGTTTTAGCAATAGGCTTTTCAGCACAGTCATCGGCGTCTCACCAGCCGCTTTATTGAAGTGATGCGGTCCAATATTTATCAACTCGGGCTCTGCTGTAGCAACATCTTCAATGCTATGGAAATCGCGAATAAAGCGGTCTGCTGATTCAAGCCCGACGCGCCACTGAGTTGGCAAACCATGCCCCGGCGGAGCGCTAAACATGAACAGAGCATCATCGCCATTGAGCAATCCCTTTAACTGCTCTTGCAATTTTTCGCGCATCCCTAAATCGCCAAGCGTTTTCAGTACGGCCTTTTTCGGCTCGATACGCATAATCGCGCGCTCGCCGGTCGGCACGCCCTGGCTCGTAAATTCGACGATCCAGTCGCCCAAATGAGACACGCCAAGCTTGGCATTTTGGCGCGTACGGCGATCGGTTGGATTCAAATTGCATAACCGCTTTAAAACGATCATGACACCATCGCCAGTCGGGCGATCCATCGGTGGCATGTTTTCCCACAGTCCATCGACACGGCAGCGAACCGAAACACCTTGAGCAGTGCAATCCAATAGAATTTGATCGGCTCGCATCGACAGTGCCTGAGCAAGCAGCATGATTGCGACCGGGTACTGTTCGATTGCGCGACATGAAATCAAAATACCCTGCAGGACCTGCTTGTCCGAAACAGGTGGCTTGAACTCCATCATTGGCAATTGCAGCTCTTTGCCACTGGAACCAGAACTAGCCGCTTTTTTCTTGCGAATCATAAACTGTCCACTGAAATCTTAAAATCAAAAACAATCGCAACTCGACGCTGGAATTTTACCGCTTAAATGATACCCGGCTGGCTAACTTGAATACCCTTCAGCGCCATCTTGAGCGCGTCTTTATTCGGCGCGACTTCGAATGCCGTTGGACGATCAATCAGTTCCTTATCAATCAGATCCTTGAGGCTCATCGTAAAGTCCTGCATCCCTTCAGCGATCCCAATTCGGATCGCATCAGGCAGCTTCGAATCTTTACTTTCCAAAATCAGCTTTTGCACCATCGGTGTCATCGTCATGATTTCAACCGTTGGCACTCGGCCCACCCCAGGCTTGATCGAACGAAGGAGCTTCTGAGCCACGATGCCTTTCATGTTAAACGCGATCGCACTTCGAATCGCACCGTGCATCTCTTCAGGGAACAAATCCAAAATACGACCGATCGTGGTTGGTGCACTCGAGGCGTGGATCGTACCAAACACCAAGTGACCTGTTTCGGCCGCGTGAATGGCCGTCATAAACGTCTCTTCGTCACGCAACTCGCCCACCAGAATGATATCCGGGTCTTCCCGCACTGCGTGCTTCATACCGATTTCAAAGTTCTTGACGTCCATCCCCATTTCGCGCTGATTGATCAAGCACTTATCTTCAGTGAACACGAACTCAATCGGATCTTCGAGCGTCAGTATGTGTTTGCTGTAGATCGAGTTGATGTAGTTGAGCATCGAACCGATCGTCGTACTTTTTCCTGAACCCGTCACCCCGGCCAGCAGAACCATCCCTTGGTCGAAGTGACAAAGTGTTTCCATAGCGGGCGGCAAGTACAAGCCTTCGAACGGCGGTATGTAGTTGTTCACGCGACGAGCCACCAAGCCGATCTTGCCGAGCTGCTTGAGCATATTAACGCGGAAACGCCACTTCACACCATCGACATCGACGACGTACGCAAAGTCAGCTCCACCCTCTTCTTCGAAGAAACGGCGAGCCCGCTCGTCCATCATGGGCACTAATAGACGGACCATTTCCTCGTTCTCAATCGGCGGACGGTTGAGCGGCTTCAAGTCGCCGTTAACGCGCACGATCGGTGGTCGACCGACTTTCAAGTGCAAGTCGCTACCTTTAAGCTTTACGAGCGCGCGAAAGAGCTTGTCCACTTCCAATTCGACGCGTTCTTTAAGCAAATTGCCGACCAAGCGATCAAGCGTAGGGTCCGATGCGGGCGATCCGTTTCCTTCAGCCATGTGTTTTTCTTGCTCCAGAAATCTTATTTTTCGTAGCTTGGGACCATTTGTCCCGAGCGTTCTGTTTTTTCGCGGGTCTCGTACCCCGTAGCTTGGAACACTAGTCGCGCACCGTCTCAGTATTACCTTTGCCCATGAACATTGGAGGACAAATGTTCTACAATCGAACCGCAATCCCGCGACCGGCCATGATCCGCTTCGTTTCCCCTATTGTATACTGACCGAAGTGAAAAATACTCGCTGCCAAAGCTGCATCGGCTTTACCAATTAGAATTGCGTCCGCCAGATGCTCCGGACAACCCGCACCACCGCTCGCAACTACCGGAATCCCCACCGCTGAGCTGACCGCTGCGGTGATTTCCAAGTCGTAACCGTCGCAAGTTCCGTCGCAATCCATACTTGTTAAAACGATCTCGCCCGCCCCGAGCTCCTCGATTCGCTCTGCCCATGATACGGCTTCCAACCCCGTCGGAGTTCGCCCGCCGTGGATATGAACTTCCCAGATTTCCCGCCCGTCGCGTTGCACTCGCTTGGGATCAATGTTAACCACAATGCATTGACTTCCAAAACGATCCGCCGCTTTTGCAACAAAATCGGGATCCTTGCATGCCGCGGTGTTAATGGAAACCTTATCACAGCCAGCCGAAAGCAAGGCTCGGATATCGTCCAGCGTCCTGATCCCGCCACCGACCGTCAGCGGCATAAAAACCTGCTCAGCCGTCCGTCGCACCACGTCCAGCATAATTCCTCGCTGCTCATGGCTCGCCGTAATGTCCAAAAACACCAGCTCATCGGCCCCTTCGCGTTCGTACCGGGCGGCAACTTCGACCGGATCGCCCGCGTCCCGCAGATTCAGAAAGTTGGTCCCCTTAACCACCCGTCCGCCATTCACGTCGAGGCAAGGAATAACACGTTTAGCCAACATCAGCACTCGCCTCGCACCAAGGAATTACTCGTCCGTCAAGAAGGACCAGTTTAGCGGCCAGACGCTTGTTCGTTGAGCCGTCTTTTTTCGCATGGCAAAAACTGCCGTTTGACAATTGAGAATTCTTGTTTTCTGATCCCCAAAAGTTGAAGGAATGCGTAGTGCTTCAACACAGTTTAACTTTGGGGTCGTCGAAAGGACGCAGGCGGACAAGGAACGGGAGAACGAGGCTGATTTGATAACAAGTTCGTTGCATTAATGAGGTCCGAACGTTGTTTCTGTTTCGCCGTTTTACGAAAAGAGGAACTGTGAGCCGTCGGCGCTAGCCGCGGGTCTCGAAGTCGGACGGTGCAAATTGCGAGCAGTCTATCCAATGCTGACGTCTGTTGTTTAGCTTTGCGATTAAATTGGACTGGCTGTTATGATTGACTACCACTTCGAAACCCGCGGCTAGCGCCAACGGCTCACTAATTCAGCAGAACTCTCGGGCTGGAAGCTGGGCTGTCGGAAAGTCGTGAACAAACGCAGTAGCGCAAGCCGTCAAGGCTTTCGGGAGTTGATATTGCGGGCCAAAGTTGCATGCACGAAATGCTTGACGCATTCCGCTACCGACTTTTCGCCATACCAGCTGGAATCCCCTAAGCTACGTCAGTCGCGGCAGCAACTGCTTGCACGTAATCCGCGACGATTCATAAATCACCGGCAACCCGCTTCCGGGATGCGTGCCACCGCCAACAAGGTAGACGTTTTTAAGATCTTCAAAACGGTTGTGCGGCCTCAAGTGCAACATCTGCCCGAGGTTGTGAGCCAAATTGAAGGTCGCACCGCGATACAAACCGAATTCCTCAAACCAAGTCTTAGGCGTAATCATTCTTTCGGTAACAATTCGATCACGAACGTCACCTAATCCTTCAAGCGCCAATTGATCGAGAGCCAACTCACGATAACGCGCACATGTCGCGGCATCCCATGTCACATTCTTACTTGCATGTGGAACCGGAACAAGAACATACAATGTGCTATGACCGGCTGGTGCCAGCGAATCATCGGTGACACAAGCGTTCTGCACATAAAAACTTGGCTTGTCAGGTAATTCAAAATCCAATTCGATCTGCTTCAAGTTGCGTTCGTAATCGGCGGTGATATGGATCGTATGATGCGGCAGTTCTTCATAACGACCGCGAATTCCAAGATAGAGCATGAACGTGGAACAAGAAAACCGCTTGGTGGCGATCTTCTTATCAGTCCAACGCCGCCGAAGTGAATCGGGGATTAACTGACGCATTGCTTCCGCGAAATCAGCATTGATTACAACGGCATCACAATCGTAGCGACCTTGATCGGTGATGGCCGCTTTAGGACGCTTGCCGTCAAAATCAAACCCCTTGACGCATTCATTCAACCGAATTTCGACTCCCATTTCCTGCGCTATCTCAGCCATCCGCGTACTGACCTGTCCACAACCTCCGCGCGGATGAAACACCCCGTGTTCGTATTCAAGGTAAGAGAGAATTGAAAAAAGACTTGGACAACGCATTGGCGACATTCCCAAGTATTTTGATTGAAACGAGAAAGCGATCGCGAGTCGTGGGTCCTTGAAGTAACTGTTCAATTCTGCGGCCAATGAGCGCCAGGGCTTAAGCCTTGGCAGCGCCTTCAACACGCCCGGTGACAGCAAGTCGAGCGGACTGTTAAATGCGGATTCGAGCACGATGCGAAATTTGTCAAGCTTGGCACGGTTGTCGTTGATGTAGCGAGTGATTGCGCCTCGGTCACCAGGCGAAAAAACGGCAATTTGCGCTTCCATGGACTCGAGATTGGGAGTTGCGTCGAGTCGACCGCCAGCACCAAAGCTAATTCGATACTGCGGATCGAGCCGCGTCATGGGCACTTCTTGCATGAGATCGCGGCCAACCGATGCAAAGATCTCCGAAAGTACACGCGGGTAGAGAAAAAAGGTTGGCCCAATATCGAACTTAAAGCCGTCTTGCGTGAACGTCGCCGTCCTACCACCCACCCACGACTGTTTCTCAAGCACGGTAACGCGAACACCAGCATGGGCAAGCTGCATTGCGGTGGCCAAGCCGCCCGGTCCTGCACCAACAATGACTACGTGTTTTCTCGTTTTGCCAGTAGTAATCATCGGTTTACTCCCCCTTCGTTCATCGGGCACTGTAACGCTTGAAGTTCGGGGAGCATCATGTTGTGACTAGTAAAGTAGAGTAAGCATTAATGGGTAGTAAAAAGCCCCCTACTGTAGACATGGCGACAAGCGGGGTGTCTTAATGGGCCGCGGACTTCTCGTCCGCAAGCGGCGCCATGTGACTCAATCACATGAGTATACGTTCTCGCCCACAACCTAACACCGCGGCCAGACAATGGGCATCTTACAGGAATTTTCGATTCTACGTCTCTCTCTGTGCAGTGACCATGCTTCTTAAGGTCGCCTATGACAGAAGCGACTAGCGAAACGCACGCCGTTGCTGGTTTGCTCGCAATTAGATGAGCCCATGGTTGGAATCTGCCTTGTAAGAATTTCGCACATTCGCTAATTATGCGAGGGGATTTACTACAGAAATGCTGCGCAGAGCACAAACGCTCTCGAACTGAACCGTATTCACTCTCGGAGTCATGCAAATGGATTTGCTGAAAACTCGTCGAAATTCGCTTTGCGGAGCATGGTTTCTGTCAGCTCTAATGCTCTTCTCAGGCGATCTGCTTGGGCAAGGGATGCAGGGCGGTGGCGGTGATCCTAGTCAGGGTGCGCCGGCAATCCAGGACCCAAAGTTCCGAGACCGAATGTGGGAAGCCGGCGGGCCTCGCTTAAGCGGCGTTAACAACGGCAAATTAGTTGTGGGGATGGAAATTGTCGGCAATCAATCGATTAGCCAACACAAAGTGCTATCTCACATGCAGACTCGCACGGATCGAAATTTCGACGAAAAACAACTTCAAGCCGATTTGCACGAACTCTATCGCACCGAGCTATTTCGCAAGATCACTCCGACGATCCGCGATGTCGAAGGCGGTGTTGTTGTGCGACTGGAAATCCTCGAACAACCGACTGTGCTTGAACTTATTTTCCAAGGCAATCAACGACTCGATGAACGGATGCTGAAGAAGCACTGTGGCATCGAAGTTGGCGATCCAATCAACCCATTTTCAGTCGACATGGCTCGTCAACGACTGATCGACCTGTACCTGGAACACAGCTTCAATCACGCTGCCATCGTGGTTCGCCAAGGTAACAAAGCTGGTGACCGACGAGTGCATTTTGAGATCTCTGAAGGACAGCTAGAGCGAATTTCAACGATCAACTTCGAAGGCAATGTTGTATTTAGCGATGAAATTCTCAAGACCAAAATTAAGTGTCGCGATGCGCGGCACGGCTTGACGCGTTACATGTTCAACAAAGCCAATCTCAATCAGATTCGCGAAGACGGCGATCGACTAACGACTTACTATCGATCGCTCGGTTACTTCCAAGCTCGTATCGATTATCGCATGGACTACAACGCCACCGGTGATCTTGTAGACTTGGTCTTCGTTGTTGATGAAGGCCCGCAATTCTACGTTCGCAATGTGACGTTTGTAGGCAATAGGTTCTTCCCAACCGAACAACTGGCCGCAGCGATGACATTGAAATCTGGTGAAGCATTCAACTTGGGTAAGATGAGCCGCGATCAACGAACACTTCGCAACGAATTCTATGGACGCAAGGGCTTTGTGTTCGTAGACATTCAACCTGAGCCACGCTTCTTGGAAGAGCCAGGCCAGTTGGACTTGGTATACAAGATTACTGAAGGCGATGTCTATCGGGCTGGAGAAATTCATATCCACATCGAAGGTGATTCCAGCCACACACAAATCAACGTTCCGAAAAACATGATTGGGATTCGCGAGGGCCAGATTATCGATCTGCGCGAACTCGAGAACTCAGAGCGTCGCTTGAAAGGTTCTCAGATATTCGAGACTAACCCAAGCCAAGGACAAGAACCAAAAATCGAAGTGCGACGCCCCGACGGATCCGATGGCGACTACTAGTACTTCGTCCAACTTTGATTTTTGGGTGGCACGCTCTGAGGCTTTGCGAAGGGCGTGGTTTGTTCGGACATCACCACCCCCATAGCAAATCCGTAGAGCGTGCCCCCCCGACACCATAAAACCGAAGCGATAGACGTTATAAAACAAAAAAGGGAC
>JANODD010000085.1:0-47479 GCA_031412515.1 Planctomycetia bacterium | reverse complement strand
GGTTCGACATGGGGGGATGTAGACACCAGTGCCGTCGGTGGCTTAGCGATCACATCGGTTACGGGCAATGGAACGTGGCAGTATTCGACCGACGGCACCACTTGGACTAACTTCGGAGCGGTGTCAGCGACCAATGCACTGCTGATCAGTTCAACCTCGCAAGTTCGTTACATCCCCGATAGCAACAACGGTGAAACGGCTACGTTTGGTTACAAAGCCTGGGATCAAACCAGCGGTACGGCCTCGGTCAACGGTACACCGGGCTACGCAACGACTGCCTCCAGTGGCGGAACCACTGCTTTTTCAAGCAACTCGGCTACGGCCCAGATCGTTGTTTCAAGCTTGAATGACGCGCCAGTACTCGATAACGCTGGCAACATGACGCTTTCGACGGTCACCGAAGATAATACATCCAACAGTGGGAACACCGTCGCAGCGATCGTCCTCTCTGCGGGCGGTGATCGGATCACGGATGTGGACACCGGAGCCATTGAAGGCATCGCGATTACTGCCACCACCAACGGCAACGGTTCTTGGGAGTATTCCACCGATGGTGGATCGACTTGGAGTTCCGTCGGTGCGGTTTCGAATACCTCGGCTCTGCTACTGCGTGCGACCGATTCACTACGCTTTGTCCCTAACGGTCAGAACGCCACCTCGGGTGACATCACCTTCCGAGCTTGGGATCAATCGACCGGCACCTTCGGCACGAAAGTGGACGCCTCGACCAATGGCACCACTACTGCGTTTAGCACCGCTACCGAAATAGCTTCGATTACGGTTACAGCCGTCAATGATGCGCCGACGATCACGAATGCCTATACCCACACGCTCGCAACCACCAACGAGAATACCACTTCGTCTGGAACGCTGGCGTCGGCCATCCTGGCAGGTTCAACTTGGGCCGACGTGGATACCAGCCCATCCAGTGGCTTAGCGATCACATCGGTCACTGGCAATGGAACGTGGCAGTATTCGACCGACGGCACAACTTGGACGAACTTTGGAGCGGTCTCGGCAACCAATGCGCTCTTGATCACTTCAACATCGCAAGTCCGCTACATACCGGATAGCAACAACGGTGAAACAGCTACGTTCGGTTACAAAGCTTGGGACCAGACCAGCGGCAGTGCCTCGGTCAACGGTACACCGGGCTACGCAACGACTGCCTCCAGTGGCGGAACGACGGCGTTCTCCAGTAGCTCAGCCACGGCCCAGATCGTGGTCTCGAGTGTCAACGATGCTCCGACGATCACCAACGCTTACACGCATACCCTGGCCACCACGAACGAGAACACGACTTCGTCCGGAACGCTGGCATCCGCGATTCTAACCGGTTCGACGTGGGCCGATGTGGATACGAGTGCCGTCAGTGGACTGGCGATTACCTCGGTCACTGGCAATGGAACCTGGCAGTATTCGACCGACGGCACAACTTGGACGAACTTTGGAGCTGTTTCCGCGACCAATGCACTGCTGATCACGTCAACCTCGCAAGTCCGTTACATCCCCGATAGCAACAATGGTGAAACGGCCACCTTTGGCTACAAGGCCTGGGATCAAACCAGCGGTACGGCCTCGGTCAACGGTACACCGGGCTACGCAACGACTGCGTCCAGTGGTGGCACCACTGCTTTTTCAAGTAACTCGGCAACGTCCCAGATCGTTGTATCGAGCTTAAACGACGCGCCAGTACTCGATAACGCTGGCAACATGACACTTACGACGGTCACCGAAGACAACACGTCCAACAGTGGAAACACCGTCGCCAATATTATTCTTAGCGCCGGCGGTGATCGGATCACCGATGTCGATACGGGAGCCATTGAAGGCATCGCGATCACTGCTACCACTACTGGCAACGGATCGTGGGAGTATTCCACCGATGGTGGATCGACTTGGAGTTCCGTCGGTGCCGTGTCGAATACATCCGCTCTGCTTCTACGAGCGACCGATTCACTGCGCTTTGTCCCTAATGGTCAGAACGCCACCTCGGGTGACATCACCTTCCGAGCTTGGGACCAAACCACCGGCACGTTCGGCACGAAAGTGGACGCATCGACCAATGGCGCCACTACTGCGTTTAGCACCGCGACCGAAGTCGCCTCGATCACGGTTACGGCTGTCAATGATGCGCCGACGATCACGAATGCTTATACGCATACGCTGACAACCACCAACGAGAACACAACGTCGTCCGGAACACTAGCATCAGCGATTTTGACGGGTTCGACATGGGGGGATGTAGACACCAGTGCCGTCGGTGGCTTAGCGATCACATCGGTTACGGGCAATGGAACGTGGCAGTATTCGACCGACGGCACAACTTGGACCAATTTTGGAGCCGTCTCGGCAACCAATGCGCTCTTGATCACTTCGACTTCGCAAGTCCGCTACATCCCCGACAGTAACAACGGTGAAACAGCTACGTTCGGTTACAAAGCCTGGGACCAGACCAGCGGCAGTGCCTCGGTCAACGGAACGCCGGGATACGCAACCACTGCATCCAGTGGCGGAACAACAGCGTTTTCAAGTAGCTCAGCTACGGCGCAGATGATCGTGTCGAGTGTCAACGATGCTCCGACGATCACCAACGGCTATACGCATACGCTTACCACTACCGATGAGAATACAACTTCGTCCGGAACACTGGCCTCCGCCATCCTGACAGGTTCGACTTGGGCCGACGTGGATACGAGTGCCGTCAGCGGACTGGCGATCACTGCGGTGACCGGAAATGGGACCTGGCAATACTCGACCGATGGCACCACCTGGACCAACTTTGGAGCGGTTTCGGCCACCAATGCGCTGCTGATTACTTCGACTTCGCAAGTTCGCTACATCCCAGACAGCAACAACGGCGAAACAGCCACGTTCAGTTATAAAGCTTGGGATCAAACTAGCGGCACAGCGTCTACCAACGGCACAGCGAACTATGCTACGACTGCATCTTCAGGTGGAACGACAGCATTTTCGGCGAATACCGACAGCGCTCAGATTGTAGTTTCCAGCGTCAACGACGCGCCAGTTGCTGGGACGAGTGTTGGAACGACTGCGTACACCGAAAACGCCCTACCGACGATTGTCGATTCGTTATTTACTGTCAACGACGTCGACTCAGCTGACTTCAATGCTGGCACATTGACTGTTTCGATCAGTGCAGGCGGCAGTGTTGATGATCGATTAACGATTACTGCCGGTGGTGCGGTCACAGTGCTCGGAACAGGTGTCTACTATAGTGGCACGCAAGTCGGCACATTTACTGATGGCGTTTCTTCCGCGCCATTGATTATCACTTTCAACGCGAACAGTACGCCAGCCATTGCCCAAGAAGTGGGTCGGCAAGTTTCCTATTTTAATGTCTCCGACAATCCCACAACTACCACTCGCACACTTGATTTTGTCGTCACCGATGGCGACGGCGGAACAAGTAATACAGCTCAACACAATCTGTCTGTCACTGCAGTTGCCGATGCACCCATTGCTCTCGACGACCGCAATGGCTTGAGATTCGATGGGATCGACGATTATGTGAACATGGGAAACAATGCCAATCTAGTCGTCACCACGCAACTAACGATTGAAGCGTGGGTTAAACCAACTGCCTATCCAGTGACATCCAGTATCATCCTAAATAAAGAGGGTGAATACGAACTTGGAATTACCTCAACTGGGCATCTTCAATGGGCGATCACAAATTCGAATCCAGGTTGGGCGTGGCACGATACCAACTTTATTCTAAGTCAGAACCAATGGGCTCACGTATCCGTTTCATATAACAATGGCGTGGTTAATACCTTCGTCAATGGCAATCTTGTTGACATCTACAATGGATCGGGTTCTATTGGCGATGCGTATCCTGTCCTGAATGAACTGCGTGTCGGAGGTCGTTCGAATAACCCAAGCGGTCAGTATTTTGCCGGTGAGATCGACGAAGTACGTGTTTGGAATGTGGCTCGCACGCAAGGGCAGATTCAAGCCAATATCGACCAAGCCTTGACAGGCAGCGAAACCGGTTTGCTCGGATATTGGCGCTTCAACGACGGCCAAGGAACATCGACGGCTGATCTATCATCTGGCGGCAACACGGGTACGCTAGTTAATGGAGGAGCTGGAGCTGCTGGGCCACAATGGACAGGCTTTTCAATCGACCAAAATACAACGCTGTCTGTCAGTGCCGGAACCGGATTGGTCAGTAACGATATCGATGGCGAAGGTAACACGCTGACGATTGTTCAAGTTCAGGGTAGCGGAGCAAACGTGGGAACAACGACGACGTTGTCCTCGGGAGCGAACGTGAATGTCACTTCAACCGGTGCATTCACATATAATGCCAACGGTGCTTTTGGCTATCTGCTTACAGGACAAAGCGCGACCGACAGCTTTACGTATCAAGTCAGTGACGGTAACGGAGGAACAGATACCGCGACTGCTTATGTCACCGTTACTGGAACCAACGACGCACCCGTTTTAGACAACACTGGCAATACGACGTTAACGAGTATTACTGAGGATTTAACGACCAACAGTGGCGACACAGTTGCAGGAATCATTCTGAGTGGTGGCGGCGACCGCATCACAGACAGCGATACGGGAGCGATAGAAGGAATCGCGATTACAGCCATAACAAACAGTAACGGAACCTGGCAGTTTTCGACGGACAACGGAAGCACTTGGAATCCCGTAGGCGCAGTGTCAGGTTCATCGTCGTTGTTATTACGTGCTACCGACAAGATTCGCTTCATACCCGATACGTTGAACAGTGATTCCGCGAACTTTGCGTTTAGGGCCTGGGATCAAACGTCGGGGTCAGCAGGAACGAAGGTCGATACGTCCACCAATGGCACGACGACGTCGTTTAGCACTGCAACCGAGATAGCCTCCATCGCCGTAACTGCGGTCAATGACGCGCCGACGATTGCAAGTGGCGTGACAGTGACTTTGTCGGGGACGAACGAGGATGCAGCTTCGTCAGCGACTTTGGTGAGTTCACTATTAACTAGTTCGAGTTGGGCGGACGTGGACACTGGAGCACTGAGTGGGCTGGCGATTACCGCCACGACTGGCAGTGGAACTTGGCAGTATTCAACCGATGGAACGACTTGGAATACGTTTGGAGCAGTTAGTTCTACCAATGCCCTGTTAGTTACTTCGACGACTCAAGTTCGATACCTCCCAGATGGAAATAACGGCGAGACGGCAACGTTTAGTTACAAAGCCTGGGATCAAAGCAGCGGATCAGCGTCGACCAACGGCACAGCCAATTATGCCACGACTGCGTCCTCCGGCGGCACGACTGCGTTTTCGATGAACACCGATAACGCTCAGATTGTTGTCACCAGCGTTAACGACGCGCCGACGATCGCAAGCAGTTATACGCATACGCTTGCAACAACGAACGAGAATACGACTTCCAGTGGAACACTCGCTTCAGCGATCCTCAGCGGTTCAACTTGGGCCGATGTGGATACCGGCGCAGTAAGTGGGCTCGCGATTACTGCTGTGACTGGAAATGGCAGTTGGCAGTACTCCACAGATGGAACAACCTGGTCAACGTTTGGAACGGTTTCAAGCACGAATGCGTTGCTGATTACCTCAAGTACGCAAGTTCGATATATGCCCGATGGCAACAACGGAGAGACTGCGACTTTTAGTTACAAAGCTTGGGATCAAACCAGCGGATCGGCTTCCACAAACGGAGCTGCCAGTTACGCAACAACTGCATCCTCAGGCGGAACAACTGCATTCTCGAACAATACCGACACCGCTCAGATTGTCGTTAGCAGCGTTAACGATACTCCGACTGCAGTTGCCGACACTGCTGCAGCAATCGAGGCAGGTGGGGTGAGCAATGCAACTGTTGGTACCAACCCGACTGGCAACGTGCTGACCAATGACACTGACGTCGATGCTGGCGATATTAAATCGGTAAGCGGTGTCGCAGCAGGAGTCCAAGCCTCAGCGGCTGGAAGTGTCGCATCAGTTGTTTCTGGCACCTACGGCTCAATCAATATTGCCGCTAACGGTGCATACACTTACACGGTCGACAATTCGAACGCGACGGTGCAAGCGTTACGTCTTAGCGGGCAGACCATCACTGATATCTTTACTTATACAATGCAAGACTCCGGTGGGTTGACGAGCACGACGCAAATCACAGTAACCATCCAAGGCGCTAACGACGCACCAACGGCAGTTCTTGATACAGTCACCGCAATTGAAGCAGGCGGAACATCGAACGGCACTGTTGGTTCAAATCCAATTGGCAATGTGCTTACCAATGATACGGATCCGGATTCAGTTGGCAATGGCGAAACGCAAACCGTTTCCGGCGTAGCTGCTGGCACTGTGGGTTCAGCAAGCGGATCCGTGGCTACCGCAGTTACTGGCGCTTATGGATCGATCAACATCGCCGCTAATGGCGCCTACACGTACACAGTTGACAATACCAATGCGACTGTGCAAGCACTTCGTACTTCGGGTCAGAGCATTATCGATGTCTTCACTTACACGATGACCGACACTGCCGGTGCTCAGAGTACGACGCAAATCACCGTCACTATCCAAGGCGCAAACGACGCTCCGGTCGCAGTATTTGACACGGCAACGGCAATCGAAGCCGGTGGCGTATCAAATAATACTTCAGGAACGAATCCAACTGGGAATGTTCTAACCAATGACACCGATGCCGATTCGGGAGATACCAAGACCGTAACGGGAGTCGCTTCAGGAACGGTCGGCTCGGCCTCTGGTTCGGTAGCTTCCTCAGTCACTGGTTCCTACGGTACGATCAACATCGCCGCCAATGGTACTTATACCTATACAGTCGACAACTCCAATTCGGTAGTGCAAGCTCTAAGATCCACTGCTAACACGCTGACCGATGTCTTTACCTACACAGTCGTGGACACTGCCGGCTTGTCCAGCTCAACTCAGGTCACGATCACCATTCAAGGAGCCAATGATACTCCTACAATCACCAGCGACGGTGGCGGACCGACCGCTTCAATCACAATGGCCGAGAACATCTCTGCAGTGACTACAGTGGTCGGTAACGACGTCGATGCTGGAACAACCCTGACTTACTCGATCCTTGGCGGCGCTGATGCAGCCCAGTTCAGCATCAACTCAAGCGGTTCGTTGTCATTTGTGACCGCTCCTGACTACGAATTGCCAGCGGATGTTGGTGGTAACAATGTCTATGACGTGATCGTCCAGGTCAGCGATGGATCGCTAACAACAACTCAATCGTTCACCGTTACAATCACCAACGTTTCCAACTTCTTGGTTGTCACCACTGCGACTGATAATAACGACAGCGGTATCACTAATGGCGCTGCCTATGATATCGAGTGGCTTAACGCCCACAAGGGAGCCGATGGCGCGATCTCGCTACGTGAAGCCATTATCGCAGCCAACAATACCACCGGCACCGATACCGTGAACTTTAATATCGCTGGTACCGGCGTTCAGACCATCAACGTCGCCAGTGCTCTGCCTAGCATCACTGACACCATTGTGATTGCCGGATATTCGCAGACCGGTGCCAGTGCAAACAATCTCTCTGCTGGCAGTAACGCCGTTCTGAACATTGTGCTCGATGGCACAAGTGCCGGAGCAGGCTCTAGCGGCTTGACACTCGCTACAGGTTCATCGGGCAGCACAATAAGCGGGTTGGTGATCGATAATTTCTCGCAATATGGAATGAGCGTCTCCAGCAGCAACAACACGATCGCCGGCAATATCATCGCTTACAACGGTTCGGTCGGTGTAACAATCACCGGCAACACTTCCGGAACATCCGTCCAGGGAAATCTGATTTATGGTAACAATGGGCTGGCCATCGATCTGGGGGGGGATGGCGCGACAGCTAACGATGGGGCTCTAGCAGCGGGACAACCTAACCAGTTCATAGATACACCGGTGCTAGCTAACGCCAACCTAGTTGGCAATAGCTTGACAGTAACCGGTTACGTTGGATCGGCTGCCGGTCAATCCACCTTTGCAAACTCACGTGTTGAATTTTACAAGACCACTGCTTCCAGCAGCGTATTCCTTGGTGCTTTGACCACTAACGCGAGCGGCAACTTCGCTGGAGTTCTGGATGTGACCGGGCTAGGCATGGTGCAATCCGATCCAGTCATCGCAACGGCAACTGATCCCAATGGAAACACGTCGGAGTTTTCGGTAAGCTTCGAAGCCAACGCGGCGCCCACTGCCAACTCTGATTCCAGTACCGCCGTCGAAGCCGGCGGAACGCTCAACGCGAACGCAGGCACGAATCCATCTGGCAATGTCCTCTCCAACGATACCGATCCGAATCTCAGCGATACGAAAACGGTCAGTGGCGTAGCAGCTGGAACAGTAGGTAATGCCGTGGGTTCGGTGGGATCGTCAGTAACAGGCGCCTACGGTTCGATCCAAATTGCCTCTAACGGATCGTACACGTACTCTGTCGACAACAACAATACAGCCGTTCAAGCTCTGCGGATCAGCGGGCAAACTCTGACGGATGTTTTTACATACACGATGTGCGATACGGGTGGGCTTACAAGCACGACGCAAGTCACCATCACCATCCAAGGCGCCAATGACGCACCGGTTGCGGTCACTGATAACGGAGCAGCCATCGAAGCAGGTGGATTAGCCAACGGAATCGTTGGAACGAACGCCACGGGCAATGTGTTATCCAACGACACGGACGTTGATTCGGGCGATTCCAAGACGGTCAGCGGCGTGGCGGCCGGAGTCCAAGCGTCCACGGCTGGCTCTGTTAACTCGAGTGTTACAGGAAACTATGGTTCAATCACTATCGCAGCCAATGGTTCGTACACGTACACAGTCGACGAATTGAACTCCACCGTTCAAGCACTCCGTACAATCGGCCAATCGATCACTGATGTGTTCACCTACTCAGTTATCGACGCTGGTGGATTGACTCATTCCGCGCAGATTACGATCACAATTCAAGGCGCAAACGATGCACCGACGCCAACCGCTGACACAGCCACAGCCGTTGAGGCGGGCGGACTAGGCAATGCAACAGCAGGTTCGAATCCAAGCGGGAACATTTTAAGCAACGACACCGATGTCGATAGCGGCGATACGAAAACGGTCACCGGGGTAGCGGCTGGGGTCCAAGCGTCAGCGGTCGGCTCAGTTGCGTCAGCAGTCAGTGGCACTTATGGATCGATCCAGGTAACCGCTGATGGGTCGTACACCTACATAGTGGATAACAGCAACGCAGCCGTGCAAGCTCTGCGAACTTTCGCGGATACATTGACCGATACGTTTACTTACTCCATGGTCGATGCGGCTGGTTTGACATCGACAACGCAGATGGTTGTTACGATCCATGGCCAGAACGACACACTGGTAGCAGTTAACGATAGCTTCATCGCCGTCGAAGCGGGTGGAATTGCCAACGCGACCGCTGGCAGCACCGCGACCGGCAACGTCCTCACCAACGATGCCGATGTGGATGCAGGCGATACCATAAGCGTCATTGGAGTTCAGTTCGGGGCCGCTGCTTCTGCAAGCGGTTCGGTCGGAGCGTCGGTCTTGGGTGCATATGGTTCAATCGTCGTTGCAGTCGATGGAAGCTACACTTACACTGTCAACAATAACTCCACAGCCGTGCAAGCACTTCGCACCTCCAGCGACACGTTGACGGAAGTGTTTACCTACACAATCGAAGACACTGCAGGTGCTTCTTCGACGGCAACCGTAATGATAACGATTCAAGGCGCCAACGACAATCCAGTCGGAGTAGCCGATTCTATAAGCGCCTACGAAGCTGGTGGTGTTGCCAATGGGACTGCCGGGGTCAATCCAACTGGCAATGTTCTCAGCAACGATACTGACGTTGACTCGGGGGATTCTAAAACGGTCGCTGGTGTGGCGTCCGGGGTTGCTGGCTCTGCAATTGGAAATGTAGGTTCAAGCGTCGCAGGCAGTTTTGGCGCAATCACCATCAACGCGGACGGTAGCTACTCCTATACAGTCGACAACTCGTCCACGGCCGTACAAGCCCTTCGTACTACTGCCGACACGTTGACCGATGTCTTCACCTACACCTTGCATGATACGGCTGGCGCTACATCAACTACGCAACTCACGATAACGATTCACGGCGCGAATGATGCCCCGACAACCAACATCGATACCGCCAACGCAACAGAAGCAGGCGGACTTGGAAATTCCATTGCTGGATTGAATCCAACCGGTTCGGTTTTAGTCAACGATGGCGATGTTGACGCGAGTGACAGTCTGATTGTCAGCGGCGTTGCGTCAGGTGTGCAGTCCACTGCGGTTGGCTCGGTGGGATCATTAGTCACAGGAAGTTACGGCACGATCGTAATTGCCAGCGACGGCACTTACACCTACACGGTCGACAACAGCAATTCCGCCGTTCAAGCGCTTCGGTCTTACACCGACACACTGACCGATACGTTCACTTACAGTATCCAGGACGCTTCCGGCGCGACAACAACCAGTCAGATTAACGTCATTGTCCACGGCGCGAATGATACTCCAGTCGCAACCACCGACAATACCACCGCGACCGAAGCGGGCGGACTGCTCAACGGTTCATCGGGTATGAACCCAACCGGCAATGTGCTGAGTAATGATACGGACTTGGACTCAAGCGCACTAGGCGAAACGAAATCTATCAGTGGCGTAGCCACTGGAACGCAGTCCTCAGCTAGCGGTTCAGTAGGTTCTTCGGTCACTGGCCTCTACGGATCGATAACAATATCCAGCGATGGGACATACAATTACACCGTCGACAATACCAATATCACTGTTCAATCACTGCGTACGACCGGTCAAACGCTCAGTGATATTTTTACCTACACGATTACCGATACAGCCGGCGCGACAAGCACCACACAAATCACCGTTACGATTCAAGGTGCTAACGATACGCCAACTGCCACTGCGGATACAGGGACCGCAGCGGAGGCCGGAGGACTATCGAACGGAACGGCTGGAACTAACGCGACCGGCAATGTCCTCGCCAACGACACCGACGTTGACTCGACTGTGAACGGTGAAACCAAATCGGTTGCAGGCATTGCGGCTGGGGTTCAGCCTTCGGCTAGCGGGTCCGTTGGATCAGCCGTAACCGGCAGTTATGGCACAATCACTATCGCTTCAAACGGATCTTACACCTACGTAGTTGACAACAGCAATGCGACAGTCCAGTCGCTTCGAACCAACGGCCAGTCGATAAGCGATATCTTCACGTACACGATGATCGACACCGCAGGGGCCACCAGCACAACTCAAATCACCCTGACCATCACCGGTGCAAACGATAGTCCCACGGCTACGAGCGATGTCGCAGATTCAGTCGAAGCGAGTGGGCTAGCGAACAGTACCGCTGGGACAAATCCAACTGGTAATGTTCTTGCCAATGATACCGATCCCGACTCGACGATCAACGGTGAAACGAAAACAATCGTTGGCGTCGCAGTTGGAAATCAATCTTCTGCAGTAGGCAGTGTTGCATCGCCAGTGACCGGTAGTTACGGAACAATCGCAATCGCCAGCGACGGGAGTTACACCTACACTGTCGATAACTCCAACGTACTGGTTCAAGCGCTTCGAACCAACGGCCAGACGCTTGCGGACGTGTTTACTTACACGATGACAGACACTGCGGGCTCAATCAGTACTGCTCAAATCACCGTCACTGTACATGGAGCAAACGACACACCGACCGCTTTTGTGGATACAGTTATTGCCATCGAAGCGGGCGGTTCCGGAAACGGCCTGTCCGGCGTGAATCCAACTGGCAATGTTTTATCCAATGACGCCGACGTCGATTCTGCGGCCAACGGCGAAACCAAATCGGTTATCGGCGTCTCAGCTGGAGTGCAAGCTTCAGCCAGCTCCAATGTGGGTTCGTCGGTTAGCGGTAATTACGGGTCCATTCAGATCTCCGCTAATGGAAGCTACACCTACACAGTAGATAATACCAACGCAAGCGTGCAAGCTCTGCGATCGACTTCCGACACGCTCAACGACGTTTTCACCTACTCGATGACAGATGCCTTGGGATTGACCAGCACTACGCAAGTAACCATCACGATTCAAGGCGCTAACGACTCGCCCTACGATCTGGCGGCATCGGGACTAAATATCAACGAAAACGCATCGAACGGGACGTCAATTGGCAATATCACGCGATCCGACGTCGATGCGAGCGACACTCCAACCTATTTACTCGTCAACAATGCGGGTGGTCGGTTTGCGATTGACCCAAACACAGGTATCGTGACCGTAGCTGACGGTGCAAGACTCGACTACGAATCGTCTGCCAGCCATACGATCACAGTTCGCGTTACGGATATAGCCGGTGCTACCTACGATGAAACTTTTATCATCACACTAAATGATGTCAACGAATTCAGCGTATCAACTCCCGCCGACATCAACACCGCAGCGAATACAGTTACTGAAAACGCGGCTGTCGGGTCATCGGTTGGAATCACTGCGAACGCCTACGATCTCGATGCTACGACCAACGGAGTAAGCTATTCGCTATTTAATAACGACGGCGGACGGTTTGCGATCGATAGCAACACAGGCATCGTTACGGTCGCCGGCGCGATCGATCGAGAATCGGATGGTGCCGTTCGATCCATCATTGTGCGAGCCACCTCCTTGGACGGCTCGACCGCCGACGTTGCGTTCAACATCACTGTCAATGATGTAGACGAATTTAACGTAGGACAGTTAACAGACATCGATTCTTCATCCAATTCTGTCAACGAAAATAGCGTGAATGGAACTTTTGTGGGGCTGCAGATCCGAGCAGTTGATGCTGATGCAACCAACTCAACGATCACTTACTCGCTAGATGATGATGCCAGTGGTAGGTTCCGCATCGATCCAACTACAGGCGTTGTTAGTACGGCCGGCGCCCTCGACTATGAAGCCACAAGCTCGCACAATATTGCAGTTCGCGCGACGAGCACCGATGGATCGTTCATGACTGCGAATTTCGTGATCGCAGTCAATAATGTGAATGAGAAACCGATCGCCATGACGGAGAAGTATACAACCGGCTCGTCGACAACCTTAAGCGTAAGCGGACTTGGTTTGCTCGGAAATGATAGCGACCCTGAGTCCGACGGATTGCAAGCCGTGCTCATTAACGGACCGGCAATGGGAACACTGATTCTGTTGCCAGACGGTAGTTTTACTTACACACCCGTCGTGTCTTTTGTCGGCGAGATTACTTTTCAGTACGTGGCCAGTGACGGTTCACTCAATTCGCTCGTTCAGACGGTCACCATCAATGTCACTCTACCAGCTGCACCTGCGGGTGATGGCGGAAGTAGTGGTGGCGGTAGCAGCTCAGGTGGAAGCAGCGGAGGCGATAGTGGCTCCAATTCAAATTCGGGCTCAACCGACGATGAGTCTGCCAAGCCTGGAGATTCAAGCGATAACAGCCCTGTGCCAGCCGGTCAGGTTGTTGGTGCGATCGATACCACGCAGCTCAATTCAAGAATGCAAAAGAGTGCCAACAATGAGACTGAACAATCATCAGGCAGTGCCAACGAAGACGCAGATCGCTCGAGTGCACTGGCATTCAACTTGGATACTCAATCATTCGGCGTAATGAGCCTTGCTGACCAAAACTCGATGCTGTCCGGCACTATATTGCTAACCGAAAGTCATAGCGCTGTGGCTAGAATGAACGCTGAACAAGATGCGAATCTTGTACAGTCGCTTGCCGTGAGCGTCAACGTAATGGCGCATCTGCAAGATGACGTCCGTGAAAATTCGCAGGCGTCAGCTCTTGAAGGGGTGAAGTTCATTGCAAAAACCGCGATCGGTTCTGGAGTCGTGGTTTGGGTTCTACAGGTTAGTCAAGTCGTCGCCGCTGTGTTGGCGGCTTCATCGGCATGGATGCAGATCGACCCCTTAAGTATTCTGAATGCATCAAAAGGTGTCGCTGAAGGAAAATCGACCGACGCTGCCGAAGCCCTGTTTGATAATGACACTCCGAAAAACAGCACTTTGTGCCGTAATTAATCTATAAAAACTCAGATGCTTTGTCCGGTAGCTGGGTTTGTAGAAACCCGGATGCGGCGGCTTTCATTTCCCGAGCAGCCGGTTTCTCACGGAACCAGCTACATTGTTTACAAGCGGTTCTCTCGAAACCAGCTGCAACCTGAGCACTTTCCCTTCGCTAGGACCATTGCAAAAATAGGTTCTTCAGAGATGGTCCTCGAGTAACGTTCGTCTACAAATGAAACTCATTAAAAGGGAGCATTGAGCCGAGCATTGCATATCATCCGGAATTTACATACGTAGGGTTGGTATTGTGTGCCACTAGTTTGCCAGTGCGAGCGAAGGCGACTACTTTAAATAGTGAGGAACCTTCCAACGCCATAAACGTAACGAGAGATCTCGCCGAAGTGTGAATCGATACCAAGTGAATGTCCCGTGAAACGCGACCATTCATGATTCCGAAGGGTACTTACTCAGCTAGGGGCTTTACTTCGCTCACTTACGTCAATGTTGATAACACTTGACGGACTTTTCGAGCAAATCACTCACCTGCTTCGTTTCACTGGCCAAGCCAGTGGCACACGGAACCTTTCGCCGACGTACTCATAATCCGGATGAACAGAGAATTAAACCAAGCATTGCTTCCCCTCGCCCCGTACTCGGGGAGAGGGGATTGAGGGGTGATGGGTCCGTTCCTGGTTGACACTGTTTTAAAAAAACACCAGACTGACACTTAACTTTAACACCCGCAAGGTGATATCTATTGATCCGGCATTCTGAATCACTGCCTGTATTCATAGCATGCTAAAAGCGACAACTCTATTTCTCGTACTACTCACTCTTTCAGACCGAAGTCATTCGCAAGATGAATTGGTCATTCAATGATTCGCGTCTACAAGAACCTCGTCTATTTTGGTAACGAGCTATCGGTTTACTATGCGGTTGACGGTGAACTACCAAAACACTTGACGGTACCCATGGATGCTATTGAAGCTTATGAGCTTCCGCATATGACTTGGTCGCGGATAATTGATAAACGGGTTAAAGTGAATTTGGCTTCGAGCGCTTGTGAACGTCAACCCGCGGCCGAAAGTTGCTAAGTGTTGCTGCGGACGCCGTCTTCTACTTTAGCGAACAACATTCGGCCAGCTTGAGTTTGCAGTGTGCTGGTAACGACTACGATCAAAGTTGCATTGATGCGGTAACGACCACCTTCGATCACGACCATGGTGCCGTCATCGAGGTAACCGATGCCTTGATCAGGGCCTTCGCCGGCTTTAACAACGCGAACTTCAAAAGTTTCGCCAGGTAAGAACTGAGGACGAAGCGAAGCGGCGATCTCGTTCAAGTTAATGACAGGAACGTTATGCACCTTGGCGACTTTATTCAAATTGAAATCGCCCGTAATAATTTTTCCGTCGAGATGCTTGGCCAAAACAACCAGCTTCATGTCGACCGGCTGACCACCAAATTCAGGCAATTCGCGATCGTAAATCTGGAAATCGATCTTTGGGTGAGCTCGCAACTTGTTCAAAATATCGAGACCGCGACGACCTCGCGCTCGCCGCATACGATCGTTGCTGTCGGCGATCGCTTGCAACTCGGCTAGTACAAACGAAGGCATGACGACCTGGCTATCAATAATGTTTGTGTCGGCTAGTTCGGCTAGTCGACCATCGATAATGGAGCTGGTATCGAGCACCATTGGGCGGACGCCTTTGAGATCGCGCGAAAATTCCACGTAGGGAATCACGAATCGGAAATCGTCTTTAGTTTGTAGCAGGAGACTCGTACAGCCATAACACAAGACCGCCGCCATCAGTAGCTGTATCGGCGGCGTATAAGGACTATCGGGGATCAATGGGGCAAGAGCAACCCAAAGGATGTAAGTCAGCAAGAATCCGACCAGCAATCCGAAGTAGACTGCGGAGATGACTTCGATTTGCTTACGCGGCGTGAAAATATCGATCGCAATCACGCCCAGCGACAGCAAGACCAATCCAGCGATCACCAAATAGGGCAAGTACGATGGACCGCTAAACCCAACGCGGAAAAACAGCGTCGCAATGCCAGCGGCCACGCAGATGAACGTTACTCGGAGGATTAACAGTGCCATTTGAATTTCTCGAAAAGAAAATGATTCCTGACACTCGCGATGCGGAATCAATCCCTAATACAAAGTTTGAACTTTGAACTCTTATTTCGCCAACCCCACCTGTGGACTGCTTCGACAATCCTGTCGCCGGGTAGTGGCTGTCCTGCCAGTCTACACCGTTAATGCCGCCCCACGCCACCAGTCCGAACACAAAAACGACCGATTATCTGCAATCGAATTCTGAGGCAACGGTTAGCTAAATTTTAAGCTGGGCCAATTATGACGGGAACAAAGCTGAACTTAAAGCGAATCGAGCATCCAAACGGCTAGTTGAAAACTGATAGGAACTTGACGCTTTCGTGTATGGGGTTGATACTGCTGCGTTTGCCTTCAAGCCTAAAAATCCAAATAATCGAAGTTGGAGGGGGGTAAGGTCGACGCCAGAGGAGATTTTCGGTGCCTGCAGCATGCGTGATTGGTTTGCAATGGGGTGATGAAGCCAAAGGAAAACTAGTGGATCTGCTTGCCCCAGACCACGACTGCGTGGTCCGCTACCAAGGAGGAGCGAACGCGGGTCATACCGTTGTTAGTGGTGACCAAGTTTACAAACTCCATCACGTGCCAAGTGGCATTTTGCACGCAGGGGTCAGGAATTTTATTACCCCGGGCGTCGTGATTGAACCTACAACTTTGCTTAAAGAGTTGGAGGGCCTCGAGTCGCGGGGTATCGATCCACGTAGCAACTTGATGATCAGCGAGCGGGCTCACTTGGTGATGCCGTGGCATTTGCTTGAAGATCAAGTCATGAATCGTTTAGTGGTGCAGGGCGAGAATATTGGCACGACACTTCGGGGTATCGGCCCATGCTATCGCGATAAAGTTGGTCGCAATTTTGCATTTCGCATGATCGATCTACTGCAACCGGATTTAGCAGACCGGATCACTGCGATCGCTGAAGCCAAGAAGAGTTTATTGATCGGCATGGGCGCAAGTGATCTTGCCGCACTGCTGGTCGCGGCAGACATCAACGAGCACGCCCGCCGCTGGGCCTCGCAGCTTGGACCGTTGATCGGCGATACGACCAACGTGCTGCTCGACGAACTCGATGCTGGAAAGCGTTTACTGATGGAAGGCGCCCAAGGATCGCTCCTGGACATTGATCACGGTACCTATCCATTTGTGACTAGCAGCAATTCGTCAGGCGTTGGTATCTGTAGTGGTTCGGGTGTTCCGAGCCGATGGATTCGTCGCGTTATCGGCGTTGCGAAAGCCTATTCGACTCGAGTCGGCGGTGGTCCGTTCCCAACGGAGCTTCACTGCGCCACAGGTGAGAAGATACGTGAAATTGGACGCGAGTATGGAACGACAACGGGCCGTCCGCGACGTTGCGGTTGGTTTGATGCCGTAGCCGTACGTTACACGGCTCGGTTGAGCGGTGTAGATGCGCTCGCGCTGATGATGATGGATGTGCTTAGTCATTTCGATTCGATCAACGTCTGTGTCGCTTATGATATTGACGGCGAACGAGTCGAGCGATTCCCGTGCGATGCAGCCAAACTGCGGCGGGCGAAACCAATCTATGAGACTCACTCGGGCTGGAACGTTGACGTGACCGGAGCGCGGACCCTATCCGACTTGCCGGCCAAAGCCCACGAGTACTTGGCTCGAATCAGTCAGTTGGTGGGTGTGCCGGTTGAAATTGTTTCGGTAGGTCCGGATCGCATTCAAACTATTTTTGCCGATCGCGCTCGACTGATGTCCATGGTCGCTTAGCCAATAAAAAAAGTAGCTGGATTCGTGAGAATCCGGGAAACGAAAAGTAGCTGGTTTTGTAAAAGCTGGACTCAACCGATTCAGTTTATTTTCAATAACGGGGTCAAACGTGAACTTGCCTTCGCAATCGGTTGAGCCGACGCCAGAACAGATCGTTTTAACAGAACGCAAGCCAAAGCACATCGCGATCATTATGGATGGCAATGGCCGCTGGGCTCAGCAACAGGGCTTGCCGCGGATCGAAGGTCATCTTCGTGGCGTTGAATCCGTTCGACGCATCATGGAAGCTTGCCGCGACCTTGGCGTCGAAGTCTTAACGCTTTACTGCTTAAGTAGCGAGAACTGGAAACGACCGGCGCAGGAGCTTGAGTTTCTCATGGCGCTGCTGCGAGAGTATTTGATTGCAGAACGTGAAACGCTGGTAAAAAACAATCTGCGATTAAAGATCATCGGACGCCGCGAAAGGTTGCCTGAAGAAGTGCAATCTGAGATGGACCGAACCATAGAAGCTTGTGCATCTAATACCGGCATGACGCTTTGCCTGGCGATCAACTATGGAGCTCGGTCCGAGTTAGTCGATACTTTTCGAGTGTTAGCAGAGCAAGTCGTTGCGGGAACCTTGAACCCCGCTGACATTACCGAAGAATCGATTGACGCAGCGCTCTACACGACGGGCTTGCCTGATCCCGATCTGCTGATTCGCACAAGCGGTGAAATGCGGATCAGCAATTTTCTGCTGTGGCAAATAAGCTACTCCGAGATCTGGGTGACTGACACAGCGTGGCCGGAGTTCGATCGGCAACACCTGGAAGAGGCAATGCATGAGTTCTCCAATCGCAAACGTCGTTTCGGTGGCCTAAATGCCTGAGCAAACTTGAAAGCCCGCGCAAACCTGAATGCCTGAGCAACGTTGAATGGCACAGCCACAACACATCTTAATTGCGGCGAACCCGAAATCGGGAGCTGTTTCACGACAGGCTTTGCTTGACAGTCTGCGCGACTCGCTAGTCGATGATCAATTCACTGTTGATGTATGTACCAGTCTTGATCAAGTGGAGTGCCAGGCCGCTGAGCTTCATAACGCTGGTCGGTTGCGAGCCGTCGTATCCGCTGGTGGCGACGGAACCGCAGCCGCGCTCGCAAACAGAATCACCGCCGAAATTCCGCTGCTAGTATTTCCATTGGGTACGGAGAACTTGCTTGCCAAACATCTAGGCTTGAACAGTGATATCTCCGCGACGCGAGAGAGACTGCGTGCAAGCCGAACGATTGCAATGGATGTTGGTCTAGCGAATAACAAAATGTTTTTGGTCATGGCCAGTTGCGGGTTTGATGCAGCGGTTGTTGATGACATGCACGCGAATCGAAAAGGACACATCAACCGTTGGTCTTATACCAAACCGATCCTCCGAACACTCCGGCGATACTGTTTCCCACTGGCCAAGTTGATTGAGAAAGACGATCTGTTGCAGACAACGCGCGAGCAACAAGCCGCATGGACGTTCATTTTTAACTTGCCTAAGTACGCTGCGAATTTAAAATTCTGTCCTCAAGCTGATCCGCTGGATGGTAAATTGGATGTATGTACATTTCGAAGACCTGGGATAGTGATGGGCTGCGGCTACCTGACGCAACTGTGGCTAGGCAGTCACCAGCGCATGACGGACTTTTCGCATTCAGTTGCAACCAGCATTGCAATACAAAATTGCGACTCAGCCTCATCCACGATTTCGTATCAGTTGGATGGTGATCCAGGCGGTGTGCTTCCAGTGGATATTCGGGTTTTGCCAGGCAGATTAAAGCTGATCGTTTAGTTGAAGGCCAGCATGGACTCGATTGCACAACTTCGTCGACAAGCAGCTTTGGACGAGTTACTCGGCCAGCGGATTGTCATGGACTCACTTACGGAAAACGTAGGCGAATTTTGGTTGCGGCATGTCGAGTGGCTGCAAGAAGTGGATTCAACGAACAGCTTGGCCAAGCGCTGGTACGCTGTGAACGCCAACGAAACACCGGCTCTTTTTGTTGCTGACCAGCAAACTGCTGGTCGTGGCCGTGGCGGCAATCAGTGGTGGTCACCGAGCGGTTGTTTGATGCTGACGCTTGTGATTCCAATTAACGAACTGCCGAACGATCCAAGTGTGTATCCGCTGTTGGCACTCGTCACCGGTGTTGCACTGGCTGAGACAGCCGATGCTTTACTCAGCGACTCGCACGTTTCACCAACACAGTTGAAATGGCCCAATGACGCTTATCTTGACGGGCGAAAATTGGCCGGCATTCTGATCGAAGCTCTGCAGACGCAATCTCACACGACCGGCTTTGCGATCGGAATTGGAATCAATACGCAAGTCAATTGGAGTGACGCCCCGGCGCACATACGTGAAAGGGCGGTCTGTTTATCAAGCTTTTCGGGCCGCGCGATTGAATGTGAAACTGTGTTGGTTGAATTGGTACAGAAGATTCGGGACGAGCTTGCCGTATGGCGCAATCGGCCCGACGAGTGGTTGTTGAATTGGCGCGGACGCTGTTTGCTTACCGAGCGAGTGGTTAAGTTACGGGGTGGCGAAAGCGGAGAGGTTGTCGGTCGTTGTGAAGGGATCGATATTGATGGTCGTTTATTGATTCGTAGTGAAGACCGAATTCATAGTTTTACGAGCTGTGAGATTCTTGATTGGAGGTAACTGGCCCCTCACCAGCGAAGGCGACTTGCAACTGTCCAAGAGCTGGCCGCCGCTGTTACAGCCGTTAATTTCAATACTTTACGCGGTCGTGCGAGTTCTGTTCGCCGCAGCGTATTTTCTTTTCGCAACATCCCGTGAAGATAAAAGCAGCGAACGACTTTCAGGGGGGCTTGGGACAACGCTGTGAAGAATTTCCAGAGAGCAAGTGTAGTTGGTTTCGTGAGAAACCGGGGCGCACCGGCGACCTCTCTAATGCATCCGGTTTCTCACGAAACCAGCTACCTTATTGCGAGAATGCTTCACAGCGTTGGGCTTGGGAGTTTAGTCATGGCACTATTCGACACAGGGCTTGTTGCTGGTATTCGTAAAGCTGCGAGACAACTTACGCGAGCCACGAAGCGCAACTGGTTTGCTTAGGCTTGCCGAACTTATGCCGGAGGCAGTCCGCGAGCCGCAGAAACGCTTTGTGCGAACGAATGCGAACTCGCATTCAAGTGATGGTTTTCAATTTTTAGATTCGCTGCTATTTCGCATCTGATTTTAAATCAAACGTGAAATGATTCTTCTCGCCACTTTTGACTTCGGCTTTCAAGCCCGATTTCTTAGCATCTAAATAGACCAAAGGAATGCGAGTGATTCCGGGGGAGAAGCTGCCGTCGGGCCGCACTGAGCCTCGTTCTTCGACCCATGAATTGATCAAGACGGTGTACGAACCAGGCTGCACGCCCGCTTCATCCGCGGATTCGCTGAGCGAAAATTTTCCATTGGAAATCTTGCCGGCGCCGGCAGCCCCTTTGTCGCCACCGAATGTGATGTTGCCTTCCTCAAGCGGTTTACCGTCAAAGGTTACTTCGCCCGTCACTTTGACACGGCCATCGTTGCCGCCACAACCAACCAAAAATCCGAGTAACCAAACGCAAACGAAAAACCTCGCAGCAGCCTTCATAATTTTCCTTCACTATTTCCTTATCGATCTATGTGATGTGACTCGTCTCGCAGAGCAACTACTCTTGGTTTGCAATAACCTTGCCGTCTGCTCTATCGCCGAAGAGGCAGTACGTCGGGTAGTCCATGCTGTCGGAGAAGAAGCGAACCGAGCCGTCCAAGAAGACGAACTGAACACCACCGGTGTGATAGCTCGCATGCCCTTGTGCATTCAGCCAGCTGACCGTCCTGGTTTGTTCCGCATTGCGCAGAAACGTACTGTTCATCTTAAGCGAGAATAGTGTCATGGGAACGTTCCATGTCCATAGACCACCAAACTCAGAGTAGTGAGGCTTGGTTTCGCCCATAGTAATCGTGTTGCTGGAGCCGTCGGTCGCATCCTGGATGCGCATGCTAGCTACGCCACGAGCAAAGAGCCCACGAATCGAGCTTGGACTGTTATGCACGCAAGTCCAACCTCCATTGATGCCGCCATCCGCATTCAGACAGAAGCTGGGGCTAGCGGTTGTACAATCCCGAGTGTTCACCATCGTGTTGTTCATCGAACCACCGCAGAAACGATACATGCCTTCTTGAACGGGAGCATTGAAACCGGCGAAATTACCACCGGCCACATTGATGCCCGTTCCACCTAAAGGATTGCTTGGACAAGTGAATACGGAAAGGAACCTCCTAGCCAACAGAGGTCGATTAACAACGGCACCGTTGTCGATGCCCTCATTGAAATTAATCTGATTGTAAAGCGGAGCTTGCTCGAGGTAAGGCAGCAGCCCCACGTTGCCACTGTGGTGCGGGTTACCGATCAAAGCAAAATTACCGCAAGCCGCGATCGAGTCGACGAAGTTACTTGCATAGGGCAACCTCTTTTGTGTGTCCATGTACATGTGAAGAGCCAGTCCTAACTGCTTCAAGTTGTTAGAACATTGCATTCGTCGAGCCGCTTCGCGGGCTGCTTGCACCGCGGGCAACAACAAGCCCACCAGGATACCGATGATCGCGATCACCACTAGCAACTCCACCAACGTAAACCCTCTGTCGTTTTGTTTAATAGCCATAGTCCACCCTGCACCGCGATTTGAAAAAAGACGAATAGTTGACAAGCTGGTATTTATAATACGCCGCCCCATGGGACGCTACGTTGAACACTGCATAAGGGAGGCGGATTATCCAGAAAAAGGAGCTTATGAACGTTCAGAAACCATTATGGATAGGTGATCTTCCCAGCCTTTGCTTGAGATACGACTTCGTTTTTTCGTCCGCAGTTATCGCTCGACATTGCCCAGTTGACGATCTCTCGCCGAGGCTTTGTCAGCATTAAAGCTTGCCCAGTTGCAATAAAAGTGCCTCCAAAGCCGCTTTTTTTAGGATTCTCTTGTTTATTGCACCAAACTAGTCACCATGAATCTCTACTATTGTTAGGGGCGAAAAGCGGCGTCTAGGTTTAGGTTGGAATTTTTTGAATCTCACGGTGATGAGCGGTTGATGGCGACAAGCAGCTACATGATTTCAATGCGACGCGAAAGCTTGCGGACGTTTTTTGAAGCGTCACCGACCGCGCGCCTATTGCGTTCCGATCTCGCGCCGCTGGTGCTGGATTTTCTCAATCAGACCTTCAAAGCGGGCGATACCATTTCGATTGGGCAATCGGACCTGCGCACACGGCTGACCACCTATCAAGAAGAATTGCACGAATCAGAACCGGACATGATGATCGGTCCGCCAGAGCGTTATTTAGCGCAGTGGGCCGAGGCAGGTTGGCTCCAGCGGTTCCTTGAATCTTCGTCCATGGAACCGCAATACCAATTGACGCGTTACGCGGAAGAAGCGATTCGATTTGTGGATGCCGCAGTCGCTAAAGGCAACTCATTGGTCGGAACCGAGAGCCGCTTGCGATTGGTGATCGAGACACTTGAAGACCTCGTTCGCGGTGCTTCGGCAGATCCAAGCCGCAGGCTGGAGTACCTTCGCAACCAGCGTGACCAAATCGACCGCGAGATCGCCGCAATCGAGTCGGGCAAGTCGGTGCAAGTTTACCGTCCAGCTCAAATTCGCGAGCGATTCCAAACGGCCATCGATCTGCTTAAGGCTCTTCAGTCGGATTTTCGCGCCGTTGAAGAACGTTTTCAATTCATCGCCCGCGATGTGCAGCAATTGCAAGCCTCCGGTCAGGACACTCGCGGTAGCATCCTCGGCTTTGCGCTCGACTCCGAGGATCTGCTCAAACAACAAGACGAGGGGATTAGTTTTTTCGCTTTCGTCGCATTTTTGATTTCGCCTTCACAGCAGGCTGCACTTCGCAAGAACATCGTTGAGGTGCAACAGTTGGCGGCGCTGGCCGATCAACAAGAGTCTTTGGCGAGGGTCCGACGCATGGTCCCTTCTCTGCTCGCTGAAGCTGATAAAGTCATGAAGACAACCGCAAGGCTGTCGAGCACTCTCCGCCGTTTGCTGGACGCGCAAGCTGCCGCGCATCGCGTGCGTCTTGCCAATGTGCTTCGCGAGATCAAGCAGGCTGCCTTGAGTGTCCGCAACACACCTCCTGTGAATTCGGTGCAACTGAATGTTCTAGCGGAAGCCGAAATTGCTTCACCGTTGGCGCGTACGTTCTGGACGCCCAGCACTACGTTCGACGCCAATCAGCCTGCCCAGCACATCATGGATCTCACTCAGGTGCAAGAGGTTGCGGGAGCATTTGCACGTCTTCAAAGACTTGATTTTCGCAAGCTGCGGCAGACAATTCGGGAGGGGACCTTCAGCGGCCGCAGCGAAACCTTGGGTGCATTGCTTGAACGCGTCCCAGTGCAAAGCGGAGTCGTCGAACTGTTGGGCTACTTGCAAATTGCCCACGATGACGGGCATACCATTGACTCGGGTCGCACGGAGCGAATCCATGTCAAAGAATCTCGCAGGCCCGATCACCTGTTACAAGTCATCGTTCCCCATATCACATTCCTACCCAAAGCGGTTTCCAACGCGACGGGACGTAAACCAAAATGACGCCAATCTACTCGACTGATACCGAAAGTCTTCAAGCTACAGCGACGACTGCAAGCCCTCCCGCAGAATGGGGCGCCGTCGCGGTGCGATTGCTGCAAGGTGTCGTTTACCATGATGACAACGCCGACACATGGGAATGCCTGCAGAGATCCGTATCGCAACTGACTGATTACTTTTCAAAAATCGGATTGCAACTAATCGTCGACGAAGCCGATGCGATGGCTTACTTGCGGCAGCCAGAAGACGATGAGATCGCGCCCGAATACGACCATGTCCCACGCCTCTTTCGCCGCTCACCGCTCACCTACGACGCGACGCTGCTGTGCGTGTTGCTTCGCGATGAACTGCGACAATTCGAAGAAGAGGATGTGCAGAACGAACGCTGTGTAGTCGTCCAAAGTGATCTGCTAGCGGTCTGGAAAGCCTTTTTCCCCGAGTCATCGGACGAAGTGAAGCTGAATCGAGCGCTTACGGCTGCACTCCGTAAACTCGAAGATCTAAAATTTGTGCGGCAGTTCGAGAAAGAACCTGCCAGTTGGGAAGTGCGCCGAATCATCAAAGCGAGACTACCGTTAGCAGAACTAGAACGACTGCGTCAGAGTTTAGTTGAAGCCGCCAATTCACAAGCAACCCCACCAGCCGATACCGAATAACTAGATGTCGAATAGGTAGCTGGTTTCGTGAGAAACCGGATGCGAAGAATGTTTGCAATCACATCACCGGTTTCGTACGAAGCCAGCTACACCGATAAGCTAATTAAGTTAAACACTAGCCGATAAGTAACACGTTGATGCAGGATTTGTTTGAGCATGAAGTTGACGCGAGGCAGCCGCTGCCTGGTTTTCGACTATCGAAACTTGAGATCTACAATTGGGGCACGTTCGATTCAGCGGTCTACTCCGTCACTCCGCGCGGACAGACGACTTTATTAGTCGGCGAAAACGGCTCAGGCAAATCGACTCTCGTTGACGCACTTTTGACATTGCTCGTTCGCCCGCAAACTCGCAACTACAATGTGGCTGCCGGGGCTACGAAAAACGAACGAGACGAGAAGACTTACATTCGCGGCGCATACGACCGAACAGTCGGTGAAGGTGGACGCCCTCAAATTCAATACCTCCGCACCGGCAGTGGTCACTACACCGCCTTGCTCGCATGCTTTGCCAATGAAGCGAAACGAACAGCGTTCACAGTTTGCCAAGTTCTTTACTTGAACAGCGACAGTTCGGTTGAAAAAATCTACGCTTTTGCAGACGGTGAACATGGCATCGTGCAAGACCTCGGTCAGTTATCGACCGGCGCAGGCGTTGCAAAATTACTCCGCGATCGTGGCTATCAAACGACCACCAGTTACAAGCAATATTTCAGTTGGATTCAACGCCAAGTGGGCTTCCGCGCGAAAGCGATGGACATCTTCAATCAGACCGTAGCGGTCAAGGATGTCCAAAGACTGGATCTTTTTATCCGCCAACATATGCTCGAGCTGAAACCCTGGAAGGAACGAGTCGACCGCTTGCTGGGGCACTTCAGCGAGCTGAGCGAAGCCCATCGCATGCTCGTCCGCGTGCGACAGCAGGACGAACTGCTGCGTCCGATTGCAGAAGCCGGTCAGCGATATCATGTGAAGCTTGAAGAGTTGCTGCAATCGAAGAAACGCCTCGACGCAGCTTCACTGTACTTTGCATCCGAGACGAATGATCTGCTAACGCCGCTGTGCGACAAATGGCAACAGCAGATTCAGTTTCTTGCCGGCGATATCGAACGACTTGAAAAGATGCAGAAGGACTTGGGACTTGCGATTGCCCGCATTACGCTTGAAATCGAGAATCTTGGCGGAAGTCGCGTGCGCCAACTGCCAGCCCTCATCGAGCAAGCTGAGCAGATGGCAGCGGTAAAGCGTTCGGCACGCTTGCGTTTCGAATCGCAGCTTCAAACCGCTGGCATCAAGCCACAGATTACCTCTCCC
The DNA here is from genome assembly GCA_031412515.1 of Planctomycetia bacterium. Lineage (GTDB taxonomy): Bacteria > Planctomycetota > Planctomycetia > Pirellulales > Pirellulaceae > Aureliella. The sequence continues at coordinate 20,991 of JANODD010000085.1, read as the reverse complement.
GAGCAATTTCATCGTACTCATGAGTTGATTCATAAACAGCGACAAAAGCTCGTTGCCCAACGCGACATTGCACGTGAGCTCTATGACAAAGTCCGATACGAAGCAGGCTCGTTGACACGACAGTTGAGCGACGATCGTTCGGAATACGAGGCATTACTTAAACGCAAGAGCAATCTACCCGAATCGTTAATTGCCCTTCGCGATGCCATGTGCAAAGATTTAAAGTTGGCACCCAGCGATCTGCCTTACGCAGCGGAACTGATCAGCGTCGCAGCCGATGAGAGCGATTGGGAAGCCTCGATCGAGCAGGTGCTCCATGGCTTTGCAAGAAGCTTGTTAGTCCCGAACGATTACTATTCGCGAGTTGCTGGTTATGTCGATTCAACGCGCTTGCAAGACGGACGCGGACAAGGTCAGCGGCTGGTCTACTTACGAATTGGAACACGAGCGGCATCGATTGAAGGGCTAAAGCCCGTCGCGGGCTCTTTGGCTACGAAACTGCTCTTCCGCGAAGACCATCCGCTCAGCGGCTGGGTCCGTGGCGAGGTTCAACATCGTTTTGATTACACGGCTTGCGATACGATCGAGGAATTTCAACGAGCTAAAGGTGCAGCGATGACCCGCAATCGCCACCTCAAGTCCGGTCCACTGAAGCATGAAAAAGACGACCGTTCGCTACCCCAGGATCGACGACAATACGTTCTTGGCTGGGACAATCGGCAAAAGCGACTCGATCTCGCAGACTCTATCCGAGTTACCGATGCCAGTCTGCAGCAGCTTCATGGGCGAGCTCAAGAGCAGTCGGTACAAGTTGATCAATTGTCCGCACAAATTGAATCGCTCGATCAAGCTTACAAGGTCGTCGATTTTGATTCGATCGACAACGTGCGTCATGAGTTTGAAGCCTCGCAGTTGAAGCTCGAAAAGCAGCAGTTCGAAGAATCCAATGATGACGTAAGGCTTTTGAAATCCAAGCGGGATGCCCTCCAAAGCGAAGCCGCTGGCCATCAACGCGATCGCGATGGATTTATTGCAGAGAAAACGCTTCGAGAAAGCGAACTCCGCAGCGGTTCGCAAGTGCTTAGCGTTGCCCAAAAGAAATTAGCTACTGCTCAACAAGACAATTCTTTCAAAACAGCCGAGGAACAATTCGACATATTGCGAGCTGCAGTCAAGCAGCCGTTGACGTTGGATAATTTCGCAACGCTGCCCGGTCAATTCACACAGCAGCTCCGCGAGGAGAGCGAGAAACTCCAAGAACGCTTGCAACCTATTGCGCGAGACTTGACGAGTGCCATGACTCGCTTTCTGAAAAAATTTCCGGACGAACAAGCTGATTTGGATGCCAACGTGGACTCACTGTCCAGCTTCGAGGCCCTTTACGCTCGAATTGCTACGGATGATTTGCCAAAACACGAAGAGCGATTTAAACGGAGGCTGAATGAAAAAGTGCTTCACGAAATCGGCTTGCTTCACGGCAGCCTTGAAGACGATCGCGATGAGATTCGTGACAAGATCGAGCAATTGAACACGGCCCTCCGATTGCTTGAGTGGAAAGCCGGGACGTATATGCGGTTGGAGCCTAGTGACGTGGCCGATCGCGAGATACAAGATTTCAGGCGCGAGTTGTCGGGATGCTTGAGTGGAACCTTGGATGGCACCGCCGAAGCCAATGAAGCCACGTTCGTGAAGATCGAGAAGTTGATTATCAAACTTCGTGACGATAATACGGATCGTTGGCGTCAGAAAGTGATCGACGTTCGTAACTGGTTCAACTTCGCAGCTCGTGAATTAGTGGTCGAGACGGGCGAAGCTCGCAGTTACTACGATGGCGGCACAGGGCAATCTGGCGGCGAAAAGGGAAAGCTTGCGTTCCTGGTGCTCGTTGCGGCGATCGCATATCAGTACGACCTCGAGCCCGATGCGCCGACGAGCGATCGGTTTCATTTCGTGATGGTTGACGAGATGTTCTCGCGCAGCGATGATCAACACGCCGAATATGCGCTCGAATTGTTCGAACGTTTTGGTTTGCAATTGCTAATCGTCGCTCCACTGGACGCGAAAGCTCGAGTGACCGAACCCTACGTTGGAACTTATTTGCACGTCGTCAAAGACCGACAAACCAACCGCAGTCAACTACTGTCCATCACCGCCGAGCAACTCAGCGAGACAGTTGATAAGCTCGAGAACTAGGTGGCTGGTTTCGTGAGAAACCGGTCGCAGTAGAAAGGTCACTGATGCGACCCGGTTTCTCACGAAACCAGCAAGATTCGATCTTTGACGTGAATCCTCTTTCCAGGACTCGAAGATCATCTGCAAGCTGACTGGCAAAAAGTAAGCTATATTTTACTTTTGCACATTTTCTTTAAAACACAGACGACGCAAATCATGGCAGATATTATCACTCGGTCGGAGCATCAAGGTTTTTTCTCGCGAATGGCCAGCTCTTTTATTGGCATAATCGTTGGAATATGCATGGTGCCAGGATCGGTGATGCTTGTAAGTTGGAATGAATACCGCACCGTGCACCGTACGCGTGCGTTGGCGGAAGGCGAGAAGGTAGTCGCTGAGGTGGCGGACGCTTTTGAAATCAACCCGGCTCTCAATGACCACTTGGTGCATGTAACGGGTACGGCTACCACTGAAGAGACCTTGTCGGACCCGGACTTTGGCATATCACTAAAAGCCTTGCGTTTGGAACGTCAAGTCGAGATGTACCAGTGGGTCGAACACAAAGAGAGTAAAACACGCGACAAGTTAGGTGGCGGTAAGGAAACGATTACGACTTATAAGTACGATCGCAAGTGGCACGATGGTCGAGTTAACAGCGAATCGTTTGAAGAGACCAGTGGTCACGAGAATCCACAGTTGCGTTACCCCGGCCAGTCTCAGGTCACCGACCGTGCGACACTCGGAGCGTTCCGTTTGCAGTCTTCACTTGTCGAAAGCAAGATGGACTCGTGGAAAAACGTGCCGCTCGAATCGACAAACTTGCTGGTAAAGATGGACGACGCCGACAAGCAGCATTACAAGATCGAGGGCGATCGGCTTACTTACAGCGTGGCAATTCCCAATCCCGACGCGCCACAAGTCGGCGACCTACGCATTCAGTTTCGCGTCGTCGAACCCGCACAGGTCAGTGTACTTGCCAAGCAACAGCCAGAAGAACTTGTTCCGTTCAAGACTACGAACGGTGAATACATTGAACATCTCGCGATGGGAAATGTCTCAGCGGGCGAAATGTTCAATTCGCTCAAACTCGAAAACACAATGATCGCTTGGGTTGTACGGGTGATTGGCTGGATTCTATCATGCGTCGGGTTCTCGCTTGTCGCTGCTCCACTCCGATCGCTCGCAAGCGTTATACCGATGGTCGGTAACATTGTCGGTTCGATGACCACCTTTGTTTCATTTGTACTCGGCACGATCTTAACCCTGGTGGTTATCGCCATCGCATGGATCGCTGTACGGCCAACATTTGCTGTGGGGCTGCTTTTGGTTGCTGGTGGAGCGATTTACTTCCTTACACGTAGCAGAAAATCAGCGAATTCAGTAGCGCCGACTTCGTTTGGTCCTCCCCTCGTACCACCGCCATTACCCAACGCTTAGTGCTTGGTCATCATCTGATTTAAGGTGCACCCATACAGGATGGCTCGGCAGAGCGTCGTTCTGATCTGATAAAAAGTTCGTTGCATTACTGATGTCCGAACGTTGTTTCTGTTGCGCCGTTTTACGAAAAGAGGAACTGTGAGCCGACGGCGCTAGCCGCGGGTCTCGAAGTGGGACGGTGCAAATTGCGAGCAGTCTATCCAGTGCTGACGTCTGTTGTTTAGCTTTGAGCTTAAATTGGACTGGCTGTTATGATTGACTACCACTTCGAAACCCGCGGCTAGCGCCGACGGCTCACTAATTCAGCTGCTCGAATCACACCGTCAACCACAGATTGATTCGCAACAGATTTATTAAACCCGTGTTTCCAATTGACGAACACTTTTTATCAGATCAGCTTTGTTCTCCCGTTCCATCCCGTCGCGAGTCCTATTCGTGTTTGGATAACAAGAAGATTGGAAGATCCAATTTTTTACATAACCAGCTACCCAGTGGTTCCACTATAAATCTTTGTCATCGTATTCAACATCCTCGACATCTTCCCACTCGACGCTCTCGTCGGCCTCTTCTTCATCTTGTGCCACCACCGTATGCGATTCGACCGGGCGTATACGAGTGGCTGAAGCAGGCTTTCCAGCAGGTTTTGGAGGCGCTTGCATTTCTTCGTCCGAGTCACTCTGTTCCCAAGAGTTATCGCGAGGCAAGACTCGGTTCTTTCTCGCAGGCGGTGGAGGCGTTGGCGCACTCGCTCCTTCGCTACCGGCTTGCATAGCTTCCCACTCAGACAAGGAAATGACAACTTCGCGAGCTTGCGACCCGGCATAGTTACCAACGATGCCGTCTTCAGCCATGAAGTCGACAAGTCTTGCAGCGCGCCCATAACCAATGCCCAGTGCACGTTGCAACAACGAGACACTACCACGGCCTTCGCGAACCACGATATCCACGGCGGCCGCATACAACTCATCGCGTTTCTTGAGCATCGCGAGTTTCGGTTCTTCACCCTCTTCTTCTTTGACCTTCAAGTTCACCAGCTCGTTGACGAAGTTCTGCTCACCGGTGCTACAGTGGTCAACGACTGCGTTGATCTCTTCGTCGCTCAAGTAAGTTCCCTGGCCGCGAAGCAACGTACTGGTACCTGGCCAAAGGAACAGCATGTCTCCGTTTCCAAGCAGCTTGTTGGCGCCGTTTTCATCGAGTACCACGCGACTGTCCGTCTGGCTTGCAACTTGGAATGCGATACGCGCAGGGAGGTTACTCTTGATCAAGCCGGTGATGACATCGACGGTTGGTTTTTGCGTTGCGAGGATCAAGTGAATTCCTACCGCGCGACTCTTTTGAGCCAAGCGTATGATGTGCGATTCGACTTCTTTACCGGCAGTCATCATCAAGTCGGCAATTTCGTCAGCGACAATCACAATGAACGGCAAGTGATCCGGGATCGCATCAGCTTCTTCAGGCGTTTCAGGTTTCAAGCGATCAAGCAGCTCTTCGCGACCGAGTTGGTTGTAGCTGACGATATGACGCACTCCGGCTCGCGCGAGTAGCGCGTAGCGTTCTTCCATTTTGTCTACGGCCCAAGCCAAAATTGCTTCCGCTTTTTTCATGTCCGTTACGACGGGATGCATCAAGTGCGGCAATCGCGCATAGCCGCTCAACTCAACCATTTTAGGATCGATCATCAACATCCGCACTTCATCGGGACGCTTGGTCATCAAGATCGAAACGATTATAGCGTTCAAACACACGCTTTTTCCGGTACCGGTTCGGCCGGCGATCAGCAAGTGCGGTAGACTAGCTAGGTCGACTGTGAGAGCATTGCCCGAGACGTCCTTACCAAGGAAAAGCGGTATCTTTGCTTTTTTACTGGCCGCTGCTCCTTCTTCGATCACTTCGCGGAGACGTACCACTTGCCTGGTCTCGTTGGGGACTTCGATGCCGACCGTGTTCTTGCCTGGAATCGGCGCAACGATACGTACACTTGGAACGCGGAGTGCAATCGCCAAATCTTCCGAAAGTCCCGTGATCTTCGAGAGCTTCAGACCTGGTTCCAGCTCGATTTCATATTGTGCAATCACCGGTCCGGTTTCGATTTCTACCACCCGTACATTGAGGTTGAAATCGCGGAAAGTCTTTTCAAGCGTCTTGGCTTTTCGGCGAACCTCGATCGACTGCGCTTCAAAGTCGATATCGGCGCTCTCGGTAAGCAGATCGATGCCCGGTAAAACATATTCCTCTGCACCATCAGGCAAGCGAGTATCATCCAGATGTCCCAACGAGTCCTTCGCCGCTTGCTTCTCATTTTTCTTCGTCTGACCGCTGCGGACGCGCGGCCCTGGCACCTCATGGGCAGGCTCGGCGCGCACCTGAACCGCTTCGCCTTCGATTTCGACTTCGCGAACATCGGCATCTTCGACTGCGTCTTCTAGTTCACCGACGAGTTCGGTTTCTACAACAGGTTCTGGTGGAGGAGCTTGAGCAGGTTTCGCCACAGCTCCTAGGACGTTAGTTGCGATCGACTTGGCGGCCGCTAACATGCCTTCAGTAGCGGTTGTCGCAGCAGTCACTGGAGCAACGGCGGCAGTTCCCTCAAGCTGCTGGCCGCGGATTTTTATGGTTGGCTCGCTGGTGGGTGCAACTGCTGTATTGCCCTCGACTGGAAGTGGAACTCCGAGTTCAACGTCGCTCGTGCGGCGACGCGTTCCCGTTAACGTAAGAGCATCTGAAAGTCCAATGGGAATCGAAATGCGTTTGCGAGTCGCCGATGCAGCGGTGGTAGCAACCGTCGCGCCGCCCAACAGCATCCAAGCCGCAGCGCGAACCATCATGTAGTCCGTGCTCAACAGCAAACCAGCGATCAACACTGTGGTTGCTAGAATCATGCTGCCAATGATGGCGAAGTGTTCATTGAGCCAAGTAGAAGCCATCGCGCCTAAATACCCGCCAGCTCCAATGACTGCGGACAGAGGCGTGTTAAGTCGCAGAAGCGATGCAAGTGTCGTCGCCGCAAGAATCACAAGCAGCCAACCGAACTGGCGCGAAGCGCGCACGTAGTTGCTTTGGACTCGAAACATCCACGTTGCCAATACACTCAGTCCAACAGCCACTAAGATGGAGCCAATGCCGAGGGCTTGAACCATCAGTTGACTAGCCCAGGCTCCCCAGTATCCGCACCAATTTTGCGGCTGCTCATTGAGTGGATAAACGGCAGCATCCAGCTTCGCAATTCCCGTAAACGGTGACGGCAATGTCCCACCAACATCGGCTGGATCGTAACTCAGGAGGCTCAGCCAAAGGAACAGGCAGACGGCAGAGAGGAAAACGGCTTCTAGATCGAATTCGATCTTGCGTGCGGTGGGTTGATTGTTTGCGTTCGCCATGCCAGTCACGCCCTGTCCGTATTGATCAAGTTTGGTGCCGCCGCGACGATCGTAGGATGGGACTCCCGTCCCGTCCTCTTCTTCTACTTCATCCGCTTCCTTCGTCCCCAGACAAAAGCGAAATTGACGAAATCAACCACCAGCCATGAAGCTTATCGAGTCGCCAAAAGTTGAACTTTCAGATCAAATGGCACATTCAGATCAAATTACCAATAGATCTGCTCGCAAAGGCTCGGAAAACCGTTTCTCAGTTGTCGAAACAAGGCTCCCTACGAACAATGCAAGCGAGTACAATCGGACCTCCCAATACACTCTCCACTTCTTTGTTTAGTCCGAATTTCGCCACCATGACACAATTGAACAAATACAGTCAACGCATCACTCAACCTAAGAGCCAAGGCGCCTCTCAAGCGATGCTGTACGCCACCGGCATGAAGCCCGAAGATATGCAAAAGGCTCAAGTCGGAATTGGTAGCGTTTGGTACGAGGGCAACTCATGCAACATGCACCTGAATAAGCTCGCCGACGCTGTTAAAGAAGGCGTTCAGGCACAAAACCTCGTCGGTATGCGATTCAACACCATTGGCGTGAGTGACGGAATTTCGATGGGGACCGACGGCATGAGTTTCTCGTTGCAATCACGCGACTTGATCGCGGATTCAATTGAAACCATCATGTGCGCCCAGTGGTATGACGGCTTGGTTGCGTTGCCGGGTTGCGATAAAAATATGCCGGGCTGTTTGATTGCGATGGGACGGCTGAATCGACCCGCGCTAATGGTTTATGGTGGCACCATTCGTCCGGGCAAATGGAATGGTGAATCGCTGGATATCGTGTCCGCTTTTCAGTGCTATGGCCAATATCTTTCGGGGCAGATCACTGATGAACAGCGCGAAGAGATTGTACGTCGCTCTTGCCCAGGTGCAGGCGCATGCGGTGGAATGTACACCGCCAATACAATGGCTTCTGCCATCGAAGCACTCGGAATGTCGTTGCCTTATAGTGCATCCATTCCTGCTGAAGATCCAGCGAAAATCGACGAATGCCATCGCGCGGGGGCAGCGATTCTCAAGTTGCTCGAACTGGATCTAAAGCCTCGCGACATTATGACTCGTCAAGCGTTTGAGAACGCCATGACTGTCGTGATCGCTCTGGGTGGTTCTACGAACGCTGTCTTGCACTTGATCGCGATGGCTCGCAGTGTTGATGTTCCTCTGACGATTGATGATTTTCAAGCTACCAGTGATCGCGTGCCCTTCTTGGCAGATCTCAAGCCGAGCGGTCGGTTCGTTCAAGAAGACTTGCATTCAGTCGGTGGAACCCCGGCAGCGATGAAGTACTTGCTGGAAAAGGGTTATTTAGACGGATCGTGCATGACCGTGACCGGTAAGACACTGGCTGAAAATCTCGCGACCTGCGCGCCACTAAAGGCCGGGCAAAAAGTAGTTCACACTGTTGAAAACGCTATCAAGACAACTGGGCACATCCAGATACTTCGCGGTAACCTAGCGCCTGAGGGGGCAGTTGCAAAAATCACCGGCAAGGAAGGCTTGGTCTTCTCGGGACCGGCAAAGTGCTTTGACAGTGAAGAACTGATGCTGCTTGCCCTTGAAGAAAAACGGATCGGCAAAGGGGATGTCATTATCATCCGGTATGAAGGTCCAAAAGGCGGTCCGGGAATGCCGGAAATGTTAACACCCACTTCGGCCATCATGGGCGCGGGACTTGGAAGTGACGTTGCGTTGATTACGGATGGACGATTCTCCGGTGGGTCGCACGGGTTTATCGTTGGCCACGTTACACCTGAAGCCCAGGAGGGTGGTCCGTTGGCTTTGGTCCAGGACGGGGACTTGGTGACGATTGACGCCGAGAAAAATCGCCTGGATTTTGACGTTTCCGAAGCCGAAATCGCTCGTCGCCGAACCGCTTGGAAGCCACATCCGCTGAAAGTCACACGCGGCACGCTGTACAAGTACATCAAGAATGTGAAAAGTGCCTCCGAAGGTTGCGTTACGGACGAGTAGAATCTCGTGGCCTAGACATCCTGTCTGGGAAGCGGCACACCGCAGTACATCTGCCCCAGGCAGGATGCCTAGGCTACGTAATACGTTTTCTAGGCGCCGAATGGCGTGCTACACTTAACGCATCCTTGACAGGCCGCAAATGCAAGTCAAAGTGGTAAAGAAGTCAAAATTGCACGGTTAGGCAATTGACGTCGACGAGACAGAATCGCCGCACGTAAAGCGGATAGAAACTTTAGGAAAATAATGTCGACTGGAACTGAAACACCCCTATCGGCCCCATCGGCTGCTAATTTCGCATTCGGCGTACTTGAGACTAAGGGCTGGACTCCGGCTATTGTGGCTCTCGACGCAATGGAGAAAGCGGCGTCGATTCGCGTTTGGCAAGTCGAGCTGAACGACATGCTCGGGACCTGCGTGAAAATCGTCGGCTCGGTCGATTCGGTGGCTGCGGCAATTGCTGTTGGTCGAGAGATCGCTGAGCAAATGCAAGGGGCGCCGGTTGCGACGGTAATTCCACGCATGAGTGCTGGCGGTTTTCAGGGGATCGACAGCAAAGTCGAGTACAACCCACTGATTCAACAAAATGTAGTCAAACAACTCTCCGATAACCCTTTTGAAATTAGCGATAAGGCAAACAACGTGAGCTCAGAACCAGTTCAAGCCCTCGGATTCATCGAGACTCAAGGCTTCACGGCCGTTTTCGAAGCGATTGATACCGCCTGCAAAGCGGCTCAAGTCGACGTCGTCGGCAAGGAAAAACTTGGCGGTGGTTATGTCACTATCGTGATCCGCGGCGACGTCGCTGCCGTTCGTGCAGCCGTTGACGCAGCCAAACCAAAAGTCGAAGGACTCGGCAAGTTGATTGCGGCGCACGTGATCGCTCGTCCAAGCCAGTCGGTGCTAGCGCTGTTGCCGAAGTAGAGTGGTTGGTAGCTGCCTTCGTAAAAAGGCGGTGTGCTATCTCTGTCATGTCCGGTTTCTCGCGAAACCAGCTACGGAACATGGAAAAAACACCGCTGGGCCAGGGAAGCGTCCGTGCTTCCCGCTGGTTGGCTGCGGCATTGCGATAGTCGCGGGGAAACGCCGACAATCGCACTCACGCCTGTCCGCAATCCTTGTGGACAAGCCGGTGAAAACCCGCGAGCTAAGCTCGCTTGTGGCTATTCAGCTCGTGGCCGGAGACTGAATTGGGGTCTTCACCAACTTTCTTTTAAACTCTCAGTTTCGAACAATTGTCTCAATTGTTCTTTATCATCCGCTCTAAACCTCACCGCGTAGGACTTTCTCGGCCAGCTCATCGTAACTTGGCTGAGTCGCCGCCAGAAACTCGTCCCAAGCTCCTGCGTCCCACAACTCGATGTGATCTCTAACTCCTAACACAACTACTTCACCCGTCAGATTAGCCAGTCTGGCCAACTCTGCCGGAACCCGTAATCGCCCTTGTCCATCGATTTCAGCAGCCTGTGCTTGAGCGTAGAACAGTCGACTGAAGGCTCGCGTGTCTTTCGCCGCCGGACTGCTCTGCGCCAAACGTCGACCTAGATCTTCGAGGACTTTTTCAGTGTAAATCGCTAGTGATCGATCGGTACCAGGTGTAATATACAGGCCATTTACGTCGCCGCCTTCAACTGCATCCCGTAACTGCTTTGGAATAGCCAGTCGCAGCTTTTCGTCCAAACTGCGTCGATAACTACCCGTAAACAGCATCGTTCACATCGCTAGTTGCATTTCAAGCCGTCATTTGCAATCTAGGACCGCTTAAATCCCACTTTGCACCATTTCCTCCCACTTCGCCCCAAAGATACCCATAAAAACGGCTCAGTCAACTATGAAATCGCGACTTTGAGTAGCCGAAACGGTACCAATCGCTCTTAGGTCATGAACTGCAAAGCACTTCGGGAAACTAGAAATTTTTTGACCGCCGGGCCTGAGGGTAATGCATCGCAGAGATTGGAAGACCGCAGAGGTTGTCAATTCTGAAATTGGCACTGACAATGGCAGCAAAGTTCGAAATGCGGGAGAAACAACCAAAAAACTATAGACAAAAGGCTCTGCGGTCTTCCAGTCTCTCGCGGTGTTCCTGCATTTTGTCAGTCATGGCCGGTCGGGAACTCAGCTTTAATCTGTCTTGGCACTCGGCCAAGGCGATTCGTAAATCGGCATGTGTCGGTAGTAGACTTCCAGGCAATAGAGGGCCATACAAGTGCAGTAGAGGCGGCCCGCCGTTTGATTAAATCTAGCACCTTCAGGTGGCCAACTTCCAAGTTCGGGTTCTTGGGGGATCTGTAATTTCGGCAATTGGTCGCGCATGGGCATGTTCCACTTGTCCCAAGTTTTGCCTCCCATATGGTGCATGACTTGAGTCGCGTAGTACCAGTAATAGTAATCGGGCGCATAGCCGTTGAACGGAGCTGACTTGAGCAACCGGTTCGCGCCAATTTCCAGTGGCGGGCGCGAGCGCTCCCAGCCTAGATACATGCGACACAACAAACCTTCGGCAGTCATGCTCGGCGTACTCTTCATTGACTCCGTATAACTATAAGTCGCTCCGCTATCGCGATCGACTCGATTCAACCAGCCGCTGACTCGCCGCAAGTTGGCTTCGGGTACTTCAATTTCGCTGGCTCTCGCACTGATCAGCGCAACCAGAAACCAGCCGGTTACGGATGTATCCGAGTCGCCTTTAGGTTCATAGCGCCAGCCACCTTCGGGCCCTTGTGACCGAAGCGCGTATTGAACGCCGCGTTCACAATAAGGCCTCAACCACGAATCGTCGGTCATCGCATAGGCTTCGCATAGTGCAAGCGTCGCTTGAGCGTGTGTATACAGCGCGTGATGGCGAGGTGTACCCAAGCCGAAATCGCCGTTCTTCTCTTGTTGATTCACAAGCCACTTGAGTGCTTTTTCGACTTCTTTTCGATAGTCGCCCGACTTGTGCGTATGCCCGGCACCGAGAATCGCCAGCAGTGCCATCGACGTTGCTGCGGCTTGGTTCTCGTTAAATCGAGCTCCACCCGCATAAGGCCCGAGAAAGCTCCATGAACCTTCAGTTGACTGTTGCTTCATCAGCCACTCGATGCCTTTGCGCACAGCCGCTTCAGTCTGCTCCGTCCCACCATATTTTTTCAACAACATAGCTCGCCCTGAGCCAGACCTTCCCGACGTCATGCCTTTGTGTTTCGGTATGCCGGTTAACACATTCTTTGATTCGGAACTGTCCGTTGTGCTAACTGGCCTTGCGGTGCTGGATAATGCTTCGCTTTCTAAAGGTTCCGAAGACTCGAACGCATTCGAAATCGAGCTCGTGACGAGATTTTGCAGTAGTTCGACGTGCGAATCGTCGGGCGCTACGTCCATCGTCACGTCTTCAACGGCACTCGCGGAGGCTTGCGCTAAGTCGACTGCCACAAGTTGCAGTTCGCTCTCGTCGCCATCGATGTCACCCGTAAACAAGTGAAGCCCCGTGCCACCTTCGCCTGATACGACGATCAACGCCAACACCAAAAGCAGGACGACATGCACTCCAGTACTCACAAACCAAGCCGAACGCGCTCGCACGAACTTAAAAATCGCATCGCGACGAGGAGCCCTTTTAGGCTTTGGCGGCACGTAACCGTAATATGCCATTGGGCTTGGCTTCATGGGTTGGCTCCAAGTGGCGTATGCTTCCAGCTTGCGATTCAGCGCCAGTTGTCTTTCAGAAACTTATCTCTTTGCCAGAGACCTTGTCTCACGTCCGGCAAGCAGGATGCATACCCGACTTCCCATTCTCCCAGATTTTCGTGACTATTACCAAGCCTTCTCGTTTTTATTTTATTGCGCAGCCAGAATTCGAGTGATCCTGAAACTAGAAAAATCAGTCGGTCGATCCGTGTGAACTTCGAACACGCGTCAACTTGAAGTTGAGTTCGCGTTAGAATACTGTGGCAGACGGTAGCAGCGTCCGCCATGGGAATCTAACGATGATAAAGGCATAAACATGGATACGCTCCACTCGCGTCGCACGATCCTTAAATCAACTTTGTTGTTGCCGCTCGCCGCGACTGTTGCATCGCAAAGCATTGCAGCGAGTGCCGCGACCGTTTCAAACGCCAAAATTGCCCACTTAAAACTTGCCATCAACGCCTATTGCTTCGACCCGCTGCTGCGCGACAACCTCAAAGACTCAGCGACCGGTATGAGCCTCTTTGATGTGCTGGAGTACTGTGCTCAGCAGAATGTAGATGCGATCGATCCGACCGGTTACTATTTCCCAGGCTATCCCGAAGTTCCTAAAGACAAGTTTCTCAACAATTTCAAACGACAAGCCTTCGAATTGGGACTCGATATCAGCGGCACTGGAATCAAGAACGATTTTGCGTCCCCCGACGCATCCGCCCGTGCGGCCGATGTCGAGCGAGCCAAGCAGTGGATCGAAGCCGCCGCGCGACTCGGAGCACCGGTACTGCGAGTCTTCGCAGGTGCGGTACCGCCCAAACCGCATACGTGGGAAGATGGTGCCAAATGGATGGCTGATGCACTCAATCAATGCGTCGAACATGGTGAGAAATACGGCGTTATCGTCGGCGTGCAAAATCACGGAGACATGCTGCAAACTGCCGACGAATGTCTGAAAGTGCTAAAAATGGTCCACTCACGTTGGATTGGATTGGTACTCGATACTGGAAATTTCCTTACGCCTGATCCGTATGCCGACATCGCTCGAGTCATCCCAGTTACCGTCAACTGGCAAATCAAAGAGCGCTTGCAGAGCAACAAGGGTCCGAAAACCGATCTGGTAAAACTAGTTCGCATCATTCGCGAAGGTGGCTATCGAGGGTATATTCCAATTGAAACCCTCAAAAGGAAAGAGGAAGACTACGATCCACACGCCAGGGCGACTGAGTTGCTTGCTGACTTGCGAAAGGCTATGGCTTGTTAAATTTTCAGAGTTAATAAGTGTTGCATTTCGCGGTGAATCAGTGTCCAACAATTTTCGCAATTGTTCTTGCATTTTTGTAAGGTTTTTGCCGCGAACACCACCTGAGCTTGCAACGCTATGAAGATTTCTTCTTAGCAAGGTAGTTGGTTTCGTGTTAGTAAGGTAGCTGGTTTCGTGAGAAACCGGATGCGGTAGAGAGGTCACGGGTACACCCGGTTTCTCACGAAACCAGCTACATGTGCTCGCCAAAATGCTTCACGGCGTTGCCTAGCTTGCTACGTAGTGTAATGACTGGTCAGCGAGCGGTGTCGATATCTGAACAATAACCTACTTGGGTACTAATGTCATTTCGAAGCACACGTTCAGTTGTTGAAGACCTCCGAGCCAACGGTCGGTTGCTGGAAATTGACGATGAAGTCGATCCGCATCTAGAGCTAGCTGAGATACACCGGCGGGTTTACCGCAGCGGTGGACCAGCCCTTCTGTTTAGCAACGTGCGCGGGTGCAAATTTCCAGTCGCAACGAATCTGTTCGGGACGCTTGATCAGGCTAAGTTCATCTTTCGGAGCACATTTGCTGCCGTTCAGTTGGCGGTACAATTGAAAGTCGACCCAAGCCAAGCGATGCGCCACGTGTGGCGTCTGCCTATCCTGCTATCGACCGCAATGTCAATGCGCCCCAAGCTGGTCTCGCGCGCCAGAGTCCAAGCCAACGAATGTCAACTCAGCGACCTGCCCCACGTTACCTGCTGGCCCGATGACGGCGGAGCATTCGTCACTCTGCCACAAGTGCTCAGCCAAGCACCCTCTACCGCCGGAAAAAAACAATCGCTCAGCGACATTAATCTAGGCATGTACCGCGTACAGCTCAACGGCAACGACTATGCAAGCGACGAGTGCGGATTGCACTACCAAATCCATCGGGGAATCGGTGTGCATCATGCGGCCGCGATCGAATTGGGGCGATCGTTCCCAGTCAACGTCACTGTCGGAGGATCACCCGCAATGACGCTGAGCGCCGTGATGCCACTGCCCGAAGGAATGAGCGAACTGATCTTTGCAGGCGCGCTTGCAGGTCATCGCATTCCGATCTTAACTAACGAACATATAGCGCCCATTTATGCTGATGCTGATTTCTGTATCGTCGGAGAAGTTGAACCGAATGCGGTGAAGCCCGAAGGACCTTTTGGTGATCATCTTGGCTACTACGCTCGCGTTCACGACTTTCCCGTCATGAAGGCTCGCCGTGTTTACCATCGTCACGATGCGATCTGGCCCATGACCGTTGTTGGCCGCCCGCCCCAAGAGGACACAACCTTCGGCGAACTGATTCATGAGCTTACCGGTCCCGTTGTGCCGACAGTGTTGCCTGGTGTCAAAGGAGTCCATGCGGTCGACGCATCCGGAGTTCATCCGCTGCTCTTGGCGATTGGCAGTGAACGTTACACGCCTTACGCCAAACCGAACCGGCCTCAAGAGCTGCTGACGCAAGCGAGTTCCATTCTCGGCCAAGGCCAACTGTCGCTGGCTAAATACCTTTGGATCACTGACCAGGCGAGCAACCCGAAGTTGGATATCGAGGATGTAGCTCAGTTCTTAACGCATTGTTTGCAGCGAGCCGATTGGCGGCGCGATCTCCATTTCCATACGCGTACGACGATGGATACGCTCGATTACTCTGGTGATAGTTTGAATCAAGGATCGAAGTTGGTCATTGCCGCCGCAGGTGCACCTATTCGTGACTTGCCGCGGACGATCGAAGGTGATTTGCATTTGCCCGAAGATTGGAAGAACCCGCGCGTTGCATTGCCCGGAATGCTGGTGGTTGAATCGCATCGATGTACTGGAAGTGCCGATCAACGACGCCTGTGGGATGTCTGTGATCGATTGGGCAAGGACCATCCGCTGAATCGCTTTGCAATGATCGTTGTCGTCGATGATGCTGACTTCGCGGCTCGAAACATCGACAACTTCGTTTGGACCACTTTTACACGCAGCAACCCGGCGGTCGACATTTACGGCATTTCAGCTTGGGTGGCTGACAAGCACTTTGGATGTGATGGGGGTTTAGTTATTGACGCTCGACAAAAGCCGCATCATGCGCCTCCGCTGGTCGAAGATCCGAGTGTTTCGGCGAAAGTCGACGCACGTGCCGCCCGCGGCGGCGACTTGGCGAAGTATCTTTGAGTGTGTTAAAGTAGCTTAGGCATCTTTGGACGTAGCTTAGGCATCTTGCCTGAGAAGTAGCTTAGGCATCCTGCCTGAGAAGCACCGTTACGTCACTTCAATAGAAATTGACCTACTTTAATAACTGTAACTTCGACTCTTTTTAGACTCAGACTTTTGACACACCGGACATAATCGGCCATGCCCCCATCCCCTCACCCCCTAGCCCCCTCTCCCCGAGTACAGGGCGAGGGGGAACCAGGGCCGAAGTTACGCGCCGTTCAATACGGACTTGCAAGGCAATACGGGCCTACAAGGCAATCTGGACTTGCGAGGGTCGTTTTTGTTTTTGCATTTGTTTGTTGGGTTGTTGGAACTTGTTCCGCCGCCGACGACTTGCCATCGGGTTTTCAGCGAATCAAAGGCAAGTACATCGACGTCATCACCGACTTGCCACTGGATGATGAGATCCGTTCTTTAACAACAGTCTTCGATGCAGCCATGCCACGCTGGTGCAAAGAATTTGATATGGATATCGAGGACGTTGCCAAGTGGCACGTCGAAGCGTTTGTCATGTTGCGGCGCGAGGAGTTTCAAAAAGCAGGCTTTATTCCGAGCAAACTCCCGCCGTTCCCGTATGGGTTCCAATACGGCAATCAAGTCTGGGTGGTTGAACAACCCAGTCCCTATTACCGTCGACACTTGTTGCTGCACGAAGGAACGCACTGGTTCATGAACCGCAAATATGGCGATCACGGTCCGCCTTGGTTGATGGAAGGGACCGCAGAATGGCTGGGGACACATCGCTGGGATGGCAAAACCTTGACGATGGGCATCATTCCAAAAACCAAGACCGAGGTCGAATACTGGGGACGCATTGCGCTAATTCAACAGCAACTCGTTGACGGTGTGGCTCCTTCGCTCGAAGAGATCTTGCGTTATGACAACAAGGCACATCAGAACGTTGAAGCGTATGCGTGGAGCTGGGCGGCGGTGGTCTTTTTAAAGAATCATCCCGATACCAGTAAATTGTTTGCTGAGTTGTTGAAGCAGAAGATGAGCTCCGATCAAACCCTCACGCGGTGGTTGTTTCGCAAACTGCAATCGCAGTGGCCTCAAATCCGCCGCGAATGGAACGCGATGCTGACGGAACTCGAGTATGGCTATGATCCGAGCCGCGGGATGTTAGCGATAACACGCAATGCAAAACCGATCAGTGACAAACCGGTCACTCTCGAACTGGCTGCTGATCGTTCATGGCAGACTGCGGGTATCAAGGTTGCTGAAGGTGACACCGTAACCATTCAATGTGAAGGCGAATACTCCGTCGGCAACAAGCCCAAGCCGTGGCGTTGTCAGGCACCCGGTGTGACGCTTGAGTACTATCGCGGCGAACCCCTGGGCAAGTTGATGATGACCGTTTGCGGTTCGCTGGACAAAGAACAATTCTCACAGCCGATTGAAGTAGTCGCCGTCGGTGAGCAGTTAGAGTACACAGCCAATCAAGCTGGTGAACTGCACTTTCGCATCAACGAATCCAGCGGCGGACTCAGCGACAACTCCGGGACGGTTACAGTAACCCTTCAGAGACACTAGTTCATGTAGCAGGTTTTGTAAAAAACCAGCTGTGGTGGAGTTCACTCTAGTTCTTGTAGCTGGTTTTGTAAAAAACCGGCTGTGGTGGAGTTAACTCGCAGGTTCGTCCGGTCTCTAACGAAATCAGCTACAAATCCTGCCCCGTCACTCCGCCCCGGTATCCAGCACCGCCATAAAGGCTTTTTGCGGGATGTCGACGGATCCGATCGACTTCATCCGCTTCTTGCCTTCTTTTTGCTTGGCCCACAGTTTGCGTTTCCGCGTAATATCTCCTCCGTAACATTTTGCAGTCACATTTTTGCGCATCGCCGGAACTGTCTCACGAGCGATCACACGCGAGCCAATCGCAGCTTGCACCGCGACTTCGAACATGTGACGATCTATCTCTTCTTTCAGTTTCTTGACAACTGCCCGTCCGCGTCGATCAGCATCCACGCGATCGCAAATGATACTTAACGCGTCCACTTTCTTGCCGTTCACCAGAATATCCATCCGGACCAAATCAGCCGTCTCATAACCCATCAACTCGTAATCCATAGTTCCATAACCACGAGTGGCGCTTTTGAGTTTATCGTGAAGGTCATAAATCACTTCAGCTAGGGGCAAGCGATAAGTCACCATCGCTCGAGTTTGCGAAAGGTACTCGGTGCTCAATTGAACTCCACGGCGATCTTGGCACAACTTCATCACTTGGCCAATTTGATCATTGGGCACGACGAAGTTGACTTTTACCATCGGCTGACGAAACTCCTCGATATCGCCGGCATCGGGAACTTCCTGTGGCCGATGAATTTCGAGCTTATCGCCTTTCCGGGTAATGATCTCGTAAGTCACGTTCGGTGCCGTTTGAACAAGATCGACATCGCACTCGCCTTCAAGCCGCTGTTGCACGATCTCCATGTGCAGCAAACCTAGGAATCCGCAGCGGAAACCGAACCCTAACGCTTCGCTGGTCTCCGGTGCAAACTCAAAGCTCGGGTCGTTAATACTCAGCTTCTCCAGCGCATCTCGCAGGTCGCTAAAATCCTGTCCATCGCTTGGGTAAAGCCCGCAGTAGACCATGCGTTTAGGCTGTAGATAACCAGGCAGCGGCGGGGCCGCATCGGTGCCTGCGGTGATGATAGTATCACCGATGTGAACATCTTTGAGCGACTTGATGTTGCAGATCAAATAACCGACTTGACCGGCGATGAGTTTATCACTTTGACGACGATGCGGTATGAACTGTCCGAGCTCGACGACTTCGTACACCGCATTGGCACGAGCGAGTCTAATCTTCTGGCCACGTGTTACCGTACCGGCCATCATCCGCGCGTAGGTGATCGCGCCGCGATAGTCGTCATAATGGGAATCAAACACCATCGCTTGCAATTGAGCTTCCGGATCGCCCGTTGGCGCTGGAATACGGTCGACGATGGCTTTTAGCAAGTCACCAATGCCGATACCGGTCTTGCCGCTGCACAGCACAATTTCTTCTGGATCGATACCCAGCGATTGCTCCATCTCTTCCATGACTTCAGCGACTCGAGCATGCTGAAGGTCAATCTTGTTGATCACAGGAATAATCTTGAGATCGTGCGACATTGCTGCGTAAGCGTTCGCAACCGTCTGAGCTTCAACGCCTTGAAAAGCATCCACAAGCAGCAAGGCGCCTTCGCAGCACGTCAAACTGCGAGATACTTCGTATTGAAAGTCGACGTGTCCTGGGGTATCGATCAAGTTCAATTCGTACTCTTTGCCTTCATGCTGATGGCGAAGGGCAACGGCGCGCGCTTTGATCGTGATCCCGCGTTCGCGTTCCAGAGCCATATCGTCGAGCAGCTGGGCTTTCATATCGCGTTTTTCGACCGTCCCCGTTTTCTCTAACAGGCGATCGGCGAGCGTGCTCTTGCCGTGATCGATATGAGCGATAATGCAGAAGTTGCGAATTCTCGAAATGTCCATTTCAGGAGATGGCTTAGACAGGATGAGAACTCCAACAGTTTAGATTCAAAAGAAAATTGCAATTGCTAAGCGATCGGTGGTAACGAGGCTTGATAATCTCTGCGTGCGGTTCCGGCAGCGCCGAGATAACCTGCATCGCCTCCGAGCGTGGCGAAATCGATAGTCGTTCCGTCGTAGACGTGCGCAAAAGTCCGCTCCTTGAACTCAGCTCGAACGCGTCCCAGAAACCGCTGACCAACGGGCGACTTCGAACCTCCGAAATCCATCGCACCGCCAAAGACGACTAAGCCAGGATCGACCGCGTGAACGATACTTGCAACGCCGACGCCCAAGTACATCGCCGTTTCATCGATGATCTTTAAAGAAAATTCATCGCCGATCGTCGCCGCATCATAGACCCGTTTGGCCGTGATCGCTTTGCCATTCATCAAGATTTGCGACAAAGTACTAACTGCGCCACGCCTGAGCCCTTCTTCGGCTCGAGCAGCCACAGCGCTCGCACTCGCATAAGCTTCCAAGTGTCCCCGTCCACCGCCCCAAACACACAATCTTGCGTCCGGACGACAGTCAACAACAACGTGCCCGCATTCGCTGCCAAAGCTATTCATACCGTTGATGAGATGTCCGTCGATAATAATGCCACCACCAACACCCGTGCCCAAAGTCAACAAGGCAAGACTATCGTGCTTGGCTCCCGTGCCGACCCAAAATTCTCCATAGGCAGCAGCATTAGCATCATTGATGAATGAAACCGGTTTGCCCGAGGCAACTTGCAGCGCATCGCGTATTGCGAAGTAATGCCAGTTTGGAAGGTTGGGTGGATCGAGCAACATGCCACGTTTCAAGCACATTGTGCCAGGCGAACCAAGCCCGATACGCACGACCTTTTCCACTTGCAACTGAATTTTTTCGCACATTCTAACGATGGTGACTGCACAGCGGGCAACGGCTTGTTGCGGGCCGAGATGTTCATCAGTTGCAATCGAATCGTAGGCGAGCGTCTGACCTGTATCGTCGACGAGGCCGATTTTGATATTGGTTCCGCCGACATCAACGCCAGCGAAGTAGGGCCCATGCGACTGGTCTAACGAAACAACTGGCTGATTAGTGGGCATGGGTAAATTGTAGACGTCGGTCAGCGGAAATGGTACTTGAAAACCGCCGTATTATAAAGCGTTATCGGATTTTCGCCCAGGTGAACTTGCAGGGAGTTTTGGACGGTTTGCACTAGTGCATTTCATAGATTTAATTTTAGGGTTGATGGTGCTCGGGTGGCACGCTCTGAGGCTTTGCGAAGGGCGTGGTTTGCACGACATCCACCACGCCCTGAGGCTTTGCGAAGGGCGTGGTGG
>JANODD010000084.1:0-43938 GCA_031412515.1 Planctomycetia bacterium | reverse complement strand
GAGGTGATATTCCTCATCAGACCTTGGAAGAGCATTTTTTAAATCATCAACTGGGTAGACCAGCGAAGATACGGAGTTTTTTGTCCTGGTAGGAACGAAATTGTAATTTGCGGTACTAGCCGCGGGTGAACGGAGTACTTGACTCGACGTAACTTACTAACAATCTAGGACCAACGATTTGCGGTCAACAGATTAACGTTGGATAAACCTTCAGTCTTGCACGACAACCACTTCGTTCACGCGCGGCTAGCGCCGTCGGCTCACTGACCCCGCGGCCATCGCCGATGTGAGCCGTCGGCGCTAGCCGCGGGTGAACGAAGTACTTGACTCGACGTAACTTACTAACAATCTAAGATCAACGATTTGCGGTCGACAGATTAACGTTGGACAAACTTTCAGTCTTGCACGACAACCACTTCGTTCACCCGCGGCTAGCGCCGTCGGCTCACTGACCCCGCGGCTAGCACCGTCGGCTCACTGACCCCGCGGCTAGCGCCGTCGGCTCACTGATGTTGACCCCAAAATCTAATCTGGACGAAGCACTAGCCACCTACAGAATTAGGCAAATCCAAGCCGAGAACACGCGCGGAAAGGTGTTCGGCGATCCGTTACTTAGCGTTCGCCCGCTGAAGATATTCAGCAGCAAGTTCCGCCTTACCCTGCGCAGTACATTCACCGGCGAGCGACTTGTAAAACTGGCTGAGCATCAACTTCAAGGATTGTTCATCGTAGGTGCTTATTTTGGGTATGGCGTCTGCAACAGCGGAGACATAGCAATCGAGCATGTTTTGGTCGTTTGTAGCTATACATTGCTTGATTTGTGAAAGCATCACCATTCGGGTTCCAGTGCGCAAGATGCGATCGGTCAAGAACCTTTTTAGCAGCGGCCCCGTAGTCTCGTGAGGTACGACCGTCGATTCATCACCGCCAGGAACGGGAGACGTCAGCGCACAAAGGAGCAGCATTTCTTCCGGAACTGATTTGGGACTATCGATCGCTTCGTCGAACACTTTGGCTGCCTCCGCCGATTTGCCTTCAGTCCGCATTGAATAGGCTTTCATGGCAAGGGCAGCGATTCGCAACACGGGTTTGTCTGCGAAAGCGTCAACTTCTCGAATGAGTTCAGGAAGAGAATGGTTCGCTTGGGCTAGTTCAACGAGCACCAAGGCTAACGGCTTTGAATCTGAATCTGGGAAACTGAAATCGTGACTACCTCCATAATTGCGAGTCGGTTCCGGGTAGAGTCGCCAGCGATTCGGATCGCCGCTCCGCAGTACAACTTCCTTAACGGTCGCGTAGGCTCGATCGGGCGGCGCGTTCTGCCTCAATAACTGAACGACTTTAAATATCTCTTCGTTCCGTTTCTGCGAGCCAGTTGTACCCGACAGTGACGCGTGAAGGGTGGCTTCACAGGAGACTTCGAAGAGATTCTTGTCGGCTGCCGCGACGGTCGCTATCTTCATCGCCAGATCGCTTCGCGCTTGCAGGTCCTTATCGGTGCGAGCATTGAGCTTCGCAATTATGTCCCGCAACGTCGACTCTGCTTCCATTGACTTACCGATCTGGATCTGCAGTGTCGCAAGCTGAAGTCGCAGTTGCAGAGCTTCGGTGCTGGTGTCGGCAGTTGGCTTCATCGCGATTTCAGCAAGTTTGACGGCAAGGTCTGCGTCGTCAAGCTTCATTGCCACAGGCACAACGGCCATGATCGTTTCACGCCCCAGACTCTCCAGTGCGGCTACAGAGGACGTAGCGTTCGGATGCGAAATGATCGAGCCAGCAATTCGTCGCGCGGCTTCTTTGTCATCGGCAGCATTCGCGATGCAAGCCAAGATGGCTAATTGCGCGATGTCCCACTCGCCTTTCTCACGCTTCTCCGTTTGTTTTAAAAAGAGCTTTAGTTTTTCTTTTCCTTCGTTGGACGCACCAGCGCGATCGAGCCACTCTTGCAACTTGCCTTTTGCAGTTCGCCAAGCGGGTGGTTCTGTGTATAGAAGGGCACTAGCGACTTTCGCGTTAATCGGAATAAGGCGACTGTCACTGGTAGTTTGAAACAACTCCGATTTAAGTCGTTTAATCAATTCGTCCCAGTCCGCATCCGTTTTCGCCATCAGTTCGCCGAGCAAAACGACACGCGTCTTTACTTCTTTGGCAATCGCTTGCTCCTCAACTTCCTTTGCCGACAACGGCTGAGGAATTTGCGGTTGAGAGAACGCTACGTTTGGCGCAATCGGCATGTAGGGCTTCAGCATCTGGTCCGCTTGCGTTGATTTTCCAGTTTCTCGATATAGCTCGGCAAGCTGATGTACGAGAGGCTCATTCTTCGGTGCCCTGCCAAGACGCTCCTCAAGCGACTTGATAAGTTTGTCGGTCTCACCCGATTTGATTAATAGACGGAGTGCAGTGGTGCGATACTCAATATCAGTAGACTGTGCGGTCAATGAACGGCCAGGCGGAGTTACTTGAGATTTAGGCTGCGTGCGCTGATATATCTTCCAGGCAAGGTCAACGGCATCGGCTTTTTCGGCTGGGGATTCAGACTTGCTCAGCCTCGTCATTAACTGGAACATCGTGGGAATGTCGTTTGCTCCCCCGCGTCGCAAACGCTTGACGACAGCCTCCGACAAATCGTGCAATCCAAGTTGCTCCATCGCTGCACTCACACGCAACTGAGTCGCTCCATTCAAAGGCATTGAAAACAAACGTTCCACAGCGGTTTTGGCTCGATCGGTGTTGCCGTTCTTGAGTGCCAAATTCATAACAGTTAGCTCGCGATATTCGAGGGTTCGAGGGTTCGTCGGATTGAGAGAATCCAATAGCTCGATAGCCTCCTCGGCTTTATAGTTTTCGACCAGCATCTGGCTCGCGATCAAACTTCCAACATCACTGGCAATCCCCAGTTTTCGAAACTCATGCATCTGCTCGATCGCGTCGTCTTTCTTCCCCTCCCACCACAGCCAAGTCGCATAACAAAGTCGATCGATGGCACTTTTGAGCGCCTCTTCATCCGGTGCCTCGGCATCTTCAGCGAAGCGTTTCTTTACGGCGTTTTTTACATCCGCACTTCCACTCTGTTGGACATAATAAAGTGCGGTGAGTAGATCTTTAGGTTGAAGTGCCGATTCGGATGGCAATGGCAGAACGGTATTGCTGAACGCTGATGCACCTCCGTTCAGCCGATACGAGTACAGACTAATCTTGCGGTTGGGATCGTAGGTTGAGAGTTGCGATGGAGTCAGCATCCGCGCTGCTGCTGTTTGAGCATCTTTGATCGCACTGCAAAGCTCAACTATTTCATTGGGATCCGAAGAACTGTCTAGTAATCCCCGGAGAAACATAGAGGTCGCGTATAGAGAATATGGCGAGGAGACATTCACGATCAGCGAAGTTGCGCGAGCGGCTTGTGTCGGCGGCTGCTGAGTGAAACAGTCCGTAAATTTATTGATTGCGAACTCTCGATCAAACGGGAGGAATGCGGCAAGCTGCTCCATCGAAAACTTCTGTCCAGCCAGTTCTTTGGCGCGGGCTACCAACGGCTTTACATTGATCTCAAGATCCGACTTTCGGTTTTCCTCTGCGAGCCACAGCAAGTAAGCGATATGTTCATGTGGATTCTTTGTTTTAGCGAGCGACTGCTCGAACAAGCGTGACAGACGCTCAAGTTCATCGGTTGAAAGAGCCGTCGGGTTTGGTTGCACAGGTCCGCCCGCCGAAAGCGTAGAGCCAATACGTCCGCCCGTCGAAGGCCTCGCCGTAAGTTGAGCTCGCATGGTACTCGAATACAGCCAAGAATTGTTAGAACGAGAAAGCGTCAAAACAGAATTCGAAAGCGGATCGTTGCCCGTCAAGCGTCGGTAGTGCTGGCTATCTAGATATAAACCAGGCGCTTCGTCATCTCCCAGCTCAATGAGTCGTTCGAGTAGCGTATCCAGCGGGACAATATTAGTGCTCCCAATGAACCCGAAACGCTGCACGCAATAGTTCTTCGCAATTAACTCCCACACCTCATCGGCAGATGGGTTTGGGGCTAACTCCGCCACCTTGCCAGGGAAGCGCTGCGTGGCTGTCGGTCGAAATTGAAGCCTACCATCGGCGGTACGAGAAATGGAGGCTCCATTTTCGCTGAGGAACATTGCAATGAGTGTGGCATCGCCAAACGAGTTGATCGTGAAGGTGCGGGGTATCATAGAACTAGGACTATTTGGAGACATGATCGCTGTGTAGTTGATCATGAAGCGATTAAGCCAAGCCGATCGACTGGACAAATCCATGGTCCCCGTAGCAGGCGCTTGCATACCGCCGCCGATCGCCCCAGCTGCACTCGACTTCTGATACTGGGCAGCAGGAGTATCGAAGGGCATTTTCAGTTTGAGCAATCGGTCAGCCACAGCCCTCGCTTGAACGGGAGCCTCGGCACGCCACATGATGCACATCGCAGCGGCGACGATTTCCCAATTCTCGGGATCGCGTGCAAGTGCCTGCTGCGCGTATTCGACCGCCTTATCGTTCCGACGATTCTTAATCAAAAGTTCAGCTATCTGCGTAACGCGTTCGGCGTCAGGTGAATCTTTACTACGCTGTGTCCAGATCGCCAGTGGCTCATCGATCTCACCTTTCTCAGTCAGGAATTTGGCCAGCCGCAACTCTCCCTCGCGCGATGGTGCACTTGTATTCAACTGCCTTTGATAGCGCACTGCGGCATCCCAGTCGTACTCGGCGGCGGAGATCTGAATCAGCGTATTCAATACATCGACATCGCGACTTTGGTCGGTCACCAACGAGTCGAGCAGTGCGCGAGCACTGCGCAAATCCCCGGTCGCTATTCGCGCTGATGCTGTCAGCAGCGTCGTTTCACGTTGATTTCGCAGCTCTTGGCCGAGATTGCTCAGCCGTGAGATCATTTGCTCGAACTGGTTTCTGCGCTGATAAATAGGCGTTAGAGCTTGAATATCGTTGCGTTTTTCGTCGATCGTCGACGAAGCAGCGTAGGCCCGCCAATACAGTTCGATCGCTTCGCCATCTTCACTATACGCTAACTTGCTCGCCAAGCTACGCAGCGCATCGCGATCATTTGGGTTGCGTTGAACGTTTTGTCTAAGAGCTTTCAACCCGAGATCGTCTTCGCCCGCCTTAAAGCAAAGGTCAGCGAAAAATTTAAAGTGTTCAGAGTTTGCAGATACGCCAGAGATCAATTCTTGGCCAGTTGCTACTGCGGCTTTCATTTGCCCAACGCGCATCTGCAACGAGGCCATCTGCATTAGATGGTTGGACATAAACCGCCGGTCTAGCGCAGCAAGTCGACGTAGAGATTCAATGGCTTCGTGGTACAAGCCAGCTTTCTCGCGAACACGAGCTTCGATGGTTAGTAACACGGAAGACTGCGGCGTAAGCTCAATGGCGCGTGCAATCGAGGCGGCGGACTGATGGAACCTTCGGTCCGCTTCTTGATAAAGCGCAAGTCGCTGCCAAGAAGTCGGATTCTCTTTTTCTGTGGCCGAGATTGCGGATTCCAGCTCAGCGATCTTCGAAAACAATTGTCCGTTGGCTTGAAAAGTCTCAATTTGCTGGTCGATCACCAACAAACGCTCTTCGGCGGACTCTGCTTGCAAGTTCGCCGATTCAAGTTGCTTGACTGCCTCGTCGTACTTCTCCGCTCGACGAAGCATCTTTGCATAACGAATCCGATGATCAAAAGTCGGCTTATCGGCGCAGGCTCGGGCCATTGTCGATAAGGCTTCTTCGTCCAAGTGAAAGGTCGCGAGAACTTCGCTGAGTCTCACCAAATTGTCGCGGCTCTCACGCGGGCCACTCGCGAGCTCTCGCCAAACGATTAACGCTTCGTCTTTTCTACCTAAACTAAAAAGATATTCTCCCAAGTACTCACGGTACTGCGGTTCGTTATCCGCAAGTGCAATTGCCTTGCGATAAGCGGCGATCGCTTCTTCGGCAAGCTTCACACCGCGAAGCAAATCCGCAACGCGGGATACGGTCAGCGGATCCTCACTTCGCTTCTCCAGTAACTTGTTCCATACATCGGCCGCCGATCGAGCTCGTTCAGTTTCAGGAATGTCTTGGTTGGCGAAAATCAAAGTACCCAGACGCACAAGGTGGTCAACGTTGTCCGGATCAAGTTCCACTAAGGTTTGCATCGTTTGGACAGCTGACGCGAACTGACGCTCTCGTTCATAAGCATCCACCAGCGCTAAACGAGGAACAGGATTCGTTGGCGCTCGATCCATGGCTTTTGTAAACCACTCTTTTGCTTCTGGGGTGCGCCGTTGATTGGATAACAAGCGTCCGATCCGAAGCATCCCGTCGACATCTTCAGGGCGAGCTGTAACCCATCGTTCGTAGTATTTTGCAAGTGCGTCGTATTCGTTTCGAGACGTAAAGACTCGATCGATACGATTCCGCAAGTCCTGGTACATCCAACTGTCCGGGTTGACTTGGCCGAGCAAGCTTTCGAAATCGGCCAGTGCATCGTCGCGACGACCGAGCGTCTCTTTCAACTGCGCCGCCCACAATGAAAGTTCAACTTTGCGAAAGCGATCCTTGGTCGTTTCCGCAAGTTGTTCGTATCGAACCAAGGCCTCCGCCGTCGCACCCTCTTCGGCTAGAATGGACGCGATCTGCTCTCTGACACGTGAGTCACCTGGAAAACTCTCTTCCAGATTCTTCCAAACTTCGGTTGCCTCCTTGGCTCGCCCCATTCGCTGGTAAAGGCGACCAAGATCTTGTAACACGAGCAGCAAATCCGCTTTCGATGGTTTTCGTTCTATCGCTCGATGCATGGCCGCCGCAGCTTGATCTGTGTTATTGATCCGAGCCAGAGTCCTACCGTAGTAGTAGCTCGCCATCGGGTCATCGGGCAGCAGTTCTTCTGCCTTCTGCAACGAAATCAAAGCATCAGCATCTCGTGCGCGCTGAGATTGGACCAAACCGAGCAGCAACCAAGCCTCTCCGCTCGACGTCGTTGCCGCCTTGGACTGAAGGTCATCGCAGAACTTGTCGAGCGTTCCGCTTTGCACGTAGTAACCATAGACTTTATCGAGCGCCGTCCCTGGCCGCGGACGCTTTAAAAGCAGCTCGAGAAATCGTTCCGCAACGAGTCGCTCTTGCTTTGCGTCTTCAGACTCCTCTTCAGTTGACGAAGCAGCCTTGGATAGAGTTGGCGACGCGTTTTGCTGGGTGGTTGTTTGTGCAGTTGAGAAAGATGGATCGAACAATGTTAGCGTTAATACAAGCAAGCCAACAGAAAACGACGTTCCCCGTAATCGAGAAAACCATGAACGTAGTCGCTGTACAAACATTGGGTAAACTCCTGAATGTTCGTCCTACTTCTAACCGTCTGATCCAATCTGCAACATTATGCCACTAATCGAAGCACCTTGAAACTAGATTGGGGATTTATATGATTTACGTAATTGGTTTTGAAGCGGAGACTTAGTACGGGGCCACTATGTCATCCGTGGGCATATGAAACGCGTTTCCCACCGATGGCATCGCGGTCCCACGGATGAATACATCAAGGCAAACAAAAAACTCATGTTACATGTCAGTTTTCGATTTGCGCAAACGCCGGTTCAATGATTTGCCAAACTTTCGCCGCCATCAGTTGATGACCACTTTGCGAAAGATGAATTGTGTCAAGCGTCGATGCGGTGCCTGCAATAATGGAAAGAAACACTCGCTTCGGTATCAGCTTGACGTTGTACTTGGCTGCTACCGCACGTTGCACTCGACCATATTCGTGACAGAATGGCGGGAGCGGCAATTCGAACATCAGTAATTGACGATCTTCGGAGGTCAAATGACTCAACAAATCATCAAGATCGTCAGCGAACTTAGCTGCTGTTGTCGAGCCGAGAATGTCATTGCCACCGATTTCGATCACTACCACGTGCGCCGTGAAAGGATTTTGTTTTACGCGTTTGAGAGCTGATGCAGCGGTTTCGCCTACGTGCGAGATGTCTTGAGCAACAAGTTGATGTTCGCGAGCTAGTATCGAGGGCCAAGTCTCCGCTTTATCATCGCTTCCAGCGCCAGCCGTTACCGAGTCACCGATAACACCGACAGTGCGATCGCTACTTATAGCGACAGACGGCATGATGTGATACGGGATTTCGAACAGGCCCGCAATCAGCCACGCTCCTACCATCGCATACGGTGCCCAGCTCTGCCATGACGTTTTAAGATGCGAAACGATCCAAGCGAGTGTGACCGTAGCAGACAGAGCGTAAAGCCAGTAGGGAATAGCGGTTGAGGATACAGCAATTGCAATTACTCCAATTGAAAAAGCAAGTGCGGTGAGCCGTTTTGAAGCCGGCCTTGTAGAAGATGCAGTCAAGGCGGAAATGATTACTAAGATGATCCCCGTGAAGAACGATTGACCGCTGACGATATGAAAGACGAGCCAATTCATAGCTGCACTTTAGTTTGACACTTACCGTGGGGCGCTTCTGCCCGATGCGACGAGATCCCGATGCGACGAGATATTGCACTCTTGCAGCGCGTCGACCGAATTGCAACCGGTTTCTTGCGAAACCAGCTACATTTTTTGTAAGCTATACTTATAATTGGCTCTCTTATCACCCACTCGCAACTCATCCTGTCACAACAACGCGAGGTCATTGCCATGTACTATCGACTAGTGCGAATCAATACCGCTCGAGGCGGAAACACTCAAAGCTGGGTCTTGAATTTGCCCGCAATTGTCGGACGCGGCGAAGAGGCATCTGTTTGCATTGATGACGAATCGATTAGTCGCTCGCACTGCCAGTTGCTTTTGGGACCTGACGAATCTTTAGTTGTCCGCGACCACGGATCAACCAACGGCACTTACGTCAACGGAGACCGAATTAAACAAACTCATTCGCTAGTTCCGGGCGATGCACTGCAGTTAGGTTCCGTGACATTGATCATCGAATACGCTTCCGATACCGATCCAGGTAAACCGCCCAACAAACGAGTATCCACAACTGCCACACAGCCCATGCGAACCATTCCCAAGCCAATCGTTAGGCAAGAAGTCGTCCCCCAATCCACCAAACGCTGGTGGGAATTTTGGAAGGACTAAGTGGCGTATGCTTCCAGCTTGCGATCTAGCAGTAGCTGGTTTCGTAAGAAACCGGAGGCGCGATGGTTAAACTTGCTTGCGATCTTTATCCGGTTTCTCACGAAACCAGCTACACAAATACGCATCAAGCAATAATGTTGTTGATAATACGGCCGTGGACATCAGTCAGTCGAAAATCGCGGCCGGCCCAACGATAGGTAAACTTCTCGTGATCAAAGCCAAGCAGCTTTAACATCGTGGCGTGCAAATCATGCACATGCACTCGATTCTCTACCGCTTTGAACCCGAATTCATCGGTTGCACCATGGACGTAACCGCCACGAACGCCACCGCCAGCCATCCACATAGTAAATCCC
The DNA here is from genome assembly GCA_031412515.1 of Planctomycetia bacterium. Lineage (GTDB taxonomy): Bacteria > Planctomycetota > Planctomycetia > Pirellulales > Pirellulaceae > Aureliella. The sequence continues at coordinate 34,509 of JANODD010000084.1, read as the reverse complement.
CAGTGGTTGTGGTCGCGGCCATTAATTTTGCCGGCGTTGCTACCTTCTTTGGGCAGCTCGACCGTGGGCGTCCGCCCGAACTCGCCACCCCAAATCACCAGCGTCTCTTCGAGCAAGCCGCGGTCTTTCAGATCGGTCAGCAGCGCTGCGATCGCTTGATCACATTGCTTTGCAAGTCGTCGGTGGTTGACTTCGATATCGTCGTGATTGTCCCACGGTTGACCTTCGCCGTGCCAAACTTGAACATAGCGGACACCGTGCTCAATCAAACGTCGAGCGATCAGTAACTGACGAGCTTGCACGCCGGGACCATAGGCATCGAGAACATACTGCGGTTCGCGCGATACATCAAAAACTTCAGCGGCTTCGGACTGCATCCGATAAGCTAATTCGTACGACTGGATACGAGCCTCCAGTTGCGGGTCGGCATCGCGAGCTTGCTGATGACGTCGATTGAGCGTTTGCAAGAGATCGAGTTGTTGGCGTTGGTCGCCGCGCGTCACTCGCTTATTCTCGATATACTCAATCAGTTTTTCGATCGTCTCATGTTTGGTGTCGATGTAGGTACCCTGGAAAATGCCAGGCAGAAAACCCGCTTGCCAGTTCTGCGACTCCTGAATCGGATAGCCACCGGGGCACATAGCGATAAAGGCGGGCAAGTTCTGATTGTCGGTGCCAAGTCCATAAGTCAACCATGACCCCATGCTCGGGCGAACTTGTCGAGCGTCACCGCAGTTCATCAACAGCAGCGATGGCTCATGGTTGGGAACATCGGCATACATCGATCTGACGACACACAAGTCGTCTGCATGTCGCGCGACGTTCTCGAACAATTCGCTGACCTCAAGTCCGCTTTCACCATACTTTTTGAACTTAAACGGCGAGGGATACAGAGCACCCGTTTTGCGTTCGGTTCGCGGCGTCTCGCCCGGTAACGGCTGCCCAGCGTATTTTAGAATCGACGGCTTGGGATCGAATGTGTCCACATGACTGGGGCCACCGTTTGCGAAAATGTGAATCACGCGTTTTGCTTTCGCAGCAAAGTGCGGTAGCTTTGGCAACAGCGGATTGACCCCGGAAGCGGATGTCGTGTCGGCTTCTGCGGATTCACCGAGCAAATGCTGCAATGCTAATGCACCAAATCCCATGCCACTGCGACTGAGCAATTCGCGACGTGATAGGTTTTCGCCAGCAGGTGTTGGATGCATTTGATTTCCGAATTGTGTCAAAACGTATTTTTGTTGTTTGTGCTAACGTCGTAGCTGGTTTCGTGAGAAACCGGAAGCAGTGCTAGACAACATCCGCCGCAGCCGGTTTCTCATGAAACCAGCTACAACTCTCTTTCAATCCACAAAAGCAAATTCGTTGGAGGCGAGTAGAGCTTGTGCGAGTTGTTGCCAGCGATCTAGCGGTTGTGTGGGTGGCTGTGGGAACTGTCGTTCAGCGTCGAACTCTTCGCGACCACCGTCCTCATATCGTAGACGAATGCGCCAAGTGAAACTGTCGTTGCTCGGGTCGCCAATACAGTCGGTCACAAAATCAATTTTTTGGCCGGCCATGATTACAATCAATTCGCAATTCGTTTTGGCTTCATTATTCTTTGCCGTCCATTGACCGATCGAATTACCGCCGTCGACCAAGATCGTAGCTCGCACGCCATCACCCCCGTCATGCTTGTGCTGCATTTTTCCGGTGATTCGCAGTTTTCCATCGCGCGGTGCGATCCAACGTTTCGTAACGGCGTGGTTCATATCATTTCCAGGATGACCACCAGCGGCGTTTAGCGTCGACCAACCCAGTTTAGGATCTGGCAACGCGTCGCTTCCTTGCCAAGCACTACCAGTAAATTTTGGCAGCCGATCGAAGTTGGCCAAGGTCTTGTTGGTTGGATCAAAAATGCCAAAACCATAGACCCAACGCTCGAAATTCGCTTGAGCTTCGGGAGTTGCCTGCAGAACGCCTTGTTCGGTATCTGAAGTAGAACTGCTGATAAAGTTCATCATCAGTTGACGTTCGTCGTCCGCTGGCATGCGGCCTAAGACCTGACGATAAAGTTGCGCAACCGCACTGCTCAGCGCGCTGGGATCGTTGGCCGAATTACGAGCGCTATTGCCAAGTTCAATTGCCAACTCGGAGACAAAGTCACTATTTAGCAAAAACAAGCTTTGCTGCGGGACACTTGTGTAAGGTCGCGCCGGGTTGTGGCTATCGGGACTGGCGAAATCAAAACTGCGAAATAGGTTCGGTAGGTTTTGGCGATCAATGTGCGCGTAAACAGTTCGACGATGTGGAAACGGCCGTTCGGTTATTTTATCCGGTTTGCCATAGACGGCAGAATCAAGTTGACCAGAGACGCTCAGCAATGAATCCCGAAGCGATTCAAAGTCACGGCGACGCCGGTTGGTTCGCCAATAGAGTGCATTGGTTGGATCAACTTGAGCAGCCTCTTCTCGGTTAACGCTACGCTGTTGATAGACGTTCGACAGAGTTATCGTCCGAACCAGCTGTTTGAAGCTCGATCCGCTACGAATGAAATCGATGGCCATTTGATCTAGCAGAGCTTGCTGAGCCGGAGGTGGGCATCGAGTTCCAAAATCACTTGGACTTTCAACCAGCGATGCACCCATTAAACGCATCCAAATACGGTTGACGATCACGCGTGCGGTCAGCGGGTTTTTAGGATCAGCGATCCGCGCGGCCAACTGCATGCGACCGCTTCCAACTGCATCAAATGATTCGGCTTGAGGTGACAGAAAACTAACAAACCTGCGAGGCACTTCGTCGCCGCGACTGCCCGGGTTCCCGCGAAGCAGAATGTGGGATTTGCGATTCTCTTTGGAATCCGTCAAACGGTGCGGAAAAGGTTCGCCACCAGGCTCGTCGGTGTTTAGAAAAACGCCATACAGCGCATAGTAATCGGCTTGAGAGACCGGATCATACTTGTGATCGTGGCATCGAGCGCATGCCAAGGTCATCCCCATCAGTCCTCGCGAAACGACATCCAGGCGATCATCAATGATGTCTTGCTTGTTGTTTAAAAAACGTCGCCCTAGCGTAAGGAAGCCGAGGGCAGGAAGATCCTTTTCGGTTGCTGATGGATCGATGTCGGCCGCAATTTGCTTGCGAATGAATTCGTCGTAAGGCATATCGCTGTTGAAGGCCTCGACTAACCAATCGCGATAACGATAAGCGTCCGGATACAGTCGATCCTCATTAAATACGTATCCCTTTGTGTCCGCGTAACGCGAGACGTCCATCCAGTATCTGGCCCAACGCTCTCCAAAGTGCGGCGATGTCAGTAAGTGGTCTACTGTCGCTTCCACCAGTTCATCGTCGCTCCGGTTATCGCTTGAAAAACTTTCGAGCTCTTCTGCGTTTGGAGGCAAACCGGTTAGATCGTAATGAAGCCGACGTAGCAAGGTCGCGCGATCGGCTGGTAATGAAAGCTGTAATCCGCTCTCTGCCAACTTAGCTTGTACGATCGAATCAATGGTCGAACTCGTTTGCGAGGATCCGCCTGAGGCTTGAGACACTGGAAATGCTTGCGGAGATTGAAATGCTTGCGGAGGTTGATAAGCCCAGTGGGTTGCAGCGACCAATTCGGGTGCCAACTTTTTGGGAGATGAAGCCGAAGGATCGGATTTAGGAGCAATTGCACCAGCCGCGATCCAAGCTCGAAGAACTTCGATTTGATCGGGGGGCAATTGGCCATCGGGTGGCATTTGCAAAGCTGGATCAGCATAAGTAACCGCCTTCAGAATCAAACTCGCTTCCGGCTTACCCGCTTGAAGGGCTGTACCGCGCGTTCCGCCATCGGTCATTGCGACGAGCGAATCGACCATCAACCTGCCGCTCGCTTCACCCGCAGCGTGCGAATGACATTCATAACAAGCGGACTTGAGCAGCGGTTCCACTTTTTGTTTGTAGAACTCCAGCGAGTCAGCCGGTGGATCTGCCAGACATAGACTTGTGAAAGTTCCGGCAGTGAATCCGGCAATTAAAGCGATCGCCAGCGTCCGTTGCACAGCTAGCGAAAAAGAACATATAGTCATTCTGGGTCGACCGAAGGGCGAGTGATAATTGGTCAGGCGGGATAGCTATTATCGCCAGCGAGAGCCAATTTTACAAGTCGTTTCGTTCGTCGAAGCCTACGTGCAGTACACGTCCGCGCGACGCGGCAAAGCACTTTGGCGAGCAAATGTAGCTGGTTTCGTGAGAAACCGGGCACACCGACGACCTTCGTACTGCGTCCGGTTTCTCACGAAACCAGCTACTTTAACTAAGAAATAGGGTTCGCAGCGTAACTGAAATTATTGTCGCGCGATTGTCGCAATCTTGAACGAATGAATTGAGACAATTTTTCGACACTAAGCCGCGCGGCGGATGTACTGCTGCGTTGGCTCTAAGAGCGATAGGCACTCAATGGCGGATGTGGATATTAGCAGTTCGCCACAGGGGCTAAAGAACTTGATCTCATCTTCCTCGATAAACCAGACGACCAAATGCCCGTCGCATTGGAACTTGCGACCGCAGAACAGACCATTACGAATCAGCAAAGTTTCGTGCAACTCGACAGGTTGTTTGACACCGAAATGTTGCAACTGAGTGGCCACCGCCGAGCGCATTCTTTCAATCGGACTGGAAGAGCTCATCGTCTTACCATAACCTTGCTAGCTAAGGCGAACCGGACCGCCAGGGAATGCCACACACTCACACACACCGTGTCCACGGTTGCGTCATGCAAATTGGACTTCAGCAGCCTTTTTATTCGGCACGTTTCAGTCGTTACATTACTACTTTCTGGATCGTTCGCCATAAGCAACCCAAACTAGCCAAGCTACCCTATACTGGTGAATAATTAAAGTTCTCCCCGGCAGAGTTGTGGTTTACAGAAAATGAATGACCGTTGCGAGTAGAGACGGCAACTTGAACGTTCGGGGATGTCAACAGTTAACCAACAGTGACTCATGAGGGGCGTCCTCCTCCCGATGTGCATAACCCAAAAAGCCGTTTTAATCGCCCTATGAGCGCTAGTTCATATAGTGGGGCTTTTCACTGATTTTCATCTTGCGCGCCCAGTTACAAGCTATGTTGGGCTATTGATAATACATGTGGAGTCTCGCTTGGCAGCAAATGCGCCCTGATTGCGAGCTCAGAATCGTTCACTAGGAATCCCAGATATGGCCAAGTCCGACTTACCGAAATTCGACCTCAATGACTACTCGCCAGCGCAAATAGCCACCGCGTTTCTAATCGTATCTGGTTTGTTACTGGTGGTCTTCATCGCGTGGAGCGGTTGCTTCACAGTTAAAGAGTACGAACAAGCGGTGGTGCTTCGTTTTGGAGAATACAGTCGAACGGTTGGGCCGGGGCTACAATTCAAATTTCCGGGAATGGAAGAACGCATTCTGGTCGATGTGAGCGAGAAAAGCATGCGTCTTCCGGTCGGAAAAACCGAAGGCACTGCCAGCGTAACAGGCTTTAACTTTGACAGCGAAGATAAAAACCAGTCGCTCATTTTGACCGGTGACCTGTATGCAGCAATCGTAGAGTGGAACGTTTTTTGGCGAGTCTCTGAACCCAAAGATTTCATTTTCAGCTTTAACGAAGAACATGTTCAACGAGCAATGGTAGCTGTTTCTCGCTCCACCATGCATCGTATCGTTGGGGACTATTCGGCCGACGAAATCTTGACAGGCAAGCGTGAAGAGATCGCACTCGCGGCTCTGAAAGAAATGAAAAAGGCCATCGAACCCTTTGGTGCTGGAATCGACATCACCGATCTTCAGTTGCAACGCGTTACGCCGCCCGATGTCGTCAAGCCTTCATTCGATTTGGTCAATGCATCCATCCAACAGCGTGATCAACTGGTGAACGAAGCCCGCCGTGAGCGTAACCAGTTAATACCGATGGCTCGAGCTGAAAGCGATAAACTCGTTCGCGAAGCCGAGGGATACAGCGCACGTCGACTGGCTGAAGCCGAAGGTGAAATCACTGCGCTCTTGGCTAAGTACGAAAGCTACCGATTGGCGCCTGAGGTCACCCGTCAGCGGATGTATCTCGAAACAATGGAAAAAGTCTTTGCGTCGGATGGCAAAAAAATCATCCTCGATGAGAACTTGAAGGGGATGCTTCCCTTACTGGACTTAAACAAATAGTCCTTTGATTCCCTTGTTCGTCGAGTCTAACTAAAAAACCAGTCGCTTACTTCCGCAGTAAATAACATGAATCCAAAATACAGTCGGTTCGCAGTTCCAGTTGCTGTTCTCCTTGTACTCTTTTTGATACTATCCCAATTCATGGTGTTCGTCGTCGACCAACGCGAATTGGCGGTTGTGTTACAGTTCGGCAACCCCGTGCGTTCCGTTACGAAGCCTGGCATCCACTTCAAAATGCCGTTTATTGAAACGGTCCGCATTCTCCCCAGCACTCTGCAATTTTGGGGTGATGAAGCTTCTGACAAACTGCCTGATTTGCCGACCAAGGATGATAAGAAGATTGACCTAATTCCTTGGGCCGTATGGAAGATCAATGACCCGATCGCATTTGTAACTCGCCTTCGCACGATGGAGAACGCTGAGCAGCGGGTGGCACAGTTTACTCGAGGGGCGATGCGTGACGTGATCACTCAGTTTGAATTGGCGGATCTAGTACGCAGCACAAACCGCGAAATGAAAACAGCGCAACTGGATATTATCAGCCAAGATACTGGTTTGCAAAAAGAAGTTCTGCCTGAAGGACTCGAAATGGCCGTCGAAAGCAAAAAGCCTTCAACGCATGTGATCGGTCGCCAATCGATACTGAAAGAAATCAACGACGACGCTCGTGGCCGAATGACTGCCTCAACCGACGCCGACGAGGCGCTTCAAGCACGGGGTATCGAATTGGTCGACGTCGGTATTTCACATATCGATTTCGTGGACAGCGTACGGATGAAGACCTTTGAACGTTGGAAAGCCGAACGGGACGCGATCAGCACTCGAAACATCACAGAAGGAGAGCGACTGAAGCAAGAAATTCTGAACTCAAGCAAAGCAGAAGTCGAACGCATTCACGGTGAAGGCCAACGTACGGCCAGCGAAACGCGCGGTCATGCGGATGCCCAAGTAATCAAACGTTACGCCGATGGAATCGCTGCTACCGGCGAGTTTTACACTTTCGTGAGGACTCTCCAAGCCTACGAGAAGGCTCTGAGCAACCAAACACAACTAATTCTGACAACCGACAATGATTTTCTAAAGCAGTTAAAACATCTCGGCACCTCAGACGGCTCGCCCGCCATCCCACCAACACCAACTGCAAGCAAGCCTTAGCGCTTCACAGCAATTGACGGGCAAGAACAAGGAACGGGAGAACGAGGCGAACGAGGCGAACGAGGCGAACGAGGCGAACGAGGCTCTGCCGAGTGAGTCCCCACAGCCAGTTCGACTCCGGATGTGCTAACAGTCGTCCATCACTTGAATGAAAGACTCAACGCCACTAGTGCTTCAACACAATTTAACTTTGGGGTTAGCCAAAATGACGTCATGCTGTGACTGCCGGATCAGTGAGCCGTCGGCGCTAGCCGCGGGTGAACGAAGTAGCTGTCGTTCATGACGAGCAGTTGCTCTAGTTCCAATTCTCTTGATCTATATTGCCGGACATTGGAAGGCCTTCATTGGTCTAAGTCATCCGCTTCGTTAACCCGCGGCTAACGCCGTCGGCTCACAACCATCGTCGACGAACGTCGCAGACGCGAGTCTCTGGTAACAGTTAAGCAACGTACTTTATATCAGTTCAGCCTCATTCGCCTGTCCCGCGTTCTCCTGCGCCAATGCACCACTACCCCAATATTAAATTGTATTGAAGCACTAGTTTACGTCCACAAGTACATTAGAGTCTGATAGTTACTCCATAACCGGCTCGGCAAAGCCTCGTTCTCCCGGTTCCTACCAGCAACTCTCCGGCGCTGTGCTGACGCACTAATACTCGGCGAGAATGAAGGTAGCACGCCCCAAGTGCGGACTGCCTGCTCGCAAACTGGCAAGATAGGCAGTTTCGGTAGGATTTTATGCGGGAAGCAGTTGTGATTGAAGCAATGCTAACGGTTTTCCCGATTCAAGCGATAACGATGGTCCGATGAAATGGTGACGACCAAGCGGCTCCGCAATCCGCTTAAATCGACGTAATTGGACGACGCTTTCGCTTTGCGAAAACTCGCAGGCAATCCACCGAATCGCGTGGAGCGTGAGACTCAAAAAAGAACCCAGAGCCAGCCGCACAATTGTCGGCGCGCGTAAAGGAATCCGCTGATGAAACGCGTAATGTTACTTATGAGCTTGGCGTTCACCCTGTTGGGTAGCACCGGCTGCAATCAAACTTATCACAACGAGTGTAACACCTGCAATGGACCGATCGGCTGTCGCCCATGTAGAATGGGTTGGCAACGTGGCGGTACAGATTACCAACGCTTCCTTGGCAACAGTGGCCAGTATGCCCATGGTGGCGGTAACGGTGGAGCGGGTGCACAAGGTCCGGCCACTGCACAAGTCGCTTATCCTTACTACACAACACGCGGTCCACGTGACTTCCTGCAAGCGAATCCACCATCCATTGGTCGATAGAGCTCGGAAGCGCAAGCCGAGCGTTCAGAAGCAAATAAAATTACCTCCCGTGTATGCATCAACCGCAAGTTGACGGCGTTTCGGGAGGTTTATTTGTTAATCGTTCCCGCAGTGAATGAACGTACGCTACTCGGATTGCAGGAAAATTCAGTGTCACAACAAACATGCGTTAATGCAGCTACTGCAACCAATAAGAATAACACAACGCGTGGGCAATGGATGGCACTAACTGCCGCATTGCTCGGGTGGCTCTTCGACGGTGCGGAGATGGGAGTGTTTTCCATGGTGGGGCGCGGCGCGATCGCGGACCTGCTTGGTTACGCAACTCCCCCAACGCCCGATCAAGACACTCAGATCGGAATGACTTTCGGGATCATTATTGCCGTCTTCTTAGTCGGCGCAGCGGCGGGTGGAGTTCTGTTTGGTTGGCTGGGAGATCGCATTGGCCGGGTACGAGCGATGAGCCTAAGTGTGCTGGTGTATGCGGTGTTCACGGGCTTTTGCGGATTCGTGCAAACTCCATTTCAACTCGGAGTGCTGCGCTTCATCGCTTCACTTGGCATGGGTGGCGAGTGGGCACTGGGAGTTGCACTTGTGATGGAGGTCTGGCCCAACCGCTCACGTGCGATGATGGCCGGCCTAATCGGTGCAGCGGCTAACGCAGGTTACCTGCTGGTAGGCATCATCAGCATGGGACTGAACAGCGTGGTGGCGACCGTCGCAAATATTCTGCTTAGCACGGGATTGAGTTCTGAGTTAGTTGCCAGCTTGGTTTCTCATGATGGCTGGCGGATCATGATGATGATGGGTACGCTTCCCGCACTGTTGACATTTTTCTTTCGTATCTTTGTGCCCGAATCACACAAGTGGGAAGAAGGTAAAAGCAGTGGCCACACAACGGGTTGGCGAACGGAAGATCTGCTGGGTGTCGTTCTTGGCTGCCTAGGTCCCGCATTGATTGTTTACGTATGGACCGGCAAGGATCATGCAATCTGGGAACGAGCTTTAGGTACAGCCGTGGGACTGCTGGTTGCCACTCTTGGATTTTCCTATCCAGTCGTTCGGTATCTGCAGCGACAGATTGCCAGTGAAGGGGCTGCTGCAATGTCAATGAGTATGTCGACAGTGCTTGGACGGATGTTCTTGGGAGCCTGCCTGAGCGGCGTGGCATTGCTTGGCACCTGGGGAACTACGCAATGGGCGATGTCGTGGTCCAAAAAGCTGGCCTCAAAGATAACGACCGACGCCCCCAACATTATTCAACAATTTCCGACCCAGTGGACTCAAATCGCAGTCGCAATTGGCGCCATCACTGGCACACTTCTGGCCGCTTGGCTGGGTGAAAAACTCGGACGCCGAATGGCTTATACGCTCCAATGTGTCTTTTCGATCGTTTCGGTTTTGTGGCTGTACCAAATGCACAACGAATATGGTTTGCCGTTTCTGTTTGCGGCATTCATCGCAGGTATCTGCACCGCGTCATTTTACGGATGGTTACCGTTGTATTTGCCCGAGTTGTTTCCCACGCGAGTGCGAGCCACTTGTCAGGGATTTGGGTTCAACTTCGGCCGCATCTTGGCGGCTATCGGTACGTTGCAGATGTCCGCCCTTCTCGCGCAATTAAGTAGTTTCAAAACCTATGCAGGCGAAGTCGGCCATCCTGTCGCCTGTAGTTTTCTTACCGTTTTTTACCTCGTTGGCATCGTGCTGATTTTCTTCGCGCCCGAAACCCGAGGCAAACCGTTGCCTGAATAAACCGAACCGTCGGCAAGTCACGATAAACTCCGTCTACGAGTCGGATGTTCATTCGTCTCGATCAGCATCAAGTCGGTAACGGAGTTCGTCAAGAGTCATTGCCGATTCTGGATTCCGTCAACAGCTTTTTCGAGTAATGCCATTTTGTGACATTGTAACTTCGATTGCGCCCATCACTTGCCATGACGCGACGAAGAATGTTGCTACCCTTGCGGCGTCGATTTACAACGAACTATACTTTTGATAAGCCAGCAGTTGCCCCCAAGTCCCAGGACTTAGTGGGTTCTTACTTCGCCTGAATCCTTCCGCTGCGTATCGTTCGAGAATTTCGAGTGCTTCAGTCGATTTGCACTCGGTTAACTTCACTGCAATATGCGGTGGTAGCGTCTCGACCAATAGCAATGCTTCTACCGAAGAATCAGCATTGAAGATGCCGTTAACAAAATCTGGGTTGCGGGCCAATAAAGCTAGCCGCAACGATTCCACGACAGCAGCCAGATCAGCGTCGTCACTTGGCATGCTTGCTGCCAGCGCCGCCAAGCCTCGCACAATGATGTAATGGTAAGCCGGTCGAGCGTTGTGGGCGTCGGCCCATCGACCTTTGCGGGGTCCTTCAACGAGTTGACCAGGGAGGATTCCGAGGCGAGTCTTCTTTTTTGCGGACTCAAGATACATCTGATCATCCGTGATGCGATAAACTTCCGCCAGCAGGTAGATGCTGAAGCTATTGTAATTCCAATTGGGAACAACTGGACGCGTGACTGCCCAATCAGCAGCGCGAATCGCCGCGCGCTTGTATTTCTCGTCCTTGGTCGCTTCGAACAATTGGACAAGAGCAACACCGGCCAAACCATGGTCGAATTGCAGCCCGCCGTCGCTGAAGTCTTCGACCGCCCATCCGTTCTTGACAACCCGATCGAGTTTGCCCTCGTTCTCAGCGTGTTTCATGAATCGCTCCGCGACCTCGAACGGACGTCCTTTGCCATTTCGAAGCGCAGGAAATGGAATAACACCCGTTCCAGCTTGATCCTGTGACCAAAGCAAAAAGTCTCCAGCTTCCGTTGCGATTTTTAGCAGGCGCTCGCTGTTGCCTTCATTCACTGACCTCGCTGCCAGGCATCCACTTATGATTGATGCTAACTCTCGCGGCAGATGGTTTAACTTGGATGGCTCCAGCCCGATCTCCCACCATTTCTGTTTCTCGATAAATTCGATGTAGGGATCATAGGCGGTGAGAAGCTCCTGAGGTGTAAGTCGCCGGGCGTTCTTGGGAACTTCGCGAAACTGGTCAGCAACTTCGGGAATACCAGCCTGATCGCTTAGCGCTTCTATAACCTTTTTCATCAATCGATTCACCGCGGCCTCGTCTTCCGACTTCTGAGCCGTTGCGAGTTCAGCTCCAAGCTTTTTCAAACTGGCCTGATTCTCTCGGATGGGCGTAGTCGTTTGCTTGGCGTAAACAAACGCTAGGATTGAGAAGAAACCTAGAGCGAGAAAAAGCAATTTCGTCACAACAACCTCACTATGATGCTTGCTAGTTGAGTACACGGAAGTCGACTGCAAGTCGTTATACTAGCCTTTATTGCGACTACAAAGGGAAAAACACGAGTTCATGCCATTGCAACATGCCTCCGGCGTCGCAAAGATGACAACATTTAAACCGATCCACCAAGTCAGGTCTCGATCGGCGTAGCCCCACGCGTCAAAAGTGCGTTTTTTTCACCTGAGCGCTACTGCCTGCAGCTCTTTGTACCGTACAAGCCCTTGGAGAAGTCGATGCGACTAGCTGAATTTATCATGGCTAATATCGAGCCCATTTTAGCAGAATGGGAAGCGTTTGCGCGCAGCCTTTTGCCTGGCAAGAATATGACCATTGTTGCGCTGCGCGACGATGCGGGATCGATCCTTCTCGCAACCGCGCGGGACATGCAGAACCGCCAAAGCCTCGAGCAGCAGGCTAGCAAGTCTAAAGGCGACGGAGGCGCTGGCGGTGCGGCGAGCGACCGACTTGATAACGCTTCCGAGTTGCATGGCGTGGATCGAGTCGGCGCGGGTTTTCATATTACAGACGTCGTAGCTGAATACCGTGCCTTGCGAGCAAGCGTACTGCGCCTGTGGCGAGAAAGTACTCCACAGCCCAATAAGAACGACCTTGACGACATCACACGTTTCGATGAATCATTGGATCAGTCACTTGCCTGCGGTGTCGGAAGTTATTCCAAACGCATCGACGATTCGCGACAGATGTTCCTCGCGATACTCAGCCACGACTTGCGCAATCCGTTGTCTTGCATTCGCATGGCCGCACATGTTGTCTCAGAAAAGAACCAAGACACGGTCACTGCCGAAGCAATGGCGATTATTACGAGAAATACCGATGCGATGGTGCACTTGGTGAGTGACCTTATTGACTTCTCATCGAGCGGACTGGGGCTCGCGATGCCTCTGAATTGCGGGCCTGTCGATTTGGAGGAACTTTGCGGTGAAGTGCTCGACTCATTTCAAACTGCACACCCACATCGCAGACTTCGCCTTCAGTCAAAAGGCGACGTTAAAGGAGTCTGGGATTCGGTCAGAATCCGTCAGATTGTCTCGAACCTAATGGGCAATGCTATTCAGCACGGGTCGCCTGAGGGGACGATCGAACTCTCGCTGAACTCTGAAGGAACGGCGTCAGCGGGGTCCGGTCTGGAAGGATCCACGGTGATTTTAAGTATCCACAATGATGGCATTCCAATTCCGCCGGAGTTTTTGCCGACGATCTTCGATCCGCTGAAGCGCTATTCGACGCGGGAATCAGCCGCGCAGCGAAGTCACGGTAGCATCGGGCTTGGCCTGTACATTGTGCGCGAGATTGTCGTCGCTAAAGGGGGCACTGTGACGGTCACGTCGACGGCTGTGGAAGGCACCACGTTTACTGTTCGTATTCCGCGGACCCTTCCGATTAAAGATGACGAATAGGACCAACTTAAAGCTGTGAACTAACTTTCGGTCGCGTCTATTAACGATGTCGATTCCAGGCAATGGCAAGTGGCATCGTCGCAAATGGCACGATAACGAGTGAAACGATGATCACGACCGTCGGATAATAAATAAACTGACTCCCCACAGGCCGAAGCAAGATCGCGGCTATCAACAACGCCCAGAAACCCAGCCCGCTCGCTAAGTAAGTGCTATTGCTTATATGCCTTTGCTTTCGAGCTTGGACGAAAGCCCAAATCGAACCGCCAACGACTAAAGCGGCAACTGCAGTAGAGCAAACGTTATGAATCTGCTGAACAATCACAACGTCTGCAAACTGTCTGACGACTAGTAAAAACACAAAGTAACTGACAAAACCAGCAACCAAGCCGAACAGAATTCTTGCTCCACGTCCAGAGAATCCGAGCGTTCCCAAGTTGGCCATGGCGACCCATGGACCAAGGATAGTCACGGGAATAAATAGGATGCCAATGTCTGGCGGCATGTAGTAATCGGGACTCTGATTGGTAACCGAAAAGAGCAGATGGCAGCAAGCAAACAGCCCAAACCACATGAGCCACGCGATGAGCGAACTTCTCGCGGCCACAGTTAAGATTGCCTTCGCAAATTCCTTGCTCGAAAAGGGGCGACTGCTTAGGAAACATCCCATACCGGAATCAAGCTGCATGTCCGTGACGGAATCTCCTAACTGCTGATCCCGCTGGCCAGCCGGTTTTGCATCGACTTCCAATCCTAGGAATAATCCAGCTGCGCAAGCAAGAAACGAAACAAACCCTCCCAAAAGTAAGAGTGCTTTGTAAGCGGACGCGAGAGTGGTCGTCCCTAAGTACAAAGCACCCAGCCCCCAACCAGCCGCGACGAACAGCATCATCGAGGTAACCAGAGGAAGTGCGATTCCCTTTACTTGCCACTCGTACCAAAACTGAGCGGCAGCAGCCGAGCGAAAAGGCCGAGGAGCGGTCCGCGACAACAAGTAGGCTTCCCATTGTTTCTCAATCCAACTGCCAATGCCGAGCGTAGGCATCTTTTCCCCGCACCTTGCGAAGCCAACGCTATAGCAAGTCATCATGTAAAATATGCCGGTGGCACACACCAGTATCACAACTTCGCTTGGTGTCACCTCGCTCCAATAATACTTGGGCGGCGAAAACCAAACGCCGTATCGCGCATTCAGCCATAAACACATCAATAGCGCCGGAGTACCAGCCAAGAAGTACGCATAGAGCGATTGAAAACTCATAACACTCATCAGAACCTGCAGTGCCGACCACGCCGCGACCGCAAACAGAGCTGGACCTAAAATTGGCCACTGCACATTGAAAAGTGTATTGAACAACCAAGATGCAGCGGCTATCTCGAGTGCCAAGATGATTGCACCCGAAAATGTATGCCAGGCAACAATTGAGTTGGTGGAAATAGGCAGTGTATAAAGTCGCGAAAGAGGCCCCTGCGCTACCACTATTCCAAATGCGAGTTGAACGAGTACGATCTGCAGAAAGCCAACTTGAAGAACAATAAACTCGTGCATTTTCGAATCAATCGTCAATCCGCTCAGCGCTCCATAAACCGCCAGCGGCAACAAATTAGCGACTAAAAAGAGACCAGGTAGAGACCATCGTCCATGGGCTACGGTTTCCCAAAGCAGTGCTTGCGGCAACGATTTCATTTGATTTCTCCTGAATCTCTAGACCGTTTTCTAAAAACCCAAATTCTGGTTACGTAGCTGGTTTTTTTCAAAACCCGGAGGCACTCCATCTGCTTACGTAGCTGGGTTTGTAAAAACCAGGATGCACAACAGCGAACTAACCACATGTCATTCCATTCACACTTTACGCCGCCGGATTCTCACGAATCCAGCTACATACTTACTTCGAAACACGCGTCACAAAGATCTCATCCAGCGACAGCGAGGTATCACTGACAACGGTTGCCCCGAGAGCCTGCGCAGCGAGTCGCAACTGTGCAGCTTCGCCATCGCAAATGTAAGTCCACTCGGAGCCGCTGCCTTCCTGAGCAAGCGCTCCGATCAACTTCGGCGCTTGCATAACTGCTTGTTCAAATCGCAGTGTGACTCGACGGTGCGACTCTTTAATTTCATCCATCGAAGCGGTCAGCATTATTTTGCCTTGATGAATGATTGCAACACGGTCCGCAACCCGCTCAACTTCGTCGAGCAAGTGCGACGAAAACAGTACCGTTCGCCCTTCTTCACCAATCGTTCGAATGATAGCGCCCAAGATGTCACGGCGGACGACCGGATCCAAGCCACTCGACGGCTCATCGAGCACTAGTAAATCAGGCCGATAAGCCAACGCTACCAACAAACCAGCCCGCGCTCGCTGACCGCGCGACAAGTTCTTCACTTTTGCTTTAGGATCCAAGTCAAACGCGTCCCGCAGCTCTTCAGCATATTGCTCATCCCAGCCTGGATAAAAGGCTTGCGTATATCGCATCAGCTCTCGGACTCGCATCCAATTAGGTAAGTTGCGATCCTCAGACAGATATCCGATACGTCCGAGCACACCGACAGGGTTCGCAACTGGATCGAGCCCGAAGACCCTAATGGAACCAGATTGAGCTTTGAGCATTCCGAGGACATGCCTAAGCAGTGTGGTTTTTCCCGCACCGTTACCGCCAATCAATCCAAAAACTCCGCCACGAGGAATCGAAAGGGACAAGTCGTCAATTGCCAACTTGGTATCAAATCGACGAGTCAATTTGTCGATTTGAATGATCGGTGGCGCAGCCGAAGGAAATGGATCAGCCATCGTTGTTATCCTTTAGGCGAGAAGAATTGATTACGGAAAAACGCTGCTTCATTAGCTTGAGGACATCTTCGAGCGATACGTCCATCTGCCCCGCTTCAGCCAGCAACTGATCGGCTCGTTCAGTCAGAATTTTCATCCGCTCGCGGCGTGCAAGCGGCGAACCTTGATCAGTAACGTAGGTACCCGCCGTACGACGCTTCTCGACGATGCCCGCTATCTCGAGTTCACGATAGGCACGAGCAATCGTATTTGGGTTAACAACAAGTTTCTCTGCGAGCGTCCGGATCGGCGGCAACTCTTCACCAGCTACCAATCGCCCAGCCGCCACCAGGTACTTAATCTGATTGACGACTTGCAAGTAAATCGGCACGCCATCGCTTGCAGTAATATGAATTTGCACGGCGAGTTCTCCTCTGTCTTGTATTACCTCCATAATACAACAGTGCAATACGGAGTCAAGTCCTTTTTTATAAAATTGCAAACTGGTAATAGCGCAGTGTGATTAGCCTGAGGCGCTAGCCGATCTTCGCAAATCAAGATCGGCAAGCGCCATTTGACATTGCACATTGCGATCACGTGTGCCACTGGCTTGCCCCACAACGTCCGGATTTATATTGGACTTTACGGGGCAAGGCCAGTGAAACGGAGCAGGTGACTCTAACTGCCGTTAGAGGTGCAAACGCTAACTCACTCGCCGTGAAAGTTGTCGAAGTTTTGAGGCAAGTAAGCTTCAAAACACTCCAATACATGTATCACCGCGGTGGTGAGTTACTGTCGTAAACGCCGCTAAGTGCGACGTTGATCACTTCGGCGACTAGTGTGCCAAGATCCCACGCTTCGAGATGAAAGATTTTCATTCGAACCTAAACGCTTCGGTACACTGGCAACCCAGTGGCACACAACCAAAAATACGCAAAATCGGCTAGCGCCTCAGGCTCATAGACTTACGCGGCGTACAGCGTTGACCAACGGGCTTCCGTGTTGGCAGCGCTTCCAACTAATTCGGATTCTGCAAGTAAGCAACCAAATCCCGAATCTCTTCCCGACTAAACACATCCATCAACCCGTCAGGCATCGGCGAACGAACCAGTTGCTTGTGCTCTTCAATCTCACTCTTAGCGATCTCAACCACCGAGTCCGACTTCAACGGATCAGTTTGGATCCGAACTTTTTGCGATCGATAATCACCTTCAATTAAAATTCGCCCAGTGTAGACCTCACCCGACTGAGTAGCGATGGAGTCCATTTGAAAATTCTCAGCGACCGAACGCGACGGAGTTAAAATCGACTCCAGCAAATCACGAGGACTGAAACGTCGCCCCACAAAAGTAAGATCTGGCCCAACTGCCTTGCCTTCCCTACCAAATCGATGGCAACGCGCACACATCGCTTCTCGAAAGATCTTAGCGCCCTGCTCACGATCGCCTTCGACGAGTGAACTCGAAGTCATTTCAGTTAATTCATCGATGTTCCATTTTTGGACATGCGAACGAGGCGGTCCAGTTACCGTAGCAACTTCCGTTTTCGGGTTGAGCACGGGTTCCAATAGTTCTTTCTCAGTATTGGAAAGCGTCGCAAGACTTTCATTACGTATCTCCGCCATAAACTTGGGAAGGCCTTCGCCACCTACCATGCGATCAGCGCCTTGGAGCAATTCAAATTGCAACCGCCGCTGCGACTCGGTCCATCCGCTCCGTTGCTGCCTTAGTGCCAACAAGCCGGCGACTTGATCTTCCTGCAGCGTACTCGCCAATAAGTCGCGCGCAATAATCTCAATTGCTTTCTCCGACTTCAACCGACCCAACAACTGCGCCAAACGGTGACGCAGTTCAACCGCCGAAGTCTCCGTCGCAACATGTTGTACATTCGCCTCCGGCCAATTCTCAAGCAACTTCGTAATCACCTCTGAACTCTTTGAGTTCACAGCTTCTTTGTTGCTAGTCAAACACCATTCACACAGCCGAACCCACACTAATCGCGATGACAAATCGAACTTAGTCGGCTGACACTTCAGCCATCTTTCGATCATCTTCGACGCTTCAGCAGAATCCATCGCTTGAGCCATTACCAAAGCAACATACAACCATTGTTTATCATCTTCCAACTTCGACAACAGGCTTCGCCATTCCCGCAATGGCAATCGCTCAAGAGCGATCCGAGCCGCATGCCGCAAAACGGGATCGGCGTCTGCCAAGTGAGACAACACTTGCTGCGTGCCACGATTGTCCCGATTACGAGCGATCAGCTCGAGTTGTTTTCTAAACTCTATTTGCTTAGCCGAAAACTCCGCTGCCGAGCGCTCATGAGCCTCATCGCGCTCACTGATACTCGAGTCCACCATTGTCGCCTTTTGCTCCGCAAAAGTAGCTCCGGGCCGGGCATTTGCATCGAAGGCTCCATTCTGGGCTGCAGTACCATTTACCACAGCTCTCGCATTCCCATCTTCAGCAGCAACGATTCGGTAAAGTGATGACTGCGTCTTGCGACCGCCAGTGATCACATACATGGACCCATCGTCACCGCGAGCAACATCAGTGACATTCAGTGGTCGACCTTGCAAGAACAACTCAGCTTGTGCTCGCCAACCTGCCCCACGTGGAACGAGATGAACAGCGAGCGCCCGCCCATAAGTCCAATCGAGCAAATACATCGCATCGCGGTACGGCTTGGGAAAAGCAAGTTTTTTATCGCAAAAGACCGCTGTCGGTGAACTGCGTCCAATCGTCAGCACAGGAGGCACATTCTCTGGTTGGTCATGAAATCGAGGCGGCATCTTATTACCCGCTGTTCGATATCCCACATCGCCACCTTGCAACAAAGCAACGACTCGGGTCGGTCGGTACCACGGCGTCCCCATGTCGTATTCATTGTCCGCATCAAAGGTGAACAGTTCGCCGCTTGGATGTGCAGTGATTCCATAAGGATTCCGCAGTCCGCCGCAAATGACTTCCCACTTGGTCGGATTCAATTGCATGCCCACTACGTAACCTTCACCGCGAGGGTCACCTGCCCAATGTCGGATAGGCGAAGTGAGATCGGTTACATTATCTCGTGGCAATTCGACACTATCGCCATGAATAGAATATAGCCAACCGTTATGGATCGTCACATCATTTCGCCCATGCCCAACACCACCAGGAAACTCTCGCAGTCGAAGCATGCTTTTCATTTTGGCATCGTCGCTAAGCTGCACCCGGAAAATCGCCTTCGAGTTGTTAGCGCTCGCGTACAGGTCCTTGCCATTGAAAACTAAACCACGGCACTCTTTCAGGTCAATTTTGATTGCCTCGACCTTCTCGACGTTGGTGCGTTCTGCATCGAATGTCATCCGAAGAAGACCTTCGTCTTCGCGCGATACAACGGCTCGTCCTTGGTCATCAAAGGCTAAACTGATCCACGAGCTTTCGTCGGCTTTCGCAGTTCGCATCAGCGATATCTGAAAACCCGGCGCGGTCCAGAATTTCGGTTGTACTTTCTCCGTCTCGCTCCCCTTAGCCTGTTGCCACTGCTCATAGTTCTCGATTGGCGACAGAGAAGCGTCACGCCGACCCGCGCCCCAAAGCTCAGCCCGCACTGAACCTAGGGCCTGAACTTTCGACGATCCGCCGGCGACAACCCAAGCTTCGTCTGAGACTAACTGAATCACTTTGCCAGACTTCAGCCGCACTTCGAATTCCACGGCGATTGCACTTGGCCCTTCCACACAATCAACCTCGAGCGAAATTGAATTCTCGCCGACCTTAAGCCACTGAGTTACATCGAGACTCTGCAACTGGCAATAAGGCTCGACCTTGAGCGCTATCGAATCATTGATCTTCACCGACACCCGAGCGAAATCGGCCGCCACTTTCATCCGCCCACTTACGACCGATTCATCAAAATTCATCCGCTGTGACAAACCATAATGATCATTTTTCGAATCCGTCGAAGCGATCCATTTAGGCAACTCAGCCGCTCCCAGTCGGCAAAAGCACACCATAAAAATGCAAGCATACAGTAGACAGAAAACGCACGCTTTCATGATGTATCAATCCGAATGATTTTTGATTCTTACGAAGTCCCGCAACGTCAACCGCAAGATTACTATAACGTAAAACGGTACCAAAGGTCTTTAAACGACCACTACCTCACTGTGCAACCTGCCTGCATTCACGTTCATAATTCCCATAACTCCCATAATTCCCCTACTTCCCATTCCTACCGCCATCGCCTTCGCATCAAACCCTCAGAAACCGTTTTTCCTACAAACTGATGTAAGGTCTCAACCCCAGCCAACGTGTGTGTTACAACCAACGATTTGATTTGGCAATTTTAGGAACCATTATGCGACCGCCAGATACACGCCAGAGTTTGATCGCTCGCCTGCATGACGCTGGCGATGGTGCAGCTTGGGTGGAGTTCTGTGCGATCTATGAACCGACAACTTTTCGAATTGCTCGAAAATTTGGACTGCAAGATGCGGATGCACGCGAAGTGACCCAGGAAGTACTATTGATTGTAAGTCGCAAGATCCACGCGTTCGACTTGACGCGCGATGGCCGATTTCGCGGCTGGCTAGCTCGGATAGCTCGCAATGCAGCGGTCGATTTACTACGGCGGCGAAAACTGATGGCAGTTGGCGGAAGCGACTTTGCAAGGTGTGTATCTGAAGTTCCAAATTCAGATGATCAGGATGAACGCGATGAATTTGAAACGGAAGCTCGACGGCAACAGTTTCGATGGGCCGCCGACCAAGTCCGTCACTTGGTAAATGCGAAAACCTGGCAAGCGTTCTGGTTGTCGGCAGTCGACGGAAAGCCCGGCGATCAAGTGGCCAAGCAGTTAGGAATGAGCGTCGGAGCGGTCTATGTGGCCCGCTGCCGAACGTTGGCGAAAGTAAAGAGTCTATTGGCCCCATATCGGGAGTCGGAATCATGATCGCATCAGGAGGACCTTGTTACAGCGACCGCCTTATAAAACTGCTCGAATCGCAATTGAGTGCCGCCGATGAACGCGCCGTCACCGCGCACTTGGACCATTGTGAATCATGCCGAGACGAATTAAATCAACTCGCGGGCACAATCGACCTCTGGCAAGAGACTCGCACAGTACTTAGCGATACCACCGAGCTGAGCCACTCGCCGGATCAAGATTTTGTATTTACCAACCAAACTGTGGACTCCTCCAACAATTGGATCGCCGGTCTGCTTGAGCCAGCCGACGAACCGGGCTCACTCGGCAAACTCGATGGCCGCTCGGTTCAAGCCGTAATCGGTCAAGGCGGAATGGGCGTGGTGCTCAAAGTTTGGGACAGTCAATTGCATCGACCGCTAGCCGTAAAGCTGCTATCACCGATGTTGGCAAGCACCGGTACCGCAAAGCAACGCTTCTTTCGCGAAGCTCAAGCGGTCGCAGCGGTCGTGCATCCAAACATCGTTCCCATTTATGCAGTGACTTGTGAAGGCTCTTTGCCCTACATCGTCATGCCGCTCATCGGCGGTGGCAGTTTGCAACAACGCATTGAACGCGATGGACCGCTACCTATCGGTGATGTGCTATCGATCGGATTGCAGATCGCTGAAGCATTAATTGCTGCCCACAAACAAGGAATCATTCATCGCGATATCAAACCCGCCAACATCTTGATCGACGAGGGTGGTCACCGTGTGATGCTAAGCGACTTTGGTCTTGCTCGAGTTCTTGACGATGCCTCGATGACCGCCAGCGGTATGGTTGCAGGCACGCCGAACTACATGAGTCCCGAGCAAGCTCGCGGTGAATCCGTCGACGCGCGATCCGATTTGTATTCCCTCGGTGCAGTCCTATACACCATGGCAACTGGCCATCCGCCTGTCCGCGGCGATTCACCGCTCGCAGTCCTTCGCCGCGTGACAGAAGACAAGCCGCGAATTGTCCACGAGCTGAACGAAGCCATGCCCGCCTGGCTCGATCGTTTAATCGGCCGTTTTCTCGCAAAACCGCTCGATCGCCGCATCGCATCTGCCGAAGAAGCCGCCGAGTTATTGCGCGGATGCCTCGCACATCTCCGAGCTCCTACAAGAATGCCTCTTCCCAAGGCCATCGTCAAGCGGCTCAGTTGGCGTAGGGCTGCCGGAGTTTTTCTGCTCGCGAGCTGCCTCGTGTTTGCTTGTTACATCGTTTGGACCTACTTAAACCCAACACCAACCCAGGAACAGATTCCAGTCGTACGAACTAACCAACTCAGTCCCTCGTCGAGAATCGATTTTGAAGACACGCAGTGGAGCACTCGTATAGAGGAAATGACCAATGCAATACGCAACCTTAAAAACGAAATGGAAGAATAGCCTCATAATTCGTCCAGCCGCAGAGTGTTACTTGCCAGAGCATGGAACGGGGAACGCGGCTGGGAGCGTGAGCCGACGGCGCTAGCCGCGGGGCTCGAAGTTGGGGGCTTAAATTACTCACAGTCTAACCAATGAAGCTATATATATTTTTCGACTTCTACGCTTAAAAAGGACTGATTGTCACGAGCGACTATGACTCCGAAACCCGCGGCTAGCGCCGACGGCTCACTGATCCGACTTCCCTAATTGCAAGCTTACTAGTGCAGAAAAGTCAGCGTACTACGCCAAGAATAGCTCGGTTCAATACTCGACGCAAAAAACAAAACACCGCAACACCTATCTTTTTCGATCTTCCTCACATCGAAGGACCAAACATGTCATCATCACCATCAACGAGTTCTGAAACGCAGAGCAAAATTCCAGGAGGTCGTTCGCGTCGCTTCTGGTTGATCGCCGCTTCGTTACTAGTTGTTTTCGTCATTGGCTTCACTACTTTTGCCGTTATAGAAGCGCGAGCCAAAGCGGAACAGGCTCGGCGATTCGCTGCCCAAGCCCAACCGGTGATTGTTGGGCAAAGGTTTGCCAACCAACAAATAGCACCAGCCGTCACATACACTCAGGGCACGCAAACTCAAAACCCGTTCGCAACGCGGCCGAAATATCAGAACCGGCAGCCGTCCGCAGTTTACTACACCCAGCCCGCCCAACCGCAACACGCCCACCCGCAAGACCCGGCTGAGCAGACCGCCGCGAAGGAAATCAACCAACTAAGAAACGAACTGCAATCTGCAACCAGTGATGAAAAGAAGGAACTTCGCAAGTCGCTTACTGAAGCCGTCGCCAAACTCTTTGATCTCCGTCATGCAGCTCAATCAAAGCAAGTCGAGAAGCTTGAATCTGAACTAGCCGAAGCCAAGGAACTACACAAGAAACGCGGCGAACGTAAAGATGAAATCGTAGAACGCCGCATCGCAGAACTGCTTCAATCGGCCGACGATCTTGCTTGGAATCGTGAAATTGCCAGCCCACCGGCCCCAACAACATACAACTTTGCCCAAGACCTTCGGGCGAACCAATCTTATTCCGCCCCGCCGACCGGAACTTACCAAGTTTATCCCCCTAGTAACGCAGCTCCATCGTGGGTACCGCAAAACCCGCTTTCGCTTCCACCCCCGCAATCATCAACGCCACCTCAGTTCATACCACTGAATACGCAAGACCCTGAACCAACAACGTTATTAAAGGCAGCTCGGAACTCAACTGAATCGGCCGCAAGCACTTCTGTACCCAGCGCGTTGATTACCGAAGAGACATTCAATAATGTGGCTGAGGCCAACAATAACAGTTCCCAAATCGCAGCAATGGTCTATTGCGAGACCAATGTATCAAAAGGCTTTTTTCCAATCGACGCGGAAGGTATCGTACTCCCAATGCAAAATCTAAATCCAAGCGACGTAAGCAAGTACTTTCAGGTTTACGCAAAGGGCGTAGTGCCACCGAGTGACGCCGAAATGCCGTTCAAGGATGATCGTATCAAGCAAGTGCTACCACTCATCCGAGAGCTCGAGCCCCTAAGAAAAAAGCTTAGTCTAAAGCGGATTTTGATCGAACAAAGAAAGTCAGAACCCGTTTTTCATATTCGAATACAAACATCTAATCAACGTTTCGCTGATCGTTACATAGAATGGGGGCATGCACCAGGCTATGAAGTCCCAGGCGAACCGACTGTGTCTGAAAAAATCAAAACGCTGTTGCAGTTGGGAACAGATTTAAACAGCGACGGTACGATTGACCTTACAACGCCTACGACCGGTAACGCTGCTGATGACCTAGGACCAGTGACACCAAAATCCGGTCTTACTGGCAATCAAGTGTCAGAATCGAAAGCAATGACTGATTCGACCTCAACTTCAAAACCAGTTATCGAAGCCGCATACTCCTATGTAGAAGCGCTCGCCACGGCTATTGAAACAAAGAAGCTAGTGGCCAAGGGAGCGCGTTCTTCGCGCGAGCTTTCAATTGCGACTCGTAGTCTGGCAAAGGCAAAGGCCATATGGGCAGGTATGCTCCGAGACCTTGCTTATCGGCTGAAGATTAAGGAACAAGAGTATAAAAGTAAGCAACTCGTTACGATCGCTGTTGAGTTACAGTCGATCGTCGAAACACAAAAGTGGGTCGAAGACTTCAAAAAGCAATCAATCGAACCACTTGAAAAACAGCTTGAACAGACCGAAGACAAAAAAGCTGAAGTAACGAAAATCGAAGCCCCCAGCGAGCCCGCGACGCTCGAGTAATATAAATTTCGGACTTTAGTTTTTACGATGTTCATGTCCCTCCAAAGACAGCGGCAGTCCTCGCCCAATGTCACTCACTTTCGAGTTAAGGTTGAGTTGGCAGCGGAGATTGCTGACGGAGTGGCTTTGGCTCCGTGCCTGCTAACGTTGCACAAAAGTAGACCGGTTTTCAGGAGCGCGGGCGTCCCCGCCCAATGTTACTCACTTTCTCGACTTTGTAAAATCGCAACACCTCAGTACGGTTGGACTAATCAGCCGGAACGCGCTAGCGTCCGGTTTTTTTATCCATTAACCGGAAGCTAACGAGAGCGTCCCGCTTAGGAGTTTGAACTGAAGCTGATCATTACGGTGGTATAGTCTTATCAGCCGGAAGGCGTTAGCCTCCGGTTGTGTATTGAACCGGAGGCTAACGAGAGCGTCCCGCTTAGGAGTTTGAACTGAAGCTGATCATTACGGTGGTATAGTCTTATCAGCCGGAAGGCGTTAGCCTCCGGTTGTGTATTGAACCGGAGGCTAACGCCGGCTAACGCCTTCCGGCTGATAGATCACCTGTAAATCCGCGTTTTCAAGTTCATTCCTAAGCAGGACGCTCTCTAACGCGTTCCGGCTGATAGTCTTTAACCCGGGCAAGCGAATACTATCCTTATATTGAGTACAGCCATTCGAAAGTGAGTGACATTGGGCGTCCCCGCCCGCTGGCGCCACACGTTGACTCGGGCGACACCAATAAATTGGGACTTTGTCTACATATCGAGTGCGACCCTCAAGGTAGTGAGACAGCGAGTCCCGTAGCGGGCGGGGACGCCCGCGCTCCGAAACCACTCAACCGTTTTGGCAAGGCGCAAAGAAGTGCAGAGCCTATCGTGCGAATGTGAGTAACACTGGGCGTCCACGCCCGCTTGCGGTTCTAAGTAATTCGCATTCGCGTTTGTCACTCTCGCTATACAACCAAGATTTAGTTTTAAGATTGGACTCAGGCGTAGCAGTCGCAGCTGGCTCCTCCTCGCCCTGTACTCGGGGAGAGGGGGCCGGGGGGTGAGGGGGAAATCCCTTCTACCCGTGCGCCACCCACTGCACCAACTGCTTGAACGAGGGCGCCTTACCTTGCATCAAAATTCCAATTCGAAAAATCCTCCCACCCACCCAAACACATAACACCGTAAAAGCAATCACGCCTATTGTCGAAACAACCTGCTCCCACGGCCGAACGTTCGCATCCATGGCTTGCCTGAGAAGCATCATCATCGGAGTCGTGGGCGGGAAAAGGGAAACGCCACGTGCAATCATTCCGTCGGGATTTTTAATAATCACCCCAACCAGCATCATCGGCAAGATGATCGGCATCATCACCGGCAACATCAACGCTTGTGGCTCCTTCATGTCACTGCACGCAGCGCCGATGGCACTGAACAGAGATCCGTACATAATCACGGCCAGCACCAGGTAGAACATAAACCACATTAGCAAAGTAAGCGGAATATACTCGCCAAACCCATAGTAATTGACCGCAAACAATGTCCCAGACACATATACAACCGACAACAACAGAGCCACGCCGATCATGCCCGTCAACTTGCCCATCATCAGTTGAAACGGCTGCACCGAACCGAGCAGCACTTCAGAAATTTTCTGCATCTTTTCCTCGAGCACACTCTGCAGCAGCGGCGTCGACCCCACCATGACCATCATGAACATCAGCATCATCATTCCCAGACCAACCGCCAAGCGTGCTGCAGTCTTCAGATTCCCTTTATCATCGATCGCATTACCGGTTTCATCGCGGGTCGTCAAACCGAGCATCACCACTGGTGGCTTTTGATCAAAGATCGCCTTCTGAGTCTTCTCATCCACGTTCGTCAAACCAAACCGCGTAATCAAAGTAACTTGAATCAACGACCAGCGATAGAAATCCACCGCGCCCGAATTCGTCGGAACAGTTTGAAATCGACAAAGAGCCGGATCGTCGCCGTCATCAACTTTCTCTTCTTTGGCACCGGCTTTAGGCTTACCAATCGCACCCAAAATCGCCGTCAGCGTCGCCCGTTGATTGTTCGCTTCTGGACCAATCTCCAAGAAACCAATGATCTCATGGTCTTTAACCCGCTTCGATAGCTCAACGCGCTGTGCCTCCATGGACGCTACATCAGCGCTGCTCGGCTGGACAATATCCAGTTTAAATTCAGGCGAAGATCGCTCGCCGGTCTTCTTATTTACAGAATCCTCCGCGTTGCGTTTTTCAACGGCCGTCTGCAAGATCGGAGCGATTTTGCCACCCGGCGTACGGTCAACAACGGCGATCTTTTGTGAACTACGATCTTCCAATTTCTCGGTAATGATCGAAACCACAACGCTGCCGCACATCAAGATCGGCATTAACACGATGCCAACTACGAACGCCTTCGTTCGCACTGTCGCGTTGAATTCCCGCCAAGCAATCACCCAGGTCTTACGCATAGCTTGTATCGATCTCTGTTTATCGTGATGTAATTATTCATCTGTAGCTGGTTTCGTGAGAAACCGGTTTGTGCTGGTGATCTTACTATTGCATCCGGTTTCTCATATGTAGCTGGTTTCATGTGTAGCTGGTTTCATGAGAAACCGGAGCTGATGAGTGAACCTACGTTCCGCATCCGGTTTCTCACGAAACCAGCTACCTTACTTAATTCCGCGACGGTTCGCCCGTCTCTTCAGCAACAGGGTTTGCTATCCGCACAAAAATATCATGCAAGCTCGGGCGGCTGATCTCGAAATGCACCACACGACCCAGCTCACACAATCGATGCAAAATCGCCTGAGTATCTGCACCATCAGCGACTCTCAACTCTTTAAAATGCCCAAGATCCTTTGCACCGGCAACACCGCGAATCCGCTCGAACTCTCCCACTCCGATCGCGTTCCCTTCAACACGAACACGGATCATATCCGTCCCGTATTGGTTTTGAATCGATTCAAGCGTCCCGTCGAGCACCTTGTCGCCGCGATAGATCATAAAGATATAATCGCACATCACCTCAGCCGTCCGCATATCGTGAGTCGAAAAGATGATCGTTGTGCCTTCTTGATGCAATTCGAGCACCGCTTTCCGAATCGCTTCATTGTTCACTGGGTCAAGCCCGCTGAAAGGCTCGTCCAGCAACAGAAGCTTCGGCTTCGATACCACCGACGATATGAACTGTACTTTCTGAGCCATCCCTTTCGAAAGCGCTTCCACCTTCTTATCGCGCCAATCGATCAAGCCCAACCGTTCGAGCCAATCGTCAACAAGTGCTGCTGGCCGCCGCAGTCCTTTGAGCTCCGCGTGAAAGCACAGCACTTCGCGGACTTTCATCTTCTTATAAGTGCTACGTTCTTCCGGCAAGTATCCTACCAGGTCATTGGCCGCACCAAACTTATCTGCCCCCAGCACGCGCACGACACCTTCATCCGGATAGATGATCCGCATGATCATTCGCAAAGTTGTCGACTTCCCAGACCCGTTCGGACCGATGAATCCATAGACGCACCCTTCAGGCACGGTTAGTGTCAGATTGCGCACCGCTTGAACATTGGAATATGCTTTTTTAACTTCGACTAATTCAACTGCGTTCAATATTTCACCTGGTATTTTTACTTTGGGTGTCGCACAATTGTCTCAATTGTTGCTAGTGCTTTGTCCAGACTAGTTAGGGGATAACAGTAAGCGCGACTGACTATTGCTTGGTTTGGTTTTGGTGTGCCACTGGCTTTCCTATTTGCATTTGGGAATCCGAATGCAAATAGGAAAAAGCCAGTGTAACGGAGTCGGTTAGTTCACTTCAGGTGTCGCGTTCCAACATTAACTCACACGACGTTAAAGTTACCGGAGTTATATTCTTAACTACCGAAAATGCTATCGATAGCGTTGATTCCCCCCCTGGAAATCGATAGGTATTGTTATGCCCGGCGGTTGATGAAGTTTTCAATTTCGGCCTTCGTTGTCCAAACCGTCGGGACATTGCTCGATTAGCGTACTTCGAACTCAAACACTTCGGTTCACTAGCTTGCTTTGCCCAATAGCTGATTTGCTTTTGGGCAAAGCAAGCCAGTGGCACACAACACCAAAATGCGTGAACCTCAAAATCTAATTCGAATGAAGCAGTAGCCTCTATCTTCACCGCCCCCACGCAAATTCGCTCCAACTAACGCTATCTTGGCTTAAACACTGCAAATCCTGGGCGAATCAATTTGACAATTTAACAAAATAGGGAAAGTCTCACCGCTGAGGCTCTCCCTTTTTTAAAAGTCAACCGAAATCCCCGTTGGATTTTTACCAAATCCGAACACGGTTTTCAGGCGCAATATACATCGGATCAGTAGGCTTGATCTCAAACGCTTTATAAAAAGCATCCATGTTCGACACGATGCCGTTCGCACGATATTGACTTGGCGAGTGCGGGTCAGTGATCAAGCGTTTACGCAATTCCGGTTCACGATACAGCCGTCGCCAGATCTGAGCCCAGCCCAAGAAAAAGCGTTGATCGCCCGTCAAACCATCGATCACGGGGGCTTCTTTACCGCCGAGCGACATTCGATAAGCCGCATAAGCACAAGCCATTCCGCCAAGATCTCCGATGTTCTCTCCCAGCGTCAACTTGCCATTTACGCTCATATCCTCAAATGGTTTGTAAGCGTTGTATTGGTTCGTTAGCTGCTGCGCTCGGCGCTCGAACTCTTCGCGATCTTCGACGCTCCACCATTTGCGCAAGTTTCCGTCGCCATCGTATTCACTTCCTTTGTCATCAAATCCATGGCTGATCTCATGACCGATCACACCACCGATACCGCCATAGTTGACGGCATCATCCGCATCGAGATTGAAAAAAGGAGCTTGCAATATCGCTGCCGGGAACACGATCTCATTCATCACGGGGTTGTAATAAGCGTTGATCGTTTGTGGAGTCATCCCCCACTCGTTGCGATCGATAGGGCCACCAAGTCGATCGACGTCGCGCTGAAATTCAACTTCTGCGGCTCGAATGTAATTGCCAACTAGATCGTCCGCTTTGATGACTAACTTCGAATAGTCCTTCCAAACGTCGGGATAACCGATCTTGGTTGTAAACTTTGAAAGTTTCTCATGAGCCTGTTTCTTCGTCACGGGGCTCATCCACTCCAGGCCATCGATCCGCTGAGCGAACGCGCCCTTGAGATTTTCAACCAGTTCCTTCATCCGTTCTTTTGCACGCGGCGGGAAGTGCTTTTCAACGTACAGTTGGCCGACGATTTCTCCCAGCACCTGGTCGCACGCCTCGACACCTTTCTTCCACAGCGGCTTTTGTTCTTCGATGCCACTCAATAGCGTTCCATGAAACTGAAAGTGTCGAGCTTCAAGAGCCTCCGTTAAATCCATCGCATAGGCGTCAATGACACGGAACGTGTAATAATCTTTCCAAGTATCCAGCGGTACTTCGACCAGCAGCTTGTTCACGCCTTCTATGAAGCTCGGCTGACGAATGATGAACTCATATTGCTTTCCGACGCCTAGAACTTCCAAGAAAGCCGTCATCGCAAAGTTGCTCATCTGGCCTGCGAGCTCTTTTTGGTTGACTTTATTATAAGTCTTCACTGGATCGCGATTTTCGACGCGAGCCCACTGGATTCCCGCCAGTTTTTTCTCAAGTGCCAACAGCTTTTCGGCCGCTTCGGCAGGCTTAGGATGGTTAAACGCAGTCAACATGTCCTGCATATAAGTCTTCAGGCCCTTGATAATTTCTGCAAACCGGGGCTCCTCGGAAAGGTAGTAATCGCGATCTGGCAGTGAGATTCCCGCTTGTGAGAGGTACACCGTGTACTGATCACTTTTTCGCGCGTCCGGCGAAATGTAACCAGCCATCACTCCCACAACACCTTTGCGTTGTAGACTTGCCGCTACTTTCGAAAGCTCTTCCAGCGATTTAACAGCTGCGATCTCATCAAGCATTCCCTGGATCGGCTTTGTTCCGAGCTTTTCGCGTAGTTCCAAGTCTGTCAGACTGCGATAGAAATCACCCACTTTCTGCGCATCGCTGCCCGGTGCCGCGTTTTTATCTGCAGCAGCAGCTTCAACCAGCGTTCTAATCGCCGCTTTTGTATCATCTTCCAGTACGGAGAACGAGCCATAATTCGAGCGATCAGCCGGTATTTCAGTCGACTTCAGCCAAGCTTCGTTTACATATTCGTAAAAGTCTTTGCCCGGTGAAATTGTCTTGCTGATATTTTTCAGTTCGATCCCCGAGACCCCTTTCCCTTCGGCAGGCTCAGCCGCCCCCGCTTTTACACCCACCCCAGCTGCTGCCGTCATTGCCACCATAGCCAAGCAGACCCCGGTTAGCTTCTTCATGAGTCCCATCCTTTCAAACCTTGTAGCCTGGGACCATTCGTCCCGAGCGATGCTTTTGCCAACTTCCGCATGAATCTAATCATTTGGAATGATAAAAATAACAAAGGGACCCGCGATACTCACCGCCATTGAATTCCACCTGCCAAGCCCGAATTACTATCCTATCCCCACTACCCATCTTCCTGAACCCCGAAGACTTGCTTGCTTCAAATAAAAAATCTCATATCCAATCTGGTCCTTCCGCCACAATCCGCTAAAATGAACGACTGAACAGCGACTTTATGCATCCGTAGCTCAACTGGATAGAGCATCGGTCTTCGGAACCGAGGGTTGGGAGTTCGAACCTCTCCGGGTGTACTTTTGATTTTGAATGACATGCCCCGTCATCTTCTGCCAAGTCTCTATCTGGCAACGACTTACGATCACGACTTCCATCGCCTCCGGTCGTTTGAGCATCTACCCCTTCTGACGGTAACTGCCTTGAGTTGCCATGCTCGGCCACAGAAATGCTGCTGTAGCGCTGCAACTTCTCTTTCCACTTAGCCCTTCTTGCCTCCTTCCTGCTTGTTTTGGCTCGTGGTTTTTCGACTGCTGGAAGAACGGAATCTGATCGCAAACTGGGCAATTTACCAACAGCCTCAACCATGTCGGACAGGTTAGTATGCGTGTACACTTTCATCGTTAAACGGATGTCGGAGCCAAAGTCTGCGCCGTTTTGGGTGATACTCCTCCTTTCTCCAAGTTGGTGATAAACGTATGACGGTTCGCGTGAAAGTCCGCAAATAGCCCCGCTTGATTCTTGTACAGCAGAAAGTCTGAGCGTTGTCGCACTTCACGTTCCTCGTCCGATTCCGCCTCCGCAATCCAAGCCGCCCGGGCAACGCTAAGATCACGTTTCATCATCTTCGAGGTCCGCCGATCAAAACCGCTCGTTTCCTTTGTAAGCGGAAACAGCAACGTTTCATGCGTTGGCACGCGGACGGCCAGCCAGTCCCTCAAGCGTTCTACGACCTCTGAATGGAGTACCTGAACATCCTTCCGTCGTCGCTTGCTATAGGTGGCGGCCACGATTACGTACGGGGGATTCTGGTCAAGCACCAAGGATGCCAGCGTCAAGCTGGAAATTTCCCCACGACGGTACCCGGTCCAAGCCGAGAGAATATACATCATGGCCCGATCAACTCCCGCAATCGATTCGACCGATTTCCCAGTCTCGGCCGCACGAATCAGTCGCTGAAATTCCTCAACGCCCAGCGGTCGACGATCATGGCGACGGTCGGTTTCCACATTCAGCTTCGGAATCTCTGATATAGGGTTAGTCTTAATCAGAGATCGCTTCTGCAACCAGCGGCAGAATTGATGCATTGCCTGCCGATAATGATTGCTGGTCTGCTTGCTCGTACCCTCCTCGCGACGCTTGGCCAGATAGTTCTCGACCGCTTGAGCTTCGATGTCCGTAACTAATCGGATCTCGCAGCCCTCGATCACTTTTTCAATGCGCAGCCGCAAGTTGATAACTTGAGTCGCTGAAACATCTCGCTGCAGCAGGTGCTTGAGGTAGGCTTCAAGCTGCAGCTGAACCTTCAACTGTTCGTGCTCGGGCGATGACTCGCGAATGCCCTCGCGAACCATGCGAGCTTCTTCCTCTAGCTTCATCGCTAATTTTTCCGTCGCAGCTTTGTCTGTAAAGCCTCTGCGCTGTCGCCGCTTTCCGGTTTCATCGACATAACTGAAGTACCAGGCTGCCCGACGATTCCCTTTATCCGATGCTTTTTTGTAAACGCTTGCCATCGTTTCTGTAATCTCATTATTGGAGTGTGTTGTAAATCATTTGCGGAAATCTCCCTTGCCTCCGACGGCGACTATTGCGTTTCTGTTGGACGCGCTTTCTGAGAAGTCCGCGATTTAGGCGATAGTAGGCGACTCTCGCCTAAGACTGAGTAGTGGCGCATGGAATAACGACTAATTGTGCCGACGTTGCTTAAGTCCATCTTAAAAGCGAACGACATTATTCGCGTCTGGTTGGCTTCGGGCAACCTTGGTTGATCCACTCGCGGATCTCCGTCAACCGCCATCGAACACTTCCGCCCAACACGATTGGACTTGGCAGTTGCCCGATACTCTTGAGCCGATACAGGGTCCTTTCAGAGATGCTAAGGAGATCAGCTAATTGAGATGCCGAGATCAACTCGTTTGCAAGCCTCGGTTTGTTATTTACGCCATCCGGAGCGCCGTTCGTACTATGATGGTCCATTACTGCTCATCCTCCTCGCATTCATGACTATGGAAAAAGATCCACTCATGGGATAAGTCCATGACCTTCGAAACGAGGGGCAAGTCGTCACGACCAAATCGAGTTGACTCTTGCCACATGTCTCCATTTTTGAATAATCGGCATACAGTTACTTGGTGTCGCAATCCGGCTCGCGTCTCGTTTCTCCAGATGGAGGCTTTGACGAAGCCCATGCGAATCGTATGGACGGGTGGGCGACTCATATTTTTACTTTCAGTTACTTTCTTGATTGGCTTGATTTGCTGAAAACTCCGCATCAAATTTATGCGTAAAAAAGGGGAGCCCAGTCAGAACACTAATGTTCAAATACTGGACTCCCCAAAACCTTCTCTTGCGCGATCAAGCAAACTGTAGTATCGTTCTATCCGATCCACCTGGTGGTCACCCTCCACAGATGGACATAAATGAACGTAACGCAGTTTGCGATACACAAGGCAAGCGTGGGGTGACAGGAAGCACGCTTGCAGACAACCACTTTTTTCACAACCGCGGCCGCTTGGAGCCTACTAGTAATCCTCGGGTAGAAGAACAGTAGTCTTTGAGCGATCCGCTTCCGTAAGGATCCAAAAGCGCTTACCATTTGAGTCCTCGTAGATCGACAAAAGTCTGAACTGATGCTCAAGAGAAAACTCGTTTTCGAGTCTATCTTCATCAGATACGAGTCCCCAATCGCCGCACTTATGTCGCGACAATGCAAAGTCGATCTCATTGCGGTCTATCTCTCTGTCTGCACCGGGTGTGATAGAGAGCTGACCGATGTCGAAGCGGGGAAAAACAAACACTATTATGCTCATGCTTCCCTCCGTTTCTCGATGCTTTCGCCTTTTGTCGTTACGCTGAACCACGCCTCGCCTGTCGACGATACATTGGTCCAAATTGTTGCCCGGATATTATCGATCCGGATTTCGTGGGTTGGCTTATTTTCTTTTGCCATATTCCTCCATTTGTTTCATTGTTACTTGCTATCGGAAACTCATTTTTCCGACAGACTCTAGGTCGACAACCTTTTCACAACCTTCTACGAATTCAATGTAAGCGCCCAGGGGCACCGTATTAGAGGAGGGGCTAGCGATGGCGGGCTATTTCTGTTTAGCGGCGAGTACGCGGCGGCGGGCGGCGTCTAGCTGTTTGCGGTCGGCTTTGTCGCGGCGCTCCTCGGCTCGGTAAGTGCG
>JANODD010000083.1:0-36007 GCA_031412515.1 Planctomycetia bacterium | reverse complement strand
GTATGATTCAGCAACAGCCAATGGTAATGCGGGTAAGAAACTAGAAGTGCATGCCTTTCAGCGCCTCGATAACGGTTTGACCATGATCGCCGAGAGCGGTGTGAGCCGGATTATTGAAGTTGATAAGAGCGGTAATATTGTCAGTCAGATGCCCCTGAAAGTTTCCGCGCCGCATCCGCATCGCGATACTCGTTTGGTCCGCAAACTTGCGACAGGCAATTACCTTGTATGCCATGAGGGCGATGGTATTGTGCGTGAATACAAGCCGAACGGAGAGACCGCATGGGAGTTCGCGGTGCCACTGTTCGACAAGAAACCAGCTCCTGGTCATGGCGTTGAGGCCTTTGGCAATCAGTGCTTCTGCGCCCTGCGTTTACCAAGCGGCAATACGCTTATTTCGACTGGCAATGGTCACGCGGTGATTGAAGTCACCCCAGCCAAAGAGATCGTGTGGAAGATTGAGCAAAACGATTTGCCGGGAATCCAGCTAGCTTGGGTCACTACCCTGCAAGTTCTGCCGTCGGGGAACATCGTGCTCGGAAACTGCCATGCAGGTGAAAAGAATCCGCAGATCGTTGAAGTGACTCGCGACAAGAAAGTCGTTTGGACTTTCCACGACTTCCACCGCCTCGGCGACTCGACAACCAACACTCAGGTACTGACCACCAACGGTGAGAAAATTGTTGCGATGCGCTAAAGCTGCTGAGTTTGGTTTTAGAGAAATAAACTTTTGAATTGAAAGAGTGACAAAAAACAGAACACTTTGAACGAACCAGATTTTACGGTTTTGTGTCTTGGGACGAGAGTTATTTTCGAAAAGGTTGTTTACTGTAACCCAACGCACTAACTGACCGACAGCGTACATCATGCACCAAACTACTGGACCGATTCAACTTTGCCCAAAACAGGCTGAAGCGCTACATTGTTTGATTTCGTGGCGCGGGCAAACACCTATCTTGCACATATCATCCGCGGATGGGTTTGGAAAATCCGAAGTCCTCAGAGAGTTTCAGCGTAAGACTGATGCACATTGGGTAGACATTCGGCAGTTTGTTTCAGATGTTGCGACCCGGCATCCTTTGGCGATGCAAGATTCGCTGTGGCAATTGCTGTTAATGGCGATCAAAGAACATTCGACGGTTATTGTCGATGACTTCAATTTGTTCTTTGACTATGCCACCGGTTGTTCGGGAAGTCCGCGAGGGTCGTATCATGAAACGGCCGCGAAGGCGCTTCTGCTGGAGGTAACAAGCAAACGCGGACAACTGGTCTTAGGAAGCAAGCAGTCGCGAACGGCCTATAACCAGTCTGCCAAGCGCGCAATGGATGTCAACGTCAATCGACCGCGTTGGTTCAATGTCCATCCAGAGTTATTCGACACGTGCGAGCAATCAGAAGAGTGCTTGTAGGCTTAAAAGACCATGCACCGTAAAACTACGTCGCAGCCGCTCAAGCATACCTCCGATAGCTTTGCCAAAACAAATTTAAGAACGATTGAGGCAATCGTTCGACACTCACTTTGCAATCGGTGTCTCTTTATCACCGCTCTTGATATATGGCTCGCGAAGTTGCTCGCCTACGACAGGCTTTAGTTCTCTCACCCAGATGTTGCGGAAACGAACTGGGTTGCCGTGATCTTGCAATGAGATTGGACCGGTCGCGTCGTGCTTTTTGTATTGCGGCTGACGGTTGAACGGTGTGTCACCTTTCAATTCAAAGTGATTGAGGACCACAGCCCCATTGTGTAGCGCGGTGATGAATGCTGGCGACTTGAGCGAACCATCGTCGTTGAAGCGCGGGCAAGTCCAGATGATATCGTATGCGTTCCATTGCCCGGGAGCTCGCATCGCGTTGACCATTGGCGGAGTCTGTTTGTAAATCGCGGCTGCTTGACCGTCGAAGTAGGTTTCACTGTCGAACGAATCCAAGATCTGCATTTCGTAGATTCCCATCAAGAAGATGCCGCTATTGCCTCGGCCTTGCCCGGTTCCTTTGGGCGGCGTTGGCGCGGACCACTCGATGTGTACCTGGCAGTCACCGAATTTTTGCTTCGAAGTTACAACGCCTTTGCCGGCGATCATATTGCCTTCTGCAACGGTCCAGCGATCGCCGTTTTCCCATGCGGATAGATCCTTGCCGCCGAACAGAACGACTGCGTCGGAAGGTGGCTGCGAATCGGTTTCGCCGGGCTTGATCACCTCGGGTTTGTTCCACTTGATGCCATTCTGATATTCTTGGGCTGAAGCGGGGACAGTGATAGAAAGCAGGGTGAGTGCAGAGGCGATGACTAGTGAAAAACGCATAGTTAGCCTTTCTTTGGGGCTTCGAGGAGGGATGGGATCGATCATTATCGTCCGAGTGTTTGGTGGCTTCAACGAGCAAAAAGCGAGTTAATGAAATCGTTCGAATTTCACAGATTTTATTTGCAAAGTGATTCCAGTTCCGCTAAAACCAGCATAAGGGGCGTTATTATGGCCAGTATTTACTACTTTTCTGATTTCTTGGAGGTTCAAGATGCGTCATTCTTTTAAGCGAGTTGGGTTCACATTGGTGGAACTCTTAGTTGTGATAGCGATCATTGGAATCTTGGTAGGGCTGCTACTTCCGGCTGTCCAAAGTGCGCGCGAAGCGGCGCGGCGCATGCAGTGTTCAAACAACTTAAAGCAGTTAGGGTTGGCGCTACACAACTATCATGACACCTATCGATCGTTTCCGATCAACTACTCTATGTCGCCTGCAGGCGCGGGCGGGTCTGGCGGAAACTCTGGCGATGGCAATTCTCGCCAATGCTCGTGGTTGGGGATGATTCTACCACAGATCGAGCAAACGGCGCTTTACAACACTATCGACTGGCGGGTCGGCCTAAAGATAGGCGGCGCACCGTCACCAAACGTAGTCATTGCCCAACGTGTTCTACCGGCCTTCGTGTGTCCATCCGACGCAAGCGGCAATGGTAATCGCTATGGAAATCGCGAATGGCTTGGACGTTGGCCCGTGGCCACATATGGTGAATTCGGAGGAACCAATTATAAAGGCTGCAACGGTTCCGACTGGAACTGGGGAACGTTCGCGAATCCGATGGGTGGCACTCCCAATGGACTTGATGGTGGGAATGGGATGTTTGTCCGCGACGAGAATGTGCGCCCAGCAAATCCAAAGGACGTTCGAAAAATGTCTTCAGTTACCGATGGACTATCGAATAGTTACGCAATCGGTGAGGCACTTCCTGAGTTGTGCTCACATACATTTTGGTATGGCATGAACGCGACGCTGGCAACCACTGCGGTTCCCCTGAATAACTATTTGAAAGTTTACCGCGCCACCAATCCCCGATCAGACTACTTTGGCAATGGTAGCAACTTCGCTCCAGTCTGGGACTGGAACAATAACTACAGCTATGCCAGCCAACACACCGGGGGCGGCCAATTTACGATGGGTGATGGATCCGTTCGATTCGTATCCGAAAATATCGACCTCGTCATCTACCGTGCGACGGGTACCATCAACGTCGGCGAAGTTTTTAACTCTGACCAATAATCTCTTATTCATTGCGAAAGTGGGAGCAAACTAGATGACTTGTTTCGGACGATTTGAAAGACTCACTCGACAAGTAGTCGCTGTGCTTATTGTAGTTGGGTTGGTTGGGTGTTCTGAAAGCGGGCCAGAGCTTGAACCACTGAGTGGAACAGTACTGCGAGACGGCAAGCCGCTGACGAATGTATCGATTTCCCTCGTACCCGTCGCATCGGGCTTAGCCGCTATTGGAACCGCCGATAAATCGGGCAACATTCAGGTTCAAACCAATGGCCGTAGCGGCGCGATGAAGGGCAAGTATAAGGTCGGTGTCACGGAACCCATCCGTGAAATGACCCCAGCAGCACTCGCGTCAGGTAGCCCACCACCGGTCAGCTTTAACCCGAAATTCGAGTCACCACAAACCAGTGGAATCGAATACGAAGTGAACGAGGGCGGTGGAAAATTTGAGTTTACTGTAACCAACAAGTAAAACTAAGCGAACTCAATGAAACTCAAATCGCTTCTGATCTTTTTAAGATCAGAAGCGTTTTTTTTGCAATCGGCACTAACGAAGGTCTCGTAGAACATGGAACTGGAGTTTGGAGCGTAACTTGACCTAAAGGCCTCCTAAAACGCCCCGTAGTCGACTTTCCATCGCCCCGAGGCGGGGAACTCTTGTGTGGGAATTTTTTTCGAAAAAATGGGTAGTTTTTTCTTGTAATGGTATTCTTGAATCGCTCTAATCACTCCTGGCGGCGAATAGTGCATCATTCTCGGGTCCTCCTCCAGGAGTTTGGCGATGCCTCATAAGCTCATCGCTGCTTGGGTGCTTGATGTTTGCAGCAGTGGGCTGTGATGAGCGGTTAG
Source organism: Planctomycetia bacterium (assembly GCA_031412515.1). Taxonomy (GTDB): domain Bacteria; phylum Planctomycetota; class Planctomycetia; order Pirellulales; family Pirellulaceae; genus Aureliella. The sequence goes on along the minus strand of JANODD010000083.1, from coordinate 31,624 downwards.
ACGCGGGTGCCAGCCATAACTCTGCTAGTGCAAGTATCAACGCTGGAGTAGTTATCGCTGACCGCGAGGGTTACCTTTGCTTGCCATTGCAAAGGGTAGGCTTGGAGGCCGAGGCCACGATCGTTTCGCTATCCTCTTCTTGCGAGTGCATTCGGCCTTGCTTGGTGAAATATAAGGTTCCAGGCAATTCAACTCAGCAGGGTATCGTGTTGGAGTTTGTCGCGGAGCCCACGGAAGGCGATGCCTCTACAACGGAAAACTCGGCCGCGGACTTGAGCGTGATCATCGAAACGACGCTGGCGGATGGCGTGAAGCATTGCTTCACGGTAGATCTGCTCCACACGGTGCTCACGGAGACGCTTCGATGAGAAATAGGTTGCCGCGTGCAAGAAAACAGAGTGGCTTCACGCTCGTGGAACTGCTGGTGGTGATTTCGATCATCGGTGTGTTGGTCGGCTTGCTGCTTCCGGCAGTGCAGGCGGCTCGCGAAGCGGCTCGACGGATGCAATGCCAATCGCACTTGAAGCAACTGGGGTTGGCGGCGCTAAACTTTGAATCGGCTCGGCAGAAACTGCCTGCGGGCGGCTGGGGCTACCAGTGGCAAGGCTTTGCGGACCTGAGCGGTGCGGCGGGACAACCGGGTAGCTGGACGTACTCGCTGCTGCCGTATGTCGAGCAAGCTTCGCTGTATCAATTGGGCAGCTACAACAGTGCCGCAGCGGTGCGTCATCAAGACTTGCAGCGCCGCATTCAGACTCCGGTGCCGATTTACAACTGCCCATCGCGTCGCGGCGGTGAGGTGCAGCGTTTTGATCCGAGTTGCACGAGTTGTCCGTTGCCGATCGGTACCACCGCGGCGCTCGCTGGCACCGCGCGCAGCGACTACGCCGCGAATGCAGGTGACGGTGCGCCGAACATGGCGGCACTGATCAGTTGGCCGCTGAACTTTGACGGTCCGGTTGATCTGGCGGCAGCGAACACGCTGACTCGCAACAACGCTTGGCCGCAACCGCCCAGCGACTGGACGGGTGTGAGTTGGCTGCGTCGCGGCGTGCGTTTGGCGGAGCTGACCGATGGCACGTCGAACGTGTTTTTGTTTGGTGAGAAGTATGTGATGCGTGGTGCTTACAGCAGCGGCACTGATTGGGGTGATAACGAACCGTTGTATGGCGGCTTCAACAATGACAACCATCGCAGCACGCATCCACACTGGCCGCTGATGCAAGACCGTCGCGCGCTGATATCGATCGGCAGTTTCGGGTCGGCTCATTCCAGCGGCGTGAACTTTGTGTTGGCTGATGGCAGCGTGCATCAGATCCAGTACAGCATTGACGTTCAAGTCTATCGCCATCTCGGCAACCGCCGCGACGGTCAAAGGGTGGAGGTTCCGCAATGAGTCAAGTTGATGTTAGTCAATCTATAATCGGTCAACTTTCAACGAATCAGCCGCTGTGCGCTAGCACCCAGTTCCCTCCCGATGAACCGCCGAACGCAACCGTACTCATCTCCGTCGTCATGCCATGTTTGAACGAAGCTCGCACCGTCGCCGCCTGCATCGACCAAGCCCACGCAGGCTGCCTCGCCGCTTTAGTAAAACGCAAAAACACCGCTTCGACGATCGCGCCTTTGAATCCGTCTCCCGTCGCCCCGCACTCGGGGAGAGGCGCCGGGGGTGAGGGGCAATTAGCGCCAGACGCTCACTCGGTTCTCACCTACGAAATCATCATCGCCGACAACGGCAGCACCGACGGATCGCAAGCCATCGCTCAAGCTCACGGCGCCCGCGTCGTTCACGTCGCACAGAAAGGCTACGGCGCCGCGCTCATAGGCGGCTTCGCTGCGGCTCGAGGGAAGTACATCGTCATGGGTGACAGCGACTGCAGCTACGACTTCGGCGAGGTTCCACGTTTTCTTGACAAGCTTGAAGAGGGCTATGACCTCGTCATGGGCAACCGCTTTGCCGGCGGCATCATGCCCGGCGCCATGCCGTGGCATCATCGCTACATCGGTAACCCGTTACTCAGCGGCCTGGGACGCGTACTCTACCACACGCCTTGTCGCGATTGGCACTGTGGCTTGCGGGCGTTTGATCGAGCGAAGTTTGAGAGCGGAGCTTAAGAGTGCCGGGATGGAGCTTGCTAGCGAGATACCTCTGCGCGCTTTTCAGAAAGGTCTTAGAACGACTGAAATTGCAATTAAACTTTATGCGGACGGTCGCGATCGACCACCTCATCTAAGAAGCATTAGAGATGGACTTCGGCATCTCAGACTTCTATTAACGTTTTGGGTCTTGCGCAAATCTCGCAAGTCGTTGCGGGCCGCTTCATAAACGTCTGGCTTACACAATATTGTTAGAAGGGGATAGTTTTGCACTGCTCGATTCACATTTTTCTCTTAACCATCGTTTTGTTGCCCATCGGCTGTAGAATCAACCAAAATACGCATCTTGATGTAGAAGAACAGCTGCACGATTTTGGAATTGTGCGCCCAAAGTCTACCCTGAAGAAGACTTTTACATTGAAGAATACATCCGCAACGAGAATCGTGTTCTCAAAAGTGGTTTCCAGTTGCGGTTGCACTGTTGCAAAGCTCGAGAAGTCTGCGCTGACACCGCAAGAAAGCGGCGTTGTGGAAGTGTCACTAGAAACTGGCGAGAATAGCGATAATCTGATACAACATGTGGAGCTCTTTGTCAGCGGCAAAACCGGTCGCCAGTTTGTACTGGGTGTTACAGCAAAAGTTCGTGCACCGCTTTCAGTAGCTGATCGCAACTTGCAATTCGTTTTCGATCAATATGACTCAAGTTTTGCGCCGGTAACAACGTACGTCTCTAATTTTACTGGGCGCCCATGGAACACAGTGAGTGTAAGTGGGTGCGTGAAGCCCAGCTGGGTTTCAATTGAGAGAAGCCCTGTGACAATGCAGGTTGGCGCAACGGAGTCTTGGAAGATCCAAATTACTCCTTTGGCAAACGCGATTGACATCTTGGAAAACGGAAAAATAGTTTTTGAGGCTTCTGATGGAGAAAAAGGTGTTGCTTTGACATCGCTAAAGACGTTGCAAAACGTGAGAGCATTTCCATCAGTTGTCGTTTTTAGTAAATCAGAACTTCGCGAATCGGTATTCGAGGATGTACATATCTCCGTTCAGTCGCCCCAGTTGCTTCCAGGAATAAATCAATTCTGTGTCGAGGGAGTGCCGCCGGAACTTGCAATAACTAAAGTCTCGCAGCGAGCGGACAGTGTTACTCTTAGGATCACAGCCAAACCACGGCCTGAGTCGCTAACTTGTGAGATTCGGCCGAAACTAGTATTTGGTGCGAAAAGGGTTGAAGATCCTATCAGGATTATTCTCGAATAAGACACGACGAGTCGCTTGCTTAGCCATCGTCATGATATTTTTGTACAGTGCCAAGAGGGGCAAATGTGTTGAACGCGAGGTAGATCCCGCCCTGTGCGGGCCACTTTGTGTACAAAAGGTACTTGAACAATTCGATTTGAATGAAAGTGCGTATTTAATATGGCGAAAACTATTGGAGATATCGGTACACGACAACCAATCCGAGGGTTTTTCAACATTGCAGCTAAATCAAGTGATTAAAGGCTATGGCCTTAGTTCAGTCGTAATTGCCGTCAGCAATGCCTTGCCAACCTGGGAGACTGAGTATATCGCGCACATTCGGCCAGAAAAGGCGGGCGATCTTGGTCATTTTGTGGTTGTTAAATGCAAAGGGGACGGACTTGCAGTCTGGAACCCGAGCAGCTCTGGCTACGACGTCGACCTTTCAGCTATCGATGCCTGCATACTTGTAGGCAGGAGTCATGTTGAGATCGACAAAAATGGATATGTAGCTGTCGGCTCGAAAAGCTTGTTTCCACCTATTCTTGTTTTAGCTATATTCGCAGGTATGTGGCTCCTCAAGAAGGGTTTTAATAGTGTCTGGCTAATCCTGCGCAAGGGTATCGAAAATGAATAAGTTGCTTTTTGTCGTTTGCCTGTTAACCGCTTACATTTTTCAGCCATCTACTGGGTCTTCTATTTCGGAGATTAGTGACGAGGACGCAAACAAGTTGCGAGGGGCGGCGGCTGCATGCTTCCGAACGAATAACAAGCCCTGCACACTGCCGGTCAACGGCGGCGTTTGCGCAAACGGACTTCAACTATGCCTAAACAATGCATGTCCCGTAGGGAGTGGGTTCGAACTATTTATGGATTCCTACCGGGAAGCATTACCAGCAGCTGCAGGGTTGAAATCCTCGAACGAGGACTATGAGCCTCTGGTATGTTTTATCGGTCGCGAGTGCGCATGCGACTTGTTTGTGTTAAACACCGGTCTCGGGGTGAATGTCTGCGTACGCAGTTCTGCTCCGCCGAACTTTTGGTCGCCACAAATTTTCGAGTCTTATGCAACGGGAGTTTCTTGTCCAACAAGTGCACCTTACTAACCGTTAGTACTTCACCTCTAGGCAGGCATGCTGAATAATGAACCAATTGCGCATTTGTATTTTTGTTGCCGTTTTTCTAGCAATCCCGCGAGTGAATGCTTATGCGCAAATTGATGTGTTATGGACAAAAAAGGCTGATATGCACTGGAAAAAATTGGCAGGGATATTGGAATCGGTTTATTCAGGGCAGTTTGAACTGAACTTCTCGCTTGATGATAGAAAGGGGGAAGTTTCTGTAGTCAAAGGAGTGCTCGATTTTGATTTCCGTAACGGCAACGCCAAGTTTGAACAAAGTGTCCCACGGAACAATGCACTTTGGATTAGGAATTCGGACCATGAAATTGTTAGCTTGCCGAGAAGTTCTGGAATTGGAGTTGTTAATCTTTTTGAACTGAAAAGTAGAAATGTAGTTGAGAATGCTAAGTCACCATTTGATGATTTTCGCATTTTGCCGGACTTGGTGATGGCTAACATGCTGTTGCACGCACCATTTGAGTTGCGTCCGGACTTCTTCACCGGCCAACGCTGCAAGATTTTATCTTTTGAAAGCATTAACGACTTGGATGTGGTAACGGTGGCGATACAGCCAGCGAAGGCAACGTTAGACTTGATGCTTGACGAGTTACCTCAGGAACTCCGCGAGCAGGTTGGCGACCTCAAGTCCAAAGGTGTGTTAATTCCGACGCAATCCAGTCGGATCACCTATTCTTTTAAGTCAGCGGAACCTGGCCTGCTAGTTCGAAAGACGTTTTTCACGGTTAACGGAGACGACAAACTTTTCGAAGTTTCTGACCATCAGGTCTTTTGGGAATACAACAATGGGTGTTTGGTTCCTACCGAAGTCATCGGCAAATTTGGGCGCGGAGACCTGCACATAACGTTGCGCTGGAAAACTTTAAATTGTGAATTTCGAAACGGTTACTTCTCTGTTGATGGCCAAGAGAGGCTTAAGGGGTTTGAGTTATTCGATACACGGTTTCCGGGTGGCGAATCATTGGGTTTAGTCGGCGCCCCGCGATTAGAAGTCGGACGTAATAGAAATGGGTTATTGTTAGTATTTCTGCTTGTTCTAGGGACTGGGGCGTTCGCGCTGGCAATTAGGTTTAAGAGGCGCTCGCGGTGAGTCGACCTATTTATAGACCGGTCGTTTTAATCATTTTGGTCGCTATTCATTTCGGAATTCTCTTCCCGAGAATGAATTCCAGATTCCCTACGGTCGACGAAGTTGCGCACTTACCCGCAGGCATTTCACATCTGTCATTTAGGCAGTTTGGACTTTATCGCGTCAACCCGCCTCTAACACGAATCATTTGCTGCCTCCCAGCATGGTTTACAGGTGTAGAATTTGATTGGCGTAAAGCAGATTTGTCGGTAGGCCAACGCCCCGAGTTTTCCGTTGGCGTGCAGAAGCTTGTGGAGGATGGCGTGAAGCTGAACTCCATCTTTGTGATGCCGCAAATTTTGGGATGTCTTATTTCCATGTTTTGTCTTGCGATTTTTTATTTTTGGATGAGGGAAGTCTTAGGCGAATGCGTCGCATTCGTTGCAAGTTGTATGTACGTATCTGCGCCATGTATTCTCGCTTTCGCCCCAAGTATAGTCCCTGATGTCGGCTCTGTAGCTTTCGGAATGCTTGCATGCCAAATGGCTTGGCGGTACGCAATGCAAACCAACATAGAGCGAGCATTTATTGCGGGATTGACGGTCGGGTTAGCCATGTTATGCAAATTAACTTGGATTTTATCACCGATTGTTGTACCGGTGATCGTGTTTGTTAACTTGAAGTTACTCGGAAATCAATTTTACAGAAATTGCAATTCGAAACTATTCGATTTTGCAATTTTCTTAGCGGCGACGCTTCTAGTTCTGAATGCGGGATATCTTTTTGAGGACGTTTTTGTACCGCTCGGGCATTACACATTCTGTAGCGAAGCTTTGGGAGGAAGTGAGGCGAGCGTTTCCTCCCTAGGCAACCGATTTGATGGCACAATTCTAGCAAATGTGCCGGTACCGCTGCCACGTAACTATCTACTGGGTATCGACTACCTGAAGATGGAAGTCGAGCACAAGATGTGGTCGTTTTTGATGGGGGAGTGGAAGTTCGGGAGTTGGCCGCATTATTATATTATGACGACGCTGTTCAAGACTCCGGAGCCGACGTTATTGGGGGCGGTGATTGGGTTGGGGGTGTTGATTGCGGGGATTCGGCGGAGGATGGTGGAGCCGAAGGTGATCTCGATGTTCTTGTTTCTGATCATTCCAGCAGCCGTCTGCTTTGCGTCGGTGAGCCTCCAAGGTGGCTTCAATCATCATCATCGCTATGTGCTTATGATCTACCCGCCGATGTTCGCGCTGGCGGCTTACATTGCTTCGCCCGTCGGGCAGAAGTTGCTGCGAGTGCGGTTGCCGTTCGGCAAGAAGCGGCTGTGGAGTTTCGCGGTTCCGCTGGCGGTGACGTTAGCTGTGCTATCAGCTGCTTCGTCGTTGCGCGTTCATCCGTATTACACCAGTTATTTCAATACGCTTTCCGGCGGACCCGAGAATGGTTGGCGGCTGTTGGGCTTTTCGAACATCGACTGGGGGCAGGATATCTTGGAGGTCGACAGGTGGCTGAAGGCGCATCCGGATCGCCGACCGCTGGTGATGGACATCGATTACTTTGGGATGAACGGAGATCTGTTCGATGTCCCCACCAGCCAACCGCCCCATCTTCCGAAAGGTGCCTCGATCGATGAAGTGCGTCGTTCGATTACTGAAACGCAGTGGTGGATCATCAGCGTCAAGCGGCTGTACAATTTGCCAGACCACCCTGGGCTTGAGTATCTACAGCAGATCGAGCCGGTGGAGAGGATTGCTTATGCGTACCATGTGTACCGCATGGATCCGTTGCCTGAACGTCCGGTTGGAGACGAAACCGGACGCTAACGCGTTCCGGTTGATAAGACTAAACCATCGAGATAAGTTCCCCTACGCAACCGGGCGCACAATCAATACTGAGTTGATGCCGAGCATGCCGAACGAGTTGTTCAGGATGTAACGAACGCGAGGTACTTCACGAGCATCGTTGGCAACAATTCCATTGATCGCGCATTCCGGATCCAGGTTGTCCAAATTGATCGTCGCATGAACGACATTATCTTTGAAACTCGGCAAGTTACCGGCCAGTTCAAGGGCCCCGGCAGCGCCCATCGTATGACCGATGAAACTCTTGGTGTTATTAAAGTAAGTGCTCTCGCAGCCATCAAAGGCCGCGCGTAACGCGACGCACTCTTGTGAATCACCGCTGCTCGTACCAGTTGCGTGTGTGCTAACAATATCGATCTGGTTAGCAGCTAAGCCACCGCGTTTCAGTGCCAGTGCAACGCACTGAGCTTGCCGTTCCGGGTTCGGTAACACAAAGTCAGTCGCGTCCGTGTTGATCGCGTACGAGACGATCTCTGCAAGTATATCAGCGCCGCGTTTCTTGGCATCGCTCAGTCGTTCGAGCACATACAAACACGCGCCTTCAGAAACCACAATGCCGTTTCGATCACGATCAAAGGGTCGTGAAGCTTTGGTTGGATCGTCGTTAGTAGCCAGCGCACCTTGGCTTTTGAAACTTGCAAAGATACCAAACGTGTGGATGCTTTCTGAAACACCGCCTGCAATCGCTAAGTCGCAATCGCCCAGTCGCAACATTTGCACGCCCTGGATAATGCCTGCGTTGCCAGCAGCGCAGGCGGCTCCGATCGTATAATGCGGACCAGTAACACCCAGGTTCAGAGCCACTTCGCCGGCGGGGTTGTTGGCGACGGTTCGCGGATTGTGGTGATGCGACCAGTACTGCACGTCGTAATCAAAACCCTTGATTTGGTAGATTTCGTTTTCAGTCTCGACGTTGCCGTGTTCGGTCACACCGATGTATATGCCAACGCGTGACTTGTCGACGTTGGCCCACTCGAGTCCGCTACGAGCGATCGCTTCGTTGGCAGCCCAAATGCCGACGCTGCCCGCTCGAGTTCCGCGGCGGACGTCCTTCTTTGATTGATACTGGGTTGCTGGAAAATCACAGATTCCAGCGAGTGTTTTGCCCACGTAGCGAATCTCGTACGGTTTAACGCCGGAGCGGCCTTCGAGGAGGCTGGTGCGGTACGTTTCGAGGTTATTTCCATTAGGGCTAGTCAGTCCCACAGCGGTCATCACGATCCGCTGGTCATCGGGAAGCTGGGTGGCCTTATCTTGAGCGATCATAAATGGCGGCTTATTTTGGCTTCGGTTCGCGAATTTCAAGCCCGCGAGGCTGCGAGCAAGTCCTTGAAACTAATGCCCCGCGACGATTCTGACAAGCCGCGCACATGGAAACCCGAAGGCGTAAGCACATCTCTTCAGCAAACTCGGAGAAAGTGGTAAGAAAATTGGTGGTAAGAAAATTTTCAAGAGTTACCACTTTGGAGAAATTTTATTACCAACAATTTCCTTACCCCCTCGACGCATTTATCTTTTACCCATCATCCTTTATCTCAGTAGCTCGCTACTCCAAAGGCACTTCACACAAACCTGCCTGCCTTCGGTAAACATGAAAATGTGGGCAATGCCAGCTCGCTAGCCAGAAATTTAAAACTCGGCTGAACCTGGTGTGCGTGGGAATGGGATGCAGTCGCGGATGTTGCCCATGCCGGTAACCCACTGGACGACGCGTTCGAAGCCCAAGCCGAAACCGCTGTGAGGTACCGATCCAAATTTCCTAAGGTCGATATACCACCAGTACTCTTCTTCGCTGAGTTTCATTTCTCGCATGCGAGATAGAAGTACGTCCAGGCGGTCTTCACGCTGGCTGCCACCGATAATCTCACCGACTTGCGGGACAAGCACATCCATGGCAGCGACGGTTTTGTCATCGTCGTTGCACTTCATGTAGAAAGGCTTGATAGTCTTTGGATAGTTATAAAGAATCAGCGGACCGCCAACATGCTTTTCAGTTAGGAAGCGTTCATGTTCGGCCTGCAGGTCGCAGCCCCACGTGACCGCATAGTCAAATTTTTGGCCGCTCTTGGTAAGGATATCGACGGCTTCGGTATAGGTCATATGCTGGAATGGTTTTTCCAAAACGTGCTGAAGCGCGGCGATGGTGCCGGCTTGCACACGTTCTTCGAAGAACGCCATGTCTTCTGAGCAGTGGCTTAGGACATCACCGAGTAGACGTTTGATAAAACGTTCGGCGAGCGCCATGTTGTCCGGCAGCTCAAAGAACGCCGCTTCGGGCTCGATCATCCAAAACTCAGCCAAGTGACGACTGGTGTTACTGTTCTCGGCGCGGAAAGTTGGTCCGAAGGTGTAAACACGACCAAGAGCCGTAGCGTACGTTTCGGCTTCCAATTGACCAGAAACCGTTAGGAAAGTCGACTTGCCAAAGAAGTCTCGACTGTAATCGATCTTGCCGTCTTTCATCGGCAATTTATCGAGCGGCAGCGAAGTCACGCGAAACATTTGACCAGCACCTTCGCAGTCACTGGCGGTTATGATAGGCGTGTTAAGATAATAGAATCCTTCGCTTTGAAAGAATTCGTGAACGCTGGTCGCAAGTCGATTCCGAACTCGAGCGACGGCACCAAAAGAGTTGGTGCGGGCACGCAGGTGAGCCCACTCACGAAGTTTTTCGAACGTGTGTCGTTTTTTCTGCAACGGATAATCGTTCGGATCCGCTAGTCCTATAACGTGCACGCTGGTCGCTGCCAGCTCAGTTGCCTGTCCTTGCCCTTCGCTCTTCTTTAGTACACCGCAAGCGATCATCGAACTGCCAACAGGCAATGACGTTATTTCTGTAGCGTAATTTGATAGCGAGCTATCGGCGACAACCTGCAAGTTGCTCAAGCAGCTTCCGTCGTTGACTTCGATAAAGCTGAAACCGCCTTTGCTGTCACGACGCGTACGCACCCAGCCGCGGATTTCAATCTCGCGGCCGATGTGCACAGGATCCTGAGCTTGTTTTACAGTCAACCAATTTCCAAGTGGACTTGATGAAGAACTCATTAGTGCACTTTCTCCGCCAAGTATCGTTCCGCATCGAGAGCTGCCATACAACCGGTACCTGAAGAAGTGATAGCTTGGCGGTAATAATCGTCGGCCACGTCACCAGCCGCAAAGACGCCTTCAATGCTCGTCTTGGTGCGGAATGCCTCGGTCCACTGAATGTAGCCGCTAGCATTCATCTTGACTTTACCCTTTAGAAAAGTTGTGTTTGGCGTGTGGCCGATGGCAACGAACATGCCAGCAACGGGCAGCTCACGATGGCTATTGTCAACAGTGCTCTTTAATTTTAATCCAGTTACTCTTTGACCATCTCCAAGGACTTCGTCGACAACACTATTCCAAACCAGTTCGATTTTCGGATGATTTTGAGCTCGGTCACGCATGACTTGTGATGCTCGCAATTCGTCGCGACGGTGAATTAAATAAATAGTGTCAGCACCATCGAGGTTTGCTAGGTAGCTAGCTTCTTCGACGGCAGTGTCTCCACCGCCGATAACCGCCAACGGTTTGCGACGATAAATCGGTAAGGCACCATCGCAGACGGCGCAAGCGCTGACACCCTTATTTTTGTACTTTTCTTCCGATGGTAGGCCAAGGTAATTGGCTCGAGCCCCCGTTGCCACAATGATTGTGTGGGCCAGCACAGGTTCGCCTTGTGCCGGAATTACTTTGTAAGGTTTGCTCGAAAAATCGATGTCAACGATATCGTCGCCAATAACGCGAGTGCCAAAATTGAGCGCCTGCTGCTTCATCAACTCCATTAGTTCCACGCCTTGGACAGCATAGAACGGTTTGCCATCCTTTTCATGGCCTTTCGGAACGGGTGGAAGGTTGTAGTGCCGATCAGGGTCGACAGCACTTTCAATGAATGCACGGATGTTTCCAGCCGGAAAGCCTGCGTAGTTCTCCACTTCAGTTGTATAAGCAAGTTGGCCAAGCGGGATCATTTCCGGCTTGGCAGTTCCTTCAAACAACAGCGGCTTTAGATTCGCGCGGGCGGCGTAAATTGCTGCCGACCACCCGGCTGGACCACTACCAATGATTACTGTGCGCTCAACGTCAGCCATCGAAACCCTAACTTCAAAGGAGATCCCTGGTAAGTTCAAACTAGCCGAGGATTATAGGCTGAGGGAACTCCTTTTCACAGTTGAGGTGACAGTCCAATAGACTACAGCATCACTTGGTCTTCAGGCGTCGAGCTATAGGGCTGTCGTAAAAGTCTAGTCTTCGACGGTTGGAGCCTCAGCAGGGCAAGTGTCAAATCGCATTTGCTCCCCGGTGATCTCAGCACAATTGTAGTAATTGAGCATACAATTTTTACCTCCCCTTTGGCAGCAGACCAAGAACTCCTGCAAGCAGTAGTCAATCGGTTTCACCTCCTGCGCGTGTCCTGCAAGCGAGAATGGATTTCGTTTCGGCTCTAAGATTGAGACTGTGGGGGCACCACTTTGTGGCGAAAATGAAGGCACTCGGCCACCGCAATTACAATTGGTTTGAGTTTGTTGCTGGGCGTTTTGAACAACGGTCGAATGCGAGAGGACTGACCCGGGTTGCATTGGCAACTTGTTTATACTCTGAATCACAGGCGAACCCTGCACCATTGGATAGACTGGTACCGCTGGATAAGTCGCTGCTACAGAAGCACCTTGTACTACTGAATAGACTTGCGCCGAAGGACGATGATTTTGGATCTGGCAAGCCGATGCCTGCGTCAGCGCAGTGCGGCAGGCTGGTTTTTGAAAGTTCGGACAAGCCTGAACTGGCGCCGCGAAACGTCTTACGCAGGTACTCGGATATTGGGCCGACACTCCGTTGGCAAGTATGGCAAACAACAAACAGGCTAGAGCAATGGGTTTACGCACGGAATACTCCTTTTGGGTAGCTTAAGTTGGGACTAAGGAGATCTTGCTGATTCTCTCGCCGTAGGTCCAGATCATTTTTCAATAGAAATGTAGTAAGAACGCAAGTTTTTGAAACTAAACAAAATTTTGGATTGAACGAATGCTTACAACGCAAATTGCTTGTGCCGTGCAGGACGCAGTTGCGGGGGCAATTGCTAGCGGACATTGGCAACATTACGAAGGCCCTTATAGTAGGAGCCTAGAATCGCAGTTGTCGAACTGCGTCGGCCATCGCCAAGTGCACCTAACTAGCAGTGGCACAGCTGCCCTGGAAATTGTTTTACGCGCGGCCGGCATTGGGGCCGGTGACGAAGTGCTTCTTTCGGGCTATGACTATCCAGGCAATTTCTGGGCTATCGAGCGTACTGGAGCTCGTCCCGCTTTGGTTGATACGTCCGCGGAGAGCTGGCGCATAGATCTCGAATCGCTCGAGCGTGTATACCAGCCCGCATGTAAGGCACTAATAGCTAGTCACTTGCATGGAGAATTGCAAAAGGTCGATGAGCTCAAAGCATGGTGTGACCAGCGAAATATCCTTTTGCTTGAAGATGTTTGCCAAGCCCTCGGTGCTCACTGGCAAGGATCACCAGCGGGTAGCTATGGACATGCCGCGATACTAAGTTTCGGTGGCGGAAAATTACTATCCTGCGGTCGGGGAGGAGCGTGGGCAACCTCTGACGAAACGCTTGCAATCAAGGCGCGGATAGCGGGAGGCGCCGGTAGCGGACCCTACGCTTTAAGTGAACTTCAGGCAGCAACGGTGCTGGCGCAATTGCCGTGGCTGAACACCATTAATTCAAGATGCCGTGACTTTTTTAAGGCGCTCGACTACCACCTGAAAGAAGCTCAATGCAGCTGGGTATTCGTTCCAAACAACTCTTTAGATGGCGCGGCGTTCTACCAATGTGGTTGGCAACTTAAAGAACCCCTCGCTGAACGAGACAGCCAAATCCTACTGACCGCACTACACGGTGGGCCTTCTACGAATGGGGATAAACCCCCTTTACTTCCATTTGGCACTGGGTTTCCAGGCTTTCATCGCCGCTCTGCCAGAAGATGCCGCATATCGCATCCTCTCAATCACGCAACACTTGCAGCAAGTACCACGCTTGTTCTGCATCATCGCACAGTTCTTCAAGAACAGTGGACTCCCAAACAGTTAGCAACCTGCATTGCAAGCCGCATTGCTAAAGCACAACCATCGTGACCTAACCACCGCTACTAACGGCTCGCCTGATTGGCGAGCCGCTACATGTAGGTTTAGATCGCATGCTTATCCAGTGCGATGTTCTCAAATTCGTCTAGATCAATCGTCATCGTCGCGGCGCGACGCATCGGCACTACTTGAGCCCCCTTTTCGGACTGCCCTTTCAGTTCCCCACGCAAGATTTTTACGTCTGCTGGAGCCTCGATGCCTAAAGTGATTCGATTACCGCAGATTTTCGAGACAACCAAAACAATGTTGTCACCGATGACCAGCTTTTCACCTTCTTTGCGACTTAGAACTAACATGAGACTGACCTCCTTGAAGCGTTTTAACGGGCACCATTAGCAATTCGCTAAATGGCAGCAAAACTTGGAAACTAGACTCCATTTGCGACAAATTTGTTCAAGTCTTGTTGAGGGTAATCCGAAGTGCAACAACCGTTCCGGACTTGTCAAAAGTTGAAAGAAATCTTTCGCGCTGTGTTCCTACTTGGAAAAGGAGCAAGTTCATTCGCTAATGTCACATCACAGCTATCGTATCGTTCCGTGCTAGCAAATCTCGGGTGTCCCTAGATTTACAACTTGTCGTTCCAAGATGAGAATTGTGTCTCAACATGAAGCGTCCGACGGCGACTCACTTGTAGCCTACTTACTTTGACCAACCGCTGTGACCAAAAAAGTTGCGACTTAGACCTGCGACCTAAACCCTTCCCACGACTACCTTATTAAACGGCTGCCCCACGACACCTTTGGTCACCGCAAAGCGATTTTCCCAAAATGTCTTAATTGTGTCTGTCCTCGTCTTAGACCTTGGGAGCCTCGGGTACTCTGTTCGGCAAACATTGGTAGCGTCTACCCCGAACAAAGCCTACCGCTTTCTACACCTAGAAAAGCGCGCCTTTTTAAGGTAAAAACTACCTGCCTTGAACTGGTCAAAACGCTCGACGCTGTTTGTCACGATCGACAATTGAACACTGAATCAAAATATTCTGAAATGAAACGACAGCTGGGATGAAGCAGTACTTGGAACTGATGCGAAAGGTACTCGACGAGGGGCACCACAAGCCCGACCGAACGGGCACTGGAACGCTGAGTCTATTCGGCTACCAAATGCGATTCGACCTCTCAGCAGGCCTTCCACTGTTAACTACAAAACGGGTCCATTTACGTAGCATCTTGGTAGAGCTTCTCTGGTTCCTGCGCGGCGAGACTAACCTAAGTTTTCTGCACAAGCACAAAGTGTCTATTTGGGACGAGTGGGCGGATGAACACGGGGAGTTGGGACCGGTCTATGGCAAGCAATGGCGTTGCTGGGAATCTGCGAACGGGCAAACAGTGGACCAGATCCTTGAAGTCCAACAGCAGATTCGCGACAACCCCAACAGCCGCCGCTTGATCGTGAATGCCTGGAATGTGGGGGACGTTCCGCAGATGGCTTTGCCTCCATGCCATCTGCTGTTTCAGTTCTACGTGGCCGATGGTCGATTGAGTTGCCAACTCTACCAACGCAGCGCGGATCTGTTTTTGGGGGTTCCGTTCAATATTGCCTCTTACGCGTTACTAACGATCATGATGGCGCGAGCAACCGGTTACGAGCCAGGTGATTTTGTTCACACTCTGGGCGATGTCCATCTGTACTCGAATCATCTCGATCAAGCCCGATTGCAGTTGACTCGCGAACCTCGCCCATTGCCAACCATAAAGTTGCTCAACAAGCGAGATTCCATCTTGGACTATGAGTTTGAAGACTTCGAATTAGTCGACTACAACCCGCACCCACATATTCCAGCGCCGGTTGCAGTCTAACTCTCTATGCGAAGTTCAAGCGAAATGTCTACCGAGCGAAACTGGACTGCAGTGGTTGCCATTGCTCAAAACGGCGTGATTGGGAATCAAGGAACGTTGCCATGGCGATTGAGCAGCGATCTTAAACGATTCAAAAAAATGACGATGGGACACTGCTTGCTCATGGGCCGCAAGACCTATGAGTCGATCGGTAGGCCACTACCAGGACGTCAAACGATCGTCCTATCCAGGTCCGGTTTTTATACCGACGTTCCGAGTGTTAAGTGCGCATCGAAACCAGATGATGTCTCGACGCTCGTAGAAGCCGGCCGCAAAGTCATGGTGGTAGGTGGTGCTGAGGTCTACCGAGCGACCATGTCCTACTGCAGTGAGATTTGGCTGACCCGGGTGCTGGCAGATGTGACCGGAGATGTTTGCTTTCCCGATATGGATTGGGCAAGTTGGGAGCCAATGTCCAGCGAAGCGTTTCCCCAAAGCGATGTTGACCAATGGCCAACCGAGTTTCAAATTTGGCGTCGAATCTAGTTTAACCCGTAGTCAGCAGCGCAGGAGTTGGCTTGCAGTTCGCAGTACGAGCGGGTCTACACGGTCCGAATCAAACTCCGTCCAATCTGCTCCCCTCTTAGGGACGCACTAGCAGCACTCGCTTCTCCTCAGCCAAGCTGAACCTCGATACTCTACGACTCGTACACTCACGGTATCGTAGCTTTCACTTTTGCTTTTAGCTGCGAGCCGCCCCTACGCCGCTGTGGCTTTGGGTCAAACGAGGCGTAACAAAAGTCAAGCGAAGCAGGCAAAAGACGATAGAAATAGTGCGTTGTATCGGTCGTGCATGACCTTTCTGTGCGTGCTATCAATGCTGCTGGTTGGTCTCAGCGGCGAAGAAGTCCGGCTGAAAAAATCGCGACGCGAGAATGGCCTTGGACGTGTCGATAGTCCTCTCTTACACGTTGCCCATTTTCTGTCTGTGAACCCTTGCTACGGAATTGTTGTATGGCGTTTCTCGCTGGAAGTCTTGGTTTCGATCGCTTTCAAGTCAACGGAGAATCCCCAAAAGAGTTTACCCAAGAGCACCTCGATATACTCGAGAGCTTAAGCAGCGGCAAGTTTCAATCTACTTCGGAAGAAAACTCCCAAGTTGGCTTTCTAGGCGGCCAACATCTGTTCGATCAGACCTTTGACCTCAATAAAAACGTCATCCACGGCGCGTTGCATGCGGCCGTTCGAATCGATACCAATCAAATCCCTTCTGCAATCCGTAAAGCCTGGATGCAGATGGAGCTCAACGCCCTCACCGCTGAAAATCCAGAGCGACGCCCGACTAAATCGCAGCGTCAAGAAGCCAAAGACGCTGTTGAGGCTCGTTGTGAAACAGAGGTCAAGTCCGGCAAGTACCATCGCATGGCGCAATTTCCGATTTTGTGGGATGCGCAGTCAAGCATCTTTTACTTCGGCGGTTCCAGCCCATCCGCTTGCACCCACGCAGCCGATTTGATGGAGCGCGGCTTCGGTATCGAACTCGAGCGCATTACCGTCGGGAAAATAGCACAGAACTGGGCCGCGCGCAACAAGCAAACCGAAGCTCTGGAAAGTATCTCGCCAGCCATCTTCCACCCATCGCATCCTGGTTGCGAAGCCCATTGGTCGAACGCCGATTCGCGACTGCCCGACTATCTGGGTAACGAATTCATGATGTGGTTGTGGCATAACACCGAAAACGAAACGGACACAATTGCACTGAAGGACGGTTCCGAAGTCACTGCCATGTTTGCTAAGAACTTGGTCCTCGAATGTCCGCTGGGAGAATCCGGTAAGGAATCGATCTCGTCTGAGATTCCAACCAAGTTGCCCGAAGCGATGGAGGCCATCCGTTCCGGAAAAATGCCTCGAAAGGCCGGGCTAGTCTTGGTACGTTTCGGTCAGCAGTACGATCTCACTCTGCAAGCCGAAACGTTTTCAATTAGCGGTGCAAAACTGCAAGCCGACAAGGAGGCTCAGGGGGTCGAATTGCTTGAAAGCCGTATCGACGCGATCCGCACGTTGAATGAAACAGTCGACTTGCTCTTTGAAGCTTTCTGCCAGCTTCGAGTGTCGAAAGATTGGGATAAGCGTTTGCAGGACATCAGCCAGTGGATTTCGCCGAACAAAGCTTCGAAGAAACGCGGAGCCGCGTAGGCAGATGTCTGCGTAGCTGGATTCGTGAGAATCCGGACAGAGAAATACGTGTAGCTGGATTCGTGAGAATCCGGACAGAGAAATTGTGTAGCTGGATTCGTGAGAATCCGGAAGGGTTGTCCAATGCCTGAGCTGGTTCAACCGGATTCTCACGATTCCAGCTACCAAAACGCGAATCCAGCTACCAAGACTCCCAGGAATTGCACATAGCTGCAATCTTCAGGTAGGATGCGCAGGTTCAATTCTGTGATCCGGGGAGGGAAGAACATGCAAATCAAGACTTTCGGTCAACGTTTGTTGGCTTTGTCGGTAGGTCTACTTTCTATTCAAACTGTTGTTCAAGCGGATGTTGGCGTCGGTGCCAAGCCGCTTGATGGGGCCGAAGTCATTCTTGACGGCTCGCGCGAAATGCTCGACGCCAAATGGACTTACTGGGAAGGCCCGCGGTTCTCCAGTTCGCTGCCGATTAAATGGAAAGTCGTCGATGATCCCGTCGATGGTGGAAAAGCCATCATGACCGACGATCCTGCTTCTGCAGGTGGCAAATTCGGCGCTGCAGATATCGTCACGAAGAAAGCTTATAAGGACTTTCGTCTACACGTTGAGTTCTTGATCATGAAGCCGGGTGGCAACAGCGGTGTCTATTTGCAAAACCGCTTTGAGATTCAAGTTCTTGACGGTGACAAAACCTCTCATGGGATGGCTGCGATCATCAATGAAGCCGCCACTCCGTATGAACTTTACAATGGACTTGGAAAGTGGAATTCGTACGACGTGACCTTCCGAGCCGCTCGATTCAAAGATGGCAAATTAACCGAGCAACCGCTAGTCACCATGTACTTCAACGGAAAGAAAGTTCATACCAACCACAGTATCACTCAAGTCTGGGGTGGTCCGAACTCAGGCATCGACGGCGGTAACAATGGTGGCAAAGGTTTAACCGATATTCCAGGCGGACTTAAGTTACAAGCCGAAGGACATGACGTCCGTTATCGCAACATCTGGATCAAAGAGCTGAACGTTGAAAAAGCGGATACGGACTTCGAAGAGTAAATTCGCTTTGTTTGTAACGATCGAAATCTCCAAGGTGACCTATGTTGTTTAGCCGCGCTATGTCCTTGCTGTTCTTATTTACTATTGTGAGTACCGTTTTCATCAAAACGGCCGAGACAGTGCCTGCACAGACGCCGCCCGTTAACCGTTACTCGATTGCCATTCATGGCGGTGCAGGCATCGAGCCCGACAAACTAAGCGCGGCCGAAAAATTGGCTCATGAGGAAGCTCTTAAGAGAGCGTTGTTTACTGGCCGCGATCTGTTAGCAAAAGGCGGCACTGCGCTAGATGCCGTCGAACAAACGATCCGAGTGCTTGAGGACGAACCTCTTTTCAACGCTGGACGTGGAGCCGTATTTAACAATGTCGGAACCCATGAGCTCGATGCTGCTATCGCTGACGGCAAGACTCATAATGGCGGAGCGGTTGCCGGTGTTACCACAATTAAGAACCCAATTTCGCTCGCCCGACTCGTTATGACCGATACAAACCATGTGTTGCTGATTGGTGATGGAGCCGAAAAATTTGCGGACGAGATGAAGTCGAATGCTGCCATCGAACGCGTTCCCAACTCTTACTTCAGCACCGAGCATCGGCGAGCTGAATGGAAAGTCGCGGTCGAGAAAGAGGCCCAAGCAAAGTCATCAAAAACAACCGGCAAGGGGACCGTCGGCTGCGTCGTACTCGACACGCACGGCAACTTGGCTGCGGGAACATCGACCGGTGGATTGACTAACAAGAAATGGGGACGTGTCGGATCGGTGCCAATTTTGGGCGCGGGCACTTTTGCTGATAACGAAACACTCGCAATTAGTGGAACAGGTATCGGCGAGCATTTCATTCGCAACAGCGTTGGATTTCATTTGCATGCACTGATGAAATACCGATCGATGTCGCTCGCCGCAGCGGTTGAAGAAATGACCGAGCGGATTCTTGAACCCGATACCGCTGGAATCATCGCTATCGATTCCAAGGGTGAGATCACTATGCGTTGCAATACGTCAGGCATGTCGCGAGCATCTGCCAATTCGCACGGCGAAGTTGAGGTTCTGCTGGTCAGGTAGTTGCTGGTAGGTAACGGGAAAGCATTCCAGCTAACGCAATCGCTAAAGTCGCTTCGACCTGTTCTTCTGCCCCAATCTGTACTGCCAGCTGTGCTTCAAGACGCAATTTGCGGCTCTTGTAGCGGTTTTACCGCAAATCGCCCACATTCGTAAGCGATATTTCGAAAGTCTGAAGTCGCCCCCCTTAGCAACCTTCAGTATTCCGTTGTCAGCCGCGTTTAAATCGACACTCATGAAGAGGGGGCATATGTTTGCATCGATGCTTGGTCGTGTTGTTTCACACCGACCGATTCGTATGAATCACTGTAACCAGTTACGAACAGTGACTGGTTTGTCTTTCAGCGCCGTTAGCTTTCTCGCTATCGCATCTCCGATCTTGGAAGATGCATCGTTTCCAATAAAAACCATTCAAGAAGGTTCTCAATGACCACTCTGGTAGCCAGCCAATATTTGACGTTCACGGTCAACAATCAAGATTTTGGGATTGAGATTCTTCGAGTTCAAGAGATCAAGAATTTCTCTCGGGTTACACCGATTCCAAACATGCCCGCGTGCATAAAGGGGGTCATGAACTTGCGCGGCACGGTGGTTCCCATCGTCGACCTACGCAGCAAGTTCAGCATGCCTTTCGCGGAATACGATCAATTCACGGTAATCATTGTGGTCAATGTCGGGGGCCGAGTCATGGGCCTAGTCGTTGACGCAGTCTCCGATGTTTTGGATATCAACCCTGATGCGATTGAAAACCCTCCTAACCTGGGTGACGCCGACACCTCGTTCATCATGGGGCTTGCCAAGTCAGGTGATCAGATCGTCACCTTGTTAGATATCGAACACCTTTTAGCCGATCAAAGTACGCCGATAAGCCTGTAGAAAACGTCTTATATTTAAGCATTTTTAAAATACTCAAGGAATTATATGTCATTTTTAAACAAACTGAATCCGCGAACTTCATTTTCCATTGTACTGGGAAGCTGCCTAATAGCGTCGCTATCGCTGGGGCTTATCGTTGGTCGCACGTCATCCCGCATCAAAGTTGGAGGGCCCATCTTCGAAAAAGTGATGGGTGGTAAAGACCTCGTTGCTGACATTTTGCCTCCTCCCCATTACATCATCGAATCATTTTCTAACGCTTCGCAGTTACTGCAAGATAACGATGCGTTGACGCGAGATAGACTGGTCGCTTCTCTGACTAGACTGAAAGACGAATACGATGCGTCGCAGTCGCGTTGGCAAGAGTTTCGCGACAACTCGCAAAGCGATCCAGGTCAAGCCAGGGTGATCGCCAATCGAGAAAAGATACGGCAAATGTATGACTCGCTTCTAGTAAAATCGCATACTCCAGCAGTTCAGTTCTTCGACGAGGTCGAACGTCGCTTTCTGCCAGCCATCAAAGTAGGAGATGTAAAGCTCGCGACGGAAGTTTTTTCGTCCCAGCTTAAACCCGCTTACGAAAAACACCGCGAGAGTATTGATGAAACCGTCAAGTTAGCGATTGAATACAACCAAGCGTTAGCACAAGTCTCAAGAGTGGAAAGTAACCGACAGAGCACTGCGTTCTCCTCGTTGATCGCTCTCACTGCGGCTTGCTTTGTCGGCATTGGCGTTTACGTTTTTCGACTCTTAAGCAGTGTCGACCGATCCACAACGGAATTGAAGGGTCAGCAGAAGCTGCTCGACGAATCCCAAGCGACGATTGAGTTTAAAATGGATGGTACGATCGTCACCGCCAATGAGAACTTTTTGAGAGCCTTAGGGTACAAACTGGATGAAATTGTTGGCAAGCATCACAGTATGTTCGTCGAACCGAAGTTTGCTTCAAGTCCTGAGTATCGACAATTCTGGAATGACTTGGCAGCCGGCAAGCGTCAGGAAGCTGAATTCAAACGATTCAGCAAAAATGGGGACGAGGTTTGGATTCAAGCTTCGTACAATCCGATGCTCGATCAGCAAGGTCGCGCCGTCAAGGTGATTAAATGCGCAACGGATATTACCGCAATGAAACTAAGAAATGCGGATTACCAGGGGCAACTGCAAGCCATCAGCAAGACTCAAGCCGTCATCGAGTTTGATTTGCAGGGAAACGTTCAGACCGCCAACGAGAACTTCCTAAACACGCTTGGCTATGCTCTCGATGAAATCAAAGGCAAACATCACAGTATGTTCGTTGATTCGGCCTATGGAAATAGTGCTGAGTATCGACGATTCTGGGACGACTTGCGAACTGGAAGATTCCAAACGGCCGAATACAAACGCCTTGGCAAAGGTGGTAAAGAAGTTTGGATTCAGGCTTCGTACAATCCAATTTTTGACCAGAACGGCCGCGTTTTCAAAGTCGTCAAGTTTGCTACGGACGTCACCGAATCTAAGTTGCAGAACGCTGATTATCAGGGGCAATTGGCCGCGATCGATAAAGCCCAGGCGACGATCGAGTTCAACATGGACGGAACTATTCGAGCCGCAAACAGTAATTTTCTCGCAACGGTTGGATATTCCCTGGATGAAGTGAAGGGTAAGCACCACAGTATGCTTGTAGAACCAAGTTTTGCGGCCGGACATGAATATCGCCTGTTCTGGGATGACCTGCGGGTAGGCAAATTTCAAGCGGCGCAATACAAACGACTTGGAAAGGGTGGCAGAGAAGTCTGGATTCAGGCGTCTTACAATCCGATATTCGATCTCAACGGACGTCCGTTCAAGGTGGTCAAATACGCGACCGATATCACCGCTTCGAAGCAGATGGAATTGGAAATTGCAGAGTCATCGAAGCGCGATGCGAAGCGAAGCCAGCTTGAACGTGAACAAGCCGACGATCTGCAACGTAAGGTTGCAATCGTTCTCGAAACTGTGAATGCTGTCGCAGATGGCAAATTCGATATCACCATTCCAAACTTGGGTGACGATTCCATTGGTCAAGTCGCCGCTGCACTGCAACAAGCTGTGCACGCAATGAAATCGGCACTCGGTGAAGTTCGCGATGTATCGGGCACTGTATCATCGGCTGCTGAGCAGTTGACGGCAGTTTCGCGCGAAATCACCAATGGTGCTCAAACTCAAGCTTCAAGCCTTGAGGAAACCGCGTCCAGCTTGGAAGAGATCACTTCGACCGTGAAGCAGAACTCTGACAATGCACAGCAAGCCCGTCAACTGGCTAACGGTTCTCGCGATATCGCTGAAAAAGGTGGCTCGGTTGTCAGTGAAGCGGTTCAAGCGATGGGCGAGATCAACCAATCGTCGAAAAAGATCGCTGACATTATCACCACTATTGATGAAATCGCTTTCCAGACGAATCTGTTAGCTTTGAACGCAGCCGTCGAAGCAGCTCGTGCAGGCGAACAAGGACGCGGCTTCGCAGTCGTAGCCGCCGAAGTCCGCAACTTGGCTCAACGCAGCGCTAGTGCCGCTAAAGAGATCAAGACGCTGATTCAAGATTCGGTTCGCAAAGTCGAAAACGGAACAGACCTAGTCAATAAATCCGGTCAGACCCTCAGCGAGATCGTCAACTCGGTCAAACGCGTGACGGATATCGTTTCAGAAATCGCCGCGGCATCCAAGGAGCAGTTGACCGGCATCGAGCAGGTCAACAAAGCGGTATCCCAGATGGACCGAGTTACCCAAGCGAATGCTTCTCAAACTGAAGAGATGTCTGGAACCGCTACGGCTCTGCTCTCACACGCCGTGCAGCTGAAAGACTTGGTTGGCCGATTCCAACTCGATGCCGGTAACGGACAGTCGTCACGAGTAACAAGGGAATCCAGCCATGCAAAGCGTCCGAGTGCATCGCCCGCACGCGTCACCCACGCACCTGTGCCAATTTCCTTTGATTCCGCTCCACTCGATTCGGGTGTGCTAGAGTTCTAGACGCGCTTGATTGCCATAAAGACTATGGCTGAAACCAGATGGCTTTGGCCAAAGTAATTTAATAGTTGCAATTCAACCGCTCTGGATCGCAGCGCTCTGGCTCGCAGAGTCAGAGCGCTACTTTTATCGCGTTCACAAACACTAAAAAGAACCCTTCGCTGGTGCATCGGGTTTGTTAAAAACCGCTACCACACTGATGTGCGCATGATGGATGAACTGAAACTGACCGAACGGGACTTTAAAACTGTTCAAAAACTCATTTTTGATTTTGCCGGTATCTCGCTGTCGAATTCCAAACAGGTGATGGTCCACGGTCGGCTAGCAAAGCGAGTGAGGCATCTCAATCTAAGTTCTTACAGTGAATACATCGACATCATTGTCGGCGGCAAAGATCGCGATGAGACAACCAAGTTCATCAATGCGCTGACCACGAATAAGACTGATTTTTTTCGTGAGAAATACCATTTCCATTTCTTATCGAAGACGGTCTTTCCTGCGCTTCGCGAAAAGGCAAACGCGGGGCATCCCAAGAAACTGCGTATCTGGTGCTCGGCGAGTTCGACGGGCGAAGAACCCTACACAATTGCTATAACGACCCGTGAATTCTTCGGTATCAATACCGATTGGGACATTCGAATCCTTGCGTCCGATATTGATACCGATGTGTTGTCCAAGGCTTCCGCAGGTGTTTACGAAGCAGATCGACTGGCGGATGTTCCGTTGCATATTCGGCAAAATTACTTTACGCGAGCATCCCGGTCAGAAGAATCACCGTGGACGGTTAAGCCCGTACTGCGTGATCTCATCACCTTTCGTCGCATCAATCTCCAAGAGACACCATGGCAAATTAATACTCAGTTCGACATCATATTTTGTCGCAACGTCATGATCTACTTCAATGCCGAGACTCAATCTGCACTGATTGAACGCTTTGCAGAAAAACTCGACCCCGAAGGTCACTTGATCATCGGCCACTCCGAGTCCCTGTTTGGTATCTCGAATCGATTTAAACCGCTGGGCGAAACTATATACGGCTTTGCACCCGGCCAAACGACATCAAAGAAGAAGGTAACTGCAAGCCTTCCCAAAGCTAGCTCTGCACCGTCTGTCAGGGTTCGAGTTAGCGAGCCCGAAGAAACCCCCACTAGCCCTTCAGCATTTGTCGATTCGACGCCTGTGAAGAGTTCCGATTCGGAAGCGTATGCAAAAGATCCGAAACATTCAATCATCGTTGGAGACGTTCGCGCTAGCAGAGACCCCGTATGGATATCGACTGTGCTGGGCTCGTGTGTGGCGACGTGCCTATATGATGAATACACCGGCGTGGGCGGAATGAACCACTTCATGTTACCCGAATCCAAATGCAGTCCCAACGCATGCGCAAGTTTCGGAGTCCATGCAATGGAGATGCTCATAAATGAGATCATGCGATGTGGTGGCGACCGTAGACGGCTGAAGGCAAAATTCTTCGGTGGAGGGGCGGTGGTACATTCGCAATCCAAAAATTGGAATATCGGGGAGCAGAACGTGCAGTTTACTCGCAATTTCCTAGAAACCGAAGGCATTCCAATAGTGGCTGCACACACCGGCGGTACCTGTGGGATGCGAGTACAGTTTCACACGCGGTCCAGTAAAGTGCTCGTAAGGCCACTCGATTCACAGAGCAGTCTTGCCGTTGAGCAGATGGCGCAAAAGCAATCCGCCCGAACAGTTCCAAGATCCGATGCTGTACTGTTTTAAGAAGTGAGCCGCTAAGCCCCCTCACCCAACGCCGTTAAGCATTTTTTTAGGGCGGTAGCTGGTTTCGTGAGAAACCGGATGCAGTAGGAGGGTCACCGGTGCGCCCGGTTTCTCACGAAACCAGCTACATTTACTCGCCGAGATGCTTAACGGCGCTGCCCCTCACCCCCGGGGCCCCTCTCCCCTGAGTACAGGGGCTAGGGGTGACCATGATTCCGTGGCTTTCTTTTCCCCTTAGCCACAAGCTTCTGCAGCTGCAGCTGCCTTCTATGCAGTCAGCATGAGTCGAAGACTCTGCTTTCATGCACTTCCACCAAAGTAGCGTTCTAAACGAGCAGGTTCGTTTGCATTGCGACGCTTCATTGATTGTTAATAAACTCTTAACTTGCTCATTTGAAATAAGGCTTCCACGCGTGAGACCACGCTGCGCCAGCATAGTCGGCACAACGATCACCCCTTACCAAGTCAGGTGAGTTAAACCATAGATAAAGGAATACCGCACCGTCACTATTTCTAATGGCAAGGCATGTTTTCAGAGCAAAAGTTCGCCCCCGATCCTTTTGCATTAAATTCGGCCATTCCTTTCTTAAATTAAATTAGACCCTGGCCGTGGTCGCAAAATTGGGGGCGTTGAATGATTGAGGTTGATGCGTGTGCCGCCACGAACAAGACAACCGTTCGCTTGGCAGGATCTCTTGACATTCGCGATGCGAATCGGCTCCAGAGTGTTCTCAACAGCTTGCTCTCGGAAGGGCAAAACGGGACCGTTGATTGCTCTGCTCTAGAGTCTCTGGATACCGCCTGTGTGCAATTGCTGCTTGCGGCGAAGCGCGACAACCGTGGTCCTGTTGAACTCGTTTTTGATGCCGCCAGCGAAATAACCAAGTGGTTCGATTACGCAGGAGTCACCGAACGACTGCGAACAACTGGGGTCGTCCAAATTTCTACTCGTGCCGAGGATCGCTCATGAGTTTGCCCATCGATACTGCTCCGCGCAAATACGTTAGGTCAGGTCCCGATAGCACGGCCATCGCTGCAAT
Organism: Planctomycetia bacterium; assembly: GCA_031412515.1. Lineage (GTDB taxonomy): Bacteria > Planctomycetota > Planctomycetia > Pirellulales > Pirellulaceae > Aureliella. Next base: position 5,324 of record JANODD010000083.1, on the reverse strand, counting down.
CCTTGTTGTGATGGATCGAATCTCCTTTCAATTGAAAGACATCGCCTCAGACGTGGAAAACTCAGTCAACGGAGTATGTGAGGGATTCCAGGGAATGGGAACTCGGGCTCGCTCGGCTTTGACAACCGCCGCAGATGCACTCGATACAAGTTGTGACGGCGGTGGTCTGCAGTCGTTTGTGCACCGAGTAGGCATGTCGCTCGAAGTGCTCTTGCAGCGGACAGAGTCATCCAGAGATTTTTCAACCGTACTTTCACATGAGATTGAAGACATTGATGATCGCTTCAACGTCGTTATTGCGCTCGGCGAGAAGATGTCTTCCATCGCTGAAACGGCCAAATGGGCGTCTAGTAAAGGCCGGACCGCCTTAGGAAACTCTGGAAAAAACAAGGAACAGTGGGAAGAACTGGTCGAGCAAACAAGCGTGCTTGCACAGGAAGCAAATGTTGTTGGTCAGGCGATTACCAGCGTAGCTTCTGGTCTAAGTTCCGCGATGAAACGAGCCTCGAGTCGAGCCCGGAACAAGGCCGAGGAAGATTCGGGCGCAACGGCTTCAACTGAAAACTCCATTCGCACTATGCTCGATCAATTGACCGCGTCGTATGAGAAAATGACGCACTCACTTTCGAACTCCGCGGCCATGAGCCGACAGTTGAACTTGGACATCGGTCAAGCGGTGATGTCGATGCAGTTTCAAGATCGCGTCAATCAGCGAATTGGTCACTTGATTGACTCAATTGTAGAACTAACTCATGAATTAAAGCCTTACACCGCTGCGGCCAACGCCGAAATGCAACAATCGCTTACGCAGTTTTGGTTAGAGCGGTTGGCAGAGCGTTCGACCATGAATTCCGAACGAGCTATTGTCGACGCAGCCGCAACTGAGACTGAAGAAAGCTCAATCGAACTTTTCTAAATCTAAGATTCATTTTATGGGGAGATTACTGAGATGGCAAAGACAGCACTTGTAGTAGACGATTCAACTTCCATGCGACAAATGGTGACGTTCACCCTTCAGTCGTCTGGCTTCGACACAATCGAAGGCATCAATGGTGCCGACGCACTCGCCAAAAGCGATGAACAACCCATTGATATTGTGATCACGGACTTGAACATGCCTGAAATGGATGGCATCACCTTGATCAAAGCGCTAAGAGCCAAGCCAGCATTTCAATTTACGCCGATCCTCCTACTCACCACCGAGTCGCAGGATGCAAAGAAACAAGAAGGAAAAGCAGCCGGCGCAACAGGCTGGATGGTGAAACCATTCAACCCTGATCAATTGATGGCGATCGTCAAAAAAGTGGTTCGCTAGTCTCAAATCGGCGCAGGACAAACACGAGTAACAACAATGCAAATTGATATGAGCCAATTTCGGGCTGCCTTCTATGTCGAAGCCGCCGAGCACCTTCAATACATGGAAGCCGCTCTCCTGCAGCTAGAGAACGCTCCACGAGACACTGAATTACTCAACACCATCTTCCGAGGCGCGCACAGCATCAAAGGCGCAAGTACAACATTCGGAATCGATGAAGTTGGGCGTTTCACGCACGTCTTGGAAAATTTGCTCGAACGCTTGCGTGACGGCATCGTCGATACGACAAGCGAGCTGATCGAATTACTGCTGGCGAGTGTTGACATCATCGACGCACTGGTAGCCAATGCCAAAGACGGCTCGCCGATGCCAGAGAACATGGAACAAGTGCTCAGTGAACTGCGTCGTGTAAACGGTCAAGCATCCACCGAATCGTCATCGAAGGTATCAGCGTCTGACGCAGTTGTGACTCCTCAAAGTTCGTACCGTGTCACACTTCTGCCATCGCGAGAGTTCTTCCGCTTCGGCCAAGATCCGATGCTACTGCTTCGCGAACTATGTGAACTTGGTACCGTTATCAAGAACAATCTTAACGACACGGCCTTGCCATCGCTTGCCGAAATCGAACCCGAGCAGTGTTATCTGTCTTGGACTTTGGAACTGGCAACCGAGAAACCTGAACGAACTATCCATGATGCGTTCATGTTCCTGGACGCTGGCAGCACCTATACGGTCGAACCGATCCAAGCAACGACGTCGAGCCCGATTGGTGCCGAGTCGACCAGTTCGACCGCCGCTCAAACAGCTAGCGTAACCGAGCCTACCACTGAATCCATTGAAAAACCTGAGAAGGAAGTTGCCGAGAATCGTAGCGGCAATGACCGCCGCACTGCGCCGACGACTGCGAAAGCTGGTGGCGAGAATGAGACCGTTCGTGTCGATCGCCAGCGTCTCGATGAACTGATTAATCAAATCGGAGAGTTGGTAATCGGGGCTTCCATGGTCGAGCAAGAAATTGTCTCGATAGCAGGTGGCCGCGGGCTTGAATCCATGTCGGGTCTTGGCAAGATAGTGCGGGACTTGCAAGAGATGAGTCTCGGGCTTCGAATGGTACCGATTGCAGCTACATTCCAGAAGATGAACCGAGTTATTCGGGATGTTGCCAAGAAAGTTGGCAAACAGATTAACTTCGTGACTACGGGTGATGAAACCGAGTTGGATAAGTCCGTTGTTGATCAGATCAGCGACCCTCTGGTTCACATGGTCCGTAATGCAGCCGACCATGGCATTGAAACGCCCGAAGATCGCATCGCTGCCGGAAAACCAGCTGAAGGTGTTGTCACTCTGCGTGCCTACCAGCAAGGCGGCAACGTGTACATCGAGCTGATCGATGACGGTCGTGGCCTGAATCGCAAGCGAATCTTGGCAAAAGCGGTCGAACGCGGACTGATTGCGGCTGATACAAACCTGTCGGATGCAGAAATCTGTAATCTAATTTTCCTACCAGGCTTTTCGACTGCCGCGGCAGTAACCGATGTCTCCGGACGCGGTGTTGGAATGGATGTTGTACGACGGAATGTTGAAGCGTTGCAGGGCAGCGTGAGTGTCAAATCAGAAGAAGGTAAAGGATCAACGATCACAGTGCGGTTGCCGTTAACTTTGGCAATTCTAGACGGACTTTTGGTACGTCTTTCTGACGAAGTTTTTGTTATCCCTCTGCTGTCGGTGATTGAATCGATCTGCGTATCAGCCAATGAAATCCATAGTATCGTTGGAGTCGGGGAAGTGATCTCATTGCGTGGCGAAGTTGTCCCGCTTCTAAGATTGCATCACGCTCTGAATATCAAGGCCAATGACCAAGGCGATGAGCAAGGCCTACTTGTAATCGTCGAAGATCAAGGAAAGCGGCTCGCCCTGCGAGTTGATGACTTGATTGGCCAACAACAGGTCGTGATCAAAAATTTGGAAACCAACTTCCGAAAAGTACCCGGAGTCTCCGGTGCCACCATCCTCGGCGACGGGCACGTTGCACTGATTCTCGATATCTTCGGTCTCTCTAACCTTAACTACGACTCGCCAAAGACGACAACGGGCCACCCAGCACCGGACAACGCTGGCGCAGAACGATGCATCAAGTAGTTCATCGAGACCGATATTACACGATACAACACCATTGCGAATAAGTAAAAATATGAAAAAGACCCGAGTACTTGTAGTCGATGATTCTGCGCTCATGCGACAGTTAATCACCGAGATATTGCAACTTGACCGCGCGATCGAAGTCGTCGGTTCTGCGAAAGATCCCTTTGACGCAAGAGAAAAAATTCTCGCGCTGAATCCAGACGTACTGACACTCGACGTTGAAATGCCTCGCATGGACGGGCTTTCATTCCTTGAGAAGCTCATGGCAGGCCGACCGATGCCAGTGGTGATGTTATCATCGCTGACCGAAAAAGGTTGCCAGACTACGATGCGTGCACTGGAACTGGGTGCTGTCGATTTCATTACCAAGCCGAAGTTGGACGTGACGGCAGGCATGGATTTGCTGGTCGATGAGATCATTGAGAAGGTCAAATTTGCGGCCGGCGCCAAAATCCAACGCCGCAAAGTAACCACCGAACGACCAGTCTTTTCAGGCCCAAAGCCAGTTCCCACAAACTCGCTGATTACCAGCACGCATAAAGTGATCGCGATCGGTGGCTCCACCGGTGGCACCGAAGCGTTGCTCGAAGTGCTATCCGCATTTCCCCCTGACGCACCGGGCACCGTATGCGTGATTCACATGCCAGAAGGTTTTACAAATTCATATGCTCAGCGACTTGATCGCCACTGTCAGGTTCGCGTCAAGGAAGCACAAGATGGTGACCGAATCCTGCCTGGGCACGTCCTCATCGCAGCGGGCAATTATCACTTAGAAGTCTATCGCAGTGGTGCAACCTATGGCGTGAAAGTGTCGTCTGGGCCACCAGTCAGTCGCCATCGTCCTAGCGTCGATGTGCTTTTCGAGTCCTGCGCACGATACCTCGGTAAAAACGGAGTCGGGGCAATTCTGACCGGCATGGGAAATGATGGCGCTGCGGGAATGTTGTCGATGAAGAATGCCGGGGCCAAAACTGTCGCTCAAGATGAAGCAACGTGCGTTGTCTTTGGTATGCCCAAAGAGGCCATCGCAAAAGGTGGTGTCAATGAAGTCTTACCGCTTCAAAAGATCGCTCCAAGCCTTTTAAACGCCGCTCGCTGTGAGACCCTTGTGTAAGCCACCCGCTTGCGCTTTTTTTTGATGTTGCGAATTTGGCTTGTGTGCCACTGGTTTGCCAGTGAACCGAAGCGTACGGGTTTAAATTCAATACTTCATTCCAAGGTGTCGGTGCTTTGCACAATGGCCGCCGACGTAATAAACGTCGCAGCAAGCGGCGCTTACGACATAGCACTCTACCACCACCGCGGTGATGCATCTATTGGAGTGTTTTGCAGTTCGCTTGCTTACAAACTTCGACAACTTTCACGGCGAGTGAGTTAGCGTTGGCACGGGTAACGGTTGTTAGAGTCACCTGCTCCGGTTCACTGGCCTTGCCCCGTAGAGTCCGATACGTTTCCGGACTCTACGGGGCAAGCGGCAAGCCAGTGGCACACTAATTCAAATGCGTACCGTAAAAACTTACGTACATGAGTTCGAGCCCTTTAAGTCGAGCCAATGCCGAGGCACATAGGATAACGTGGGCCGAAGTAACAAACTTCGTCAACCGCAATCCATAATAGCGCAAATTCGCTCCCAAAAACGGAATGTAGTGTGGGGCGCGTTAAGAGTAAAACTTCGACCGCTTTCTCGCCGAGTGGATTAGAGCTGGGAGGAGTCATTTGACGGGAGATCACCTACTTCGTTTCACTGGCCTTTTCTCAGGTAGCATCCGGATTCCCGGATGCTACCTGAGAAAGCCAGTGGCACACTAAAACCAGACCATAGCACATCCCAAAATCTAAGTTGGACAAAGCACTACGTAATTTGTGG